>CAZSJU010000448.1:0-2515 GCA_964607235.1 uncultured Anaerolineae bacterium | reverse complement strand
CCCGGCGCTAGGCTCGTCCAGCAGCAGCAGCGTGGGGCGCAGCGCCAGGACGCTGGCCAGCGCGGCTTTGCGTTTCTCGCCGCCAGAGAGGCTCTGGGTAAAGCGGTCCTTGTAGGTCTCAAAGGGCAGGCCGGCCGTCTCCATCGCCCAGCGCACGCGCTCACGCAGCGCCGCGCGGTCCAGGCCCAGTTGGCGCGGCCCGAAAGCGACGTCGTCGCCCACATAGGTCTCGAACAGTTGCTGCTCCGGTTTCTGGAACAACATGCCCACCGTCTGGCATCCCGCCTCGGATGCGGGAGCATCTATTTGCACCGTGCCCGCCAGGTCGGGCAACAGCCCCGCGATGTGTTGCAACAAGGTGGATTTGCCCGAGCCAGTTGGTCCCAGCAGGGCCAGCACCTCGCCGGGATAGACCTGCAGGCTGACGCCGTGCAGGGCCGTCGCGGCCAGCGGGGTCTGGGGCAGATAAGTGTGGTGCAGGGCCTCCACCTGCACCAGGGGCGCGATATTCGGGTCGGGGCCTGGCGTTGTTTGTACCTCGATCGGTGGGCCGTCCTGAGGCAGGCGTGGCGCCAGGGCGTCCGTCAGTTCGTCCAGGGTTAAAAGGTCGCGCAAATCGGGCCGGCGGCGCGTCAGCTCGGCGGCCAGGGCGGCCAGCGGCGGCGGCTCTAATCCCAGGGCGGCCAGCCGCGTTGCATCGGCAAAGAGCCTCCGGGGCGCGCCGTCAAAGGCCACCTGGCCCTCCGACAGGGCGATGACGCGTTCGGCCAGGGCCGCCTCGTGCATCCAATGGGTGATCAGGATGACAGTCATGCCCTCGCGGTGCAGTTGGCGCAGCAGGGCCAGGACCTCGCGGCGACCGGTAGGATCGAGCATCGCGGTGGCCTCGTCCAGCACCAGGCAGCGCGGGCGCATCGCCAGGGCGCCGGCGATGGCTACCCGCTGTTGCTGCCCGGCGGACAACAAGTGCGGCGGGCGTTGGCGTAGGTCCCACATGCCTACCGTCTCTAGCGCCCAGCGCACGCGGCGTTCGATTTCTGCGGTCGGCAACCCCAGGTTCTCCGGGCCAAAGGCTACGTCGTCCTCTACCGTCGTGGCCACGATCTGGTCTTCGGGGAATTGAAAGACCATGGAAACCTGCGAGCGGATGTCGGGCCACAGGGCGCGGTCTTGGGTGTCCATGCCGTCCACCAGGACGCGCCCCTGGGTCGGCAGGAGCAGCGCGTTGAGATGGCGGGCCAGGGTGGTCTTGCCGGAGCCGTTGGCCCCGACGATGGCGACGAATTCGCCAGAGTGGAAGTATAGATCGACGCCGCGCAAGGCCGCGACCGGCGTGGTCCCTTGACCCGCGTAGGTGTGTTCCAGCGCGTGAATTTGGATGATGGGTTGTGCGGTCAGCACGAAAAAACGCCTCCCGTTGGGATGGGCAGGCGCAAAGTGGTGGATGGCCGGGCGGAAACGCCCCACGATCAGTAACCACTCCCTTTTTGCCGTCTCGGTCGCCTTGACGATCCCAGCGGCACCGGCAAGCGGTGCTCTTGTTTTATGATTCGGCTCACGGCCTGATGGTCCGTGGCAAGGGTCATTATACCGCTTTTGGTGGGGCTGTCAATGGACGGGCAAGTTTTTTGTTGGGGTGCGCTTGACAAGCTTTTCAATACTGAGTACACTCGGGATGTTTGAGGGTAGGAGCTAGAAACCAGGTTTTTAGGTGTCTATCGAGTCAAAGTATGTCTCATCCCGTGCGATTTTCATGGACTAGAGCGGTCCTGGGGTGGAAAAACCTGGTTTCTTTGGTTGCACTGACCAAAGGAACTGCTATGTCTAACATCGCGCCATCTATTCTTTCCGCCGACTTTGCGCGCCTGGGCGAGCAGGTCAAGGCGGCCGAGGCGGCCGGCGTGGACCGGCTGCACGTGGACGTCATGGACGGCCATTTTGTGCCCAACATCACCATTGGGCCGTTGGTGGTGCGCGCCTTGCGGCGCGTCACCGACCTGCGCCTGGACACGCACTTGATGATCGAGGCGCCTGAGCGCTACCTGGAGGCGTTTGCCCAGGCGGGGGTCAGCGGGTTGATCGTGCACGTGGAGACCTGCCCGCACCTGCACCGCACGATCCAGCAGATTAAAGAACTGGGCATTCGGGCGGGCGTCACGTTGAACCCGGCGACGCCGCTGGTGTGCCTGGAGGAGATTTTGCCCGAGGTGGACATTGTGTTGGTGATGTCGGTCAATCCGGGTTTCGGGGGGCAGTCTTATATCCCCAGCAGCACTGGCCGGATCGCCCGGCTGCGGGCGATGCTGGACGACATTGGCTCCCCGGCCGAGTTGGAGGTCGACGGCGGCATCAATCCGGACACCATCGCGGAGGCGGTGGAAGCCGGGGCGACGGTGTTGGTCGCCGGCTCGGCCGTCTTTAACGGGGAGGGGACGGTGGGGGAGAATATACGGCGGCTGCGGGAGGCAGCCAAATAGAAAAAGGGCGCGGTAACGACTCGGGCAGGAGCCTTCTC
>CAZSJU010000447.1:0-2517 GCA_964607235.1 uncultured Anaerolineae bacterium | reverse complement strand
AAAGAGCCTGGCGATTCCAACAAGCCGAAAAGAAAAGTGCAGGTGCAGCGCCGCAGGCGCAGCGACCGCACAAGCCAAGATCGGGAAAGGGCCGCGACGCCTAGCCGCAAAAAGCCTGCTTCCAGAGATAAGACGCCGTCTTCCACGAGAACAGGAGAACCCGCCGCTGGCAGCCAAATACCTGTCGGGCAGCTTCTCAGCGGGATGAACATCAGCCCAACGGTCCTCATCCTCTTGATCCTGGTCGGCGCTTGCCTCTTGTGCGCCGTCATGTTTGTCTTTCCCCAAGCAATGAACATATTGGGCGATTTGGGCGGTTTGGTGTCTTTTACAAGCGAACCCTCGTCAACTGAAGGGCCACCCCAGACGGCAGCGCCATTTGTGCCCCCCACCGCGTCGGCGACGGGGCAAACGTGGCTGGTGATGCTCTATCAGGACGCCGATGACAAGATTTTGGAACAGGACATCTATTTAGATTTGAACGAAGCCGAGCGCGTAGGCTCTGGCGATCGCCTGCATATCGTGGCCCAGATCGACCGGTATAGAGGGGGCTATCAAGGCGATGGCAACTGGTCTTCCGCCAGGCGCTTTTACGTCACCCAGGACGATGACCTGCAGCGCGTGCATTCGCAATTGGTGGCGGATCTTGGAGAGGTCGACATGGCGGATGGCGACACACTGGTTGACTTTGTGACCTGGGCTGTCGAAACCCTGCCGGCCGACAAGTATGTTCTGATCCTATCCGATCACGGCATGGGATGGCCTGGCGGCTGGAGCGATTCCGATCCAGGCGGCAGCGGCGATCCCAGTACCCCGCTCTCGTCAGCCCTGGGCAACCAGCTCTACCTGATGGAGATCGATGCCGCTTTGGAGGAGATCCGGGCGCAGACCGGCCTGGGACAATTTGAACTGATCGGCATGGACGCCTGCCTGATGGGACACCTGGAAGTCTTTACTGCCTTGGCCCCCCATGCACGGTATGCCGTAGCCTCGCAAGAGACCGAACCCGCCTTGGGATGGGCCTACACCGAGTTCCTGGGGGCGCTGAAAAAGGACCCGGACATGGATGGTGCAGAACTGGGCCGGCTGATCGTCGAAAGCTATATCCGGGACGATCAGCGTATCGTCGACGATCAAGCCCGGGCTGAATTCCTGCGGCAAGGTTCGCCGCTGGGTGGGCTGTTCAGCTCTTTCGGTGATGTGACGGCAGACCAGTTGGCCCAACAGATGGCGCAGAACATCACGCTGTCCGTCGTCGACCTACAAGCCATGCCAGAGCTATTGAACAACGTCAACGACCTGTCGTTTGCGTTGCAAGGGGATAAACAGACCACCGCCGCCCGCGCGCGCTCGTATGCCCAATCGTTCACCAGCGTCTTTGGCCGCACCATCCCGCCTTCCTACATCGACCTGGGTCACTTTGCCCAGTTGGTGAAACAAGAGAGCCGCAATGCCGGGGTCATCCAGGCTGCCGATCGTGTGTTAGCCTCACTGGATCGAATAGTCACCACCAAGAGACAAGGTCCGCAAAAGCCCGGCGCCACAGGCGTCTCGATTTATTTTCCCAACTCTCAACTCTACGAGTCGCCTACTGCCGGCCCCCAATCGTACACCGTCATCGCCCAACGCTTTGCCGAGGTCTCCCTGTGGGACGACTTTTTGGCGTATCACTATACCGGGCGTCCCTTCGAGCCATCGACCGGCGGCCTCATCATCCCAGAGGCCGGCGCCAGTGTCAGCGGGCCAGGCGCCGGTCAGATTCAAGTCTCTCCGGTCACGCTGTCCGACAGCGTGGCTGCACCCGGTCAGCCCATACTTTTGAGCGCCGACATCAGCGGGCAAAATATCGGCTATGTCTACCTTTTTGTGGGCTTTTACGACCAGGCGTCAAACGCCATCTTTATCGCAGATTCGGACTATTTGGAAAGCGCCGACACGCGCGAGATCGACGGTGTGTATTATCCAGCCTGGGGTGAGGGAGACTTTACGATGGAGTTCGAATGGGAACCCATCGTGTTTGCCATCGACGACGGCGCGGACGCGGTGGTCGCCCACTTGACGCCGCAGAGCTATGGCGTCTCATTTGAGCAAGCGATCTATTCCGTGGACGGCATCTATACCTACGCCGAAGGCGGTGAATCCCGCTATGCACGGCTTTACTTTAGGGATGGGGTGCTGAGACAGGTGTTCGGCTTTACGGGCGAAGGCGGGACGGGCGCCCCACGCGAAATCACCCCACAAACCGGGGATAGGTTCACCGTGCTGGAAAAGTGGATGGATCTGGACGCCCAGGGCAACGTCACACAGGTTGCGGCTCAGGAGGGCGGCACGCTGACCTTCCGAGACCAGATGTTCACGTGGGAGGAACTGGACGCGGCCGCCGGCGCCTACCTCGTCGGCTTTATCGTCGAGGATTTGGATGGCAACCAATATGCACAATACTCACAGGTCGTTGTGGAATAGTTGGGCCGAGTCGACGTCGCCGTCCAAGTCCAGATCAGCCGAGGAGATAAAGTT
>CAZSJU010000446.1:0-2565 GCA_964607235.1 uncultured Anaerolineae bacterium | reverse complement strand
TCAGTGTCTCAGTGGTTCCAAGGGTGCAGGACATCCTTCAGTGCCGTCAGTGCCCCTCAGTGTCTCAGTGGTTCCAAGACAGGCAACGTGAAACTGGCGACGGTGCCCTGGCCTTCCTGGCTCTCCAGCCACAGCCGGCCACCGTGGGCCTGCACCAGCGCGCGGGCGATGGCCAGGCCCAGGCCGCTGCCGCCGCCGGCGCGCGAGCGGGCCTTGTCGGCGCGGTAAAAGCGCTGGCCGACGTGTGCCAGGTCCTCGGCCGGGATGCCAATGCCCTGGTCACGCACTTGCACCGACAGCCCACCGTCCGGCTCGGCCGCCACGCGCACCGTCACACGCCCGCCGGGTCGGGAATACTTGAGCGCGTTGTCCAGCAGGTTGAGCAACACCTGCGCCACGCGGTCGGCGTCGGCCCAGGCCGGCGGGAGGCCCGGCGCCGCCTGGACCGCCAGCGTCAGCGCCCGCGCCTCGGCCTGCGGCGCCAGTTGGGCCACGACCTCCTGGGCCAACGCGGCCACGTCCACCCCTGTGCGTCGCAGGTTCAGTGCCTCCGAGTCGGCGCGCGACAGCGTCAACAGGTCGTTGACCAACCGGATCAGGCGGTCGGTCTCGTCTTCCACCGTCTCCAGGAAACGGTCGCGCACGGTGAGATCATCCACCGCGCCGTCGCGCAGCGTCTCGACCATGCCCTTGACCGACGTCAAGGGCGTGCGCAACTCGTGCGACACGTTGGCCACAAAGTCGACTTGCATCTGGCGCGCCGCCTGCAGGCGCGCGCTCATATCGTTAAAAGCCTGGCTCAGGCGGCCCAGTTCGTCGCGGGAGCGCACCGGCACTTGCTGGTCAAATCGCCCCTGGGCCACGGCCCCGGCGGCGCGCGTCAAACGGCGCACCGGCTGGGCGACGGCGCGCGACAACAGCAGCCCCACCGCGCCCGACAGGAGCAGCGCCACCGCCGTCGCGCGCAGCCACTGTGTCCGCAAGTCTGACATCACGGCCGCCACGTCGCGCAGGGGTTGGCTGAGATAGACCACGCCCACCAACCGTTCCTCCACCGTGGCGGGCAGGGCCATGTGCATGGTCGTCTCGCCGTCGACGCGCTCGGTGCGGCTGGCCGAGCGCCCGGCCAAGGCCTGGGCCACCAACGGGTCGGCGCCCAGGTCGGCGCCCCGACCGTCCACGCGCGAATCAACCAACACCATCCCCGCTGTGTTCAGGATACGGATGCGGGTCTCTAGTTGCGTGCTGAGCTGCAACGAGACGTCGGCCAGGTAAGTCAGGTCCAGGTCTCCGGCCGGCGCGTCCTCGGGCGGCGGGGAGAAATTTTGCGCCTGCAGGGAGAGGTTGCTGAGCTGCTGCTGTTGCAGGGCGTTAGAAGCGGGAGACAGTTCCGTCTCTTCAGGGGCAGCCCACTCACCACCCCCGGCGACCATCGCGCCCGGCAGCAACGCCTGGGCCGTGATGCGCGCCTGCGCCAACAAGCTGTCCTCGGCGGCCTGTAAAAAGTAGCGCTCGAGCAAGGACAGCAGCACAAAGCCCGACAGGCCCATGGCCAGCACGATCACCGCCAGGTGGCTCAGCGTCAGCCGGGCGCGGATACTGGAAAACATCGCTCCTCCTCCGTTCAACCCTGGCCCGCCGGCGCCGGCGGGCCCGGGGCATCGTCCAGCTTGTACCCGACGCCGCGCACGGTAACGAGCAATTCGGCCTGGGGCGCGGCCTGGCGCAATTTGGCGCGCAGCCGCTTGACCGCGGCGTCGACCACGCGCGTGTCACCGTGATAATCATAACCCCACACGTGTTCCAACAACTGCTCGCGGCTCAACACCTGGCCGGCGTGCCGGGCCAGCGCGTGCAACAAGTCGAATTCGAGCGTGGTCAATGCCAGCGTTGTGGCGCCCCAATAGGCCTCGCGGCGGGCGGCGTCCACCGTCAGCGCCCCGACGCGGACTGCCGGCCGCCCTTGCAGCGGCGCCTCACCGGACGCCGCTCCATACCCTGGGGTGGGCGGGCCGGTCTGCGGGGCGACCCGGCGCAGCACATTCTTGACCCGCGCCATCAGCTCGCGCACACTAAAGGGCTTGACCACGTAATCGTCCGCTCCCAGCTCCAGGCCCACGACGCGGTCGATCTCGTCGTCGCGGGCGGTGAGCATGATGATCGGCACATCCCGCTCGCGGCGCAGGGCGCGGCACACTTCTAGCCCGTCGATCTGGGGCAGCATCAAGTCCAGGATGATCAGGTCCGGCTGTTCACGTCGCGCCACCGCCAGCGCCTGCGCCCCATCCCGCGCGACGAGCACTTGATAGTGCGCCCGTTGCAGGTTAAAAGACAGCACGTCGACGATGGGCGGCTCGTCATCCACGACCAGTATTTTGGCAGTCACGCCTCACTCCTTATCCTGTCCATCTTGTCTATCATTGTCAGATATAGTCTGAAGAACAAGCTGCTCACCACAGAATCCCGCACCTGGGGGTGCTCAACTCCTCACATAGATTCTAACAAAAATCGGGCGCCCGGTAAAGCGCGGATGTGACAGCGCTGTGACAGGTCGATGACCGGCGC
>CAZSJU010000445.1:0-2576 GCA_964607235.1 uncultured Anaerolineae bacterium | reverse complement strand
ACGCAGGTCCAGGTCACCTGGTCCACGATGGCGGGGAAGGTGTCCGAGATGACGGCCCCCGGCGCCGGTCGTGGACCGAGGTTGCGGGCGACGATGAAAATGTCATAGCCCCCGAACGTCGCCTCGATCCGTTGACTCACGTCCAGGTCCGCCACCGGTGATACGGTCAGGGTCACCTGAGCGGTTGCCTCTAGTTCGCCGTCGCTGGCGGTGTAGGTCAAGATGTCTGTCCCCAGATAGCCCGCGGTCGGCGTGTAGACGAGTGTGGCGCCGTCGGTCGTGGCGACGCCGTGTCCCGGCGCGCTGACCTGGGTGATGGTGAGGGTTTCGCCTTCGGGATCGCTGTCGTTGGCCAGGACGTCCAGCGTGCTGGCGATGCCTTCCGGCACGGCCTGCTCGTCGTCTTGGACAGCCGGCGGACGATTCGTGCCCAGGCCGCCAAAGACATCATCATCGTTATCGACGATGTCGGGGATGCCGTCGCCGTCAGCGTCGGTGTCGTCGTCTACCCGGCCGTCATTGTCCTCGTCCAGGTCACCATTGTTGTTTTCGTCAATGTCGTTGACGCCGTCACCGTCGCTGTCCAGGTCGATATAGTCAGGGATGCTGTCATCGTCGCTGTCCTGCGGGCCGCTGTCGTTATCCTCGCCAAAGAGGTCGTCGTTGTCGTCGGCATCATCCACGATGCCGTCGCCGTCGGCGTCGGGCCCGTCGGCCACGCCGTCGTCGTCGGCGTCGGTGGCGCCGCTGCCGCCTTCGATCAGGTCAGAGACGGTGTCATTGTCGCTGTCTAGATCGACATAGTCGGGCTGGCCGTCGCCGTCGGTATCGGGCGGGTCGGTGAGCGTGCCTTGCGTGCCGTCGTGCATGCCATCGCCATTGGCGTCGGTGCCGCCGCCTTCGATGACGTCGTTGATGCCATCGTTGTCGCTGTCCAGGTCCCGATGGTCGGGGATGCCGTCGCCGTCGGTATCGTCGCCACCGGGTAGGGCGAGGGTTCCTGCGGGTGAGTTGGCCATCTCGACGCTGTCGGGGATGCCGTCGTTGTCGTCGTCGATATCGATATAGTCGGCGATGCCGTCGCCGTCGGTGTCGGTTGTGCCCAGGCCGCCAAAGTCGGCGTCCGCGTCATCGACGCTGTCAGGGATGCCGTCGCCGTCAGCGTCGGTGCCGTCGTCCACCTGTCCGTCCCCGTCCTCATCCAGGTCGCCATTGCCGACCTCGTCGATGTCGTCGATTCCATTGTCGTCGCTGTCGGTGTCGATATAGTCGGGCGTGTCGTCGCCGTCGGTGTCCTGCGGGGCGCCGTCACTGTCTTCGCCGAACAGGGCGTCGTTGTCGTCGGCATCATCCACGATGCCGTCGCCGTCGGCGTCGGGCCCGTCGGCCACGCCGTCGTCGTCGGCGTCGGTGGCGCCGCTGCCGCCTTCGACCAGGTCAGAGACGGTGTCATTGTCGCTGTCCAGGTCGACATAGTCGGGCTGTCCGTCGCCATCGGTATCGGGCGGGTCGGTGAGCGTGCCTTGCGTGCCGTCGTGCATGCCGTCACCGTCGGCGTCGGTGCCGCCACCCTCGTGGACGTCGTTGATGCCATCGTTGTCGCTGTCCAGGTCCAGGTGGTCGAGGACGCCATCGCCGTCGGTGTCGCCGTTGGCGGGGGCGTTGGCGATCTCGACGCTGTCGGGGATGCCGTCGTTGTCGTCGTCGATATCGATGCTGTTGGGGATACCGTCACCGTCCGTGTCAGGGTTAGCCAGGCCGCCAAAGACATCATCGTCGTCATCGGCGTTGTCGGGGATGCCGTCATTGTCATTGTCAGTGTCGTCATCCACCTGGCCGTCATTATCCCCGTCCAGGTTACTATTGCCGGCCTCGTCGATGTCGTCAAAGCCATTGTCGTCGCTGTCGGTGTCGATATAGTCGGGCGTATTGTCGCCGTCGGTGTCCTGGGGGCCGCCATCGCCGTCTTCGCCGAACAGGGCGTCGTTGTCGTCGGCATCATCCACGATGCCGTCGCCGTCGGCGTCGGGCCCGTCGGCCACGCCATCATTGTCCGCGTCGGTGGCGCCGCTGCCGCCCTCGATCAGGTCGGAGACGGTGTCATTGTCGCTGTCCAGGTCCACATAGTCGGGCTGACCGTCACCGTCGGTGTCGGGCGGGTCGGTGAGCTCGCCCTGCGGGCCGTCGTGCATGCCATCACCGTCGTCGTCGGTGCCGCCGCCCTCGTGGACGTCGTTGATGCCATCGTTGTCACTGTCCAGGTCTAGATGATCGGGAATGCCGTCGCCGTCGGTATCGCCATTGGGCGGCGCGTTGTCGACCTCGACGCTGGTGGGGATGCCGTCGTTGTCGTCGTCGGCGTCGAGATAGTCGGGTGTGCCGTCATCATCGGTGTCGGCGCAGTCCGCCTCGTTGGTACACTCGACGTGGTCGGGGATGCTGTCACCGTCGCTGTCCATATAGATGGTGGTGAGGGCCGGGCTGCTGTTGCTCAACTCGTCCTTGACGCGCACCGACACCGTGCGTGGTGCAAAGATGCCCGGACCAGGCGCGGGATTATCAAAGGTGACCGTTTG
>CAZSJU010000444.1:0-2586 GCA_964607235.1 uncultured Anaerolineae bacterium | reverse complement strand
GGCCCAAGAACCAGTCGGTGGGATTGGCGGCCACGTAAAAGCCGCTCAGGTCCCCGTCGGTCACGTCGCCGTCCTCCCCATCCGGGGCGTAAAAGGGCGCTTCAAGGTCAGTCCAGTCGGTCATATCACCATCTACCGTGATTTGTGGGCTGGTCGCGTTGAGCGGGGTAAAGTTGCGGTTAACAGTAAAACGCCCTATCGTGCTCCAGGCCGAAACTGTCCCGATGGACCACACGCGCCAGTAATAGGTGCCCGGTTCGGGCCGCTCAACCGGCGTGTAGGCCGTAAAGTCGGTCTGAGCCTCGTGGGCCAGCGCGGTAAACGCAGGGCCGTGAGCGATCTGGATCTGGTAGGTCACGTCGCCCAGGGGCGCCACCGCCGTCCAGGCAAAGGACGGATAATAGGTCACGCTCTCCTGGCCGTATTTTTTGTTACCAGCCCATACCTCTTGTTGGTAAGTGGGTTGGATTAACTGCACGTCGCTGTGGACCGTCATTCGCGTGCGGTCGACGCGCGCCATCCACTGGTTGAACAACTGGCTCCAGGCCGGTGAGAGGTTTGAGCGCACCTTCCAATAACAAGTCTGGCCGTCCTGTAGCAGATAGGTCTGTGTGTCAGTAAAGGTAAAGCTGGCGTTGGCGGTCTCGACCACGATGGCTTCACCCGAAGTGCAGTCCATAGCCGGGGCGTCGTCGATGCACAACTGATACGACGTGGCGCCGTCGACGTGGTCCCACACAAAGGTCGGCACCGCCACGGTGCGGTCCTCAAAGGCCTGACCCCCATTCACCGGCGCGTAATAGTAGGGCGGATAAAAGGGGGTCGGGGCCGTCGGCGGCTCTTCGGGCGCGACCGTAAAGCGGAACACCCCGCCCTGCTCATCGGTAGGTTGGCCCCGGTTGCCGGCCGCGTCCTCGGCGATGACACGCCAATAATAATCTTCACCGACTTGCAAATTGTAGTTATTATCACGCTTAAAGGTGTAGCAGGTCCCCTCAGTCACGCCCTCGTTGCGGTCGCCGTTGACAACCAGGTCGATGTCAAAACCAGAGCTCGAGGAGACGTAAACCCGGTATAGCTCTGCCCCGGCCACCGGCCGCCAGCAGAACAGCGGCCGGTTGACATAGTTGGCATTGTTGGGCGGGATCAATGGCAACGGACGCGTGTCGTATGCGGCGCCGGCTGCGGCGATCTTGCTGCTCCAAGCCAAATTGAATTGCCACGTCGCGCTCCACACCCCGCCGCGGCCATCACTGGGCCGGCGTTGATTGGGATAGTGAAAGGCGCGCACGCGCCAGAACAGGTCGTCGTCGTTGGCCAGCTTTTCACCGCTGCTGAGCCCCCTCGGCGTAAAGGTCGGCACGTCAGTGCTCGTGTCGATCAGCGGCATGCCAAAGCCAGGGCTAGTGTCTACCTGGATCTGGTAAAAGGACGCGCCCGGCACCGGCTCCCAGCTAAAGTAGGGCGTCACGTCCTGGATCGAATCATCGGGCGGGAAGCTCAGGTTTGGCCGGTAGCCCCAGTGACGGGTGAACATAAAAGTGTCCGAGGGATCGCCCCATATCCCGATCTCGTCATCCCAGGCCTGCACGCGCCAGTAAAAGTCAGCCTGGTCGACAAAATCGCCCTGATCTTCGGTCAAACCAAAGCCGGGGTCAATCAGATGCCGATCAAAGCCGGTAGGTGTGTACATATTGCAGGTGATATCGTCCACCGTCAAGATGATACTGTCGCCAAAAGCGGCGGTCGTCGCCACCTCTAGCCTGTACTTGCTGGCCATCACGTTTGTCCAGCTAAAGTGCGGAATGCCCAGCGGCTCATGCACCTGCCAGTTTGCCTCTTTGTTGAGGTCGTTGGGGTTGCCAGTCACGTCGACATTGTCCGGCGGATACACCGGCTCGGGCGGGTCGGCCGTGGTTGCAGTGGGCCGGATCTCAGCCACGACGGTTAACGACGAGGTGGCCAAAGATATAATCACCAAAGAGACAACCAGCAGCCACCACCAACCATGGTTCATTCGGTCAAACATTGATGCCACCTCCCGGTAAAACGAAAATAGCCAAACGTACTTTCAAAACACCTCGGCGGGCGTCTTGATAAAAGCGGGGTTTGGAGTATGTGGCTCGGCCATCTCGATGCAGAGAGGGCATCCGGGATTGCCGGCAAATTCTTGCAGCAGGTGTTCTTTGACCTGACCTTGAAACAGGTAGGCCTCTTGTTCTAGCGTCAGCCTTTCCTGCCCATAGCCGTGACGGAGGTAATCCCGCAGATACTTGAGATAGAATCCCAGGCGGCCATAGCGCTCGTACTGTTCCACGTGCTTGAGCTCGTGGGCCAGCAAGGCCAGGCCGCGCGGTGAATGTGGGTCATAGTGGTCCATTTTGCGGATGTTGATCTTGTGTCCCAGCGTGATCGCGCTGATCTCTATGCCGGCAAAAAGTTTGCCGCTCAGCAACCGCGCCATCCAACCCGCCCCGGACAGACGCGCCCGGGTCACCACGCTAGGGTCTATAAACCACTCTGGACGGGCCAGCAGATTGACAGCACAACCAGGAATTCTTGCAGGTAACGGCTCGCTCATCGCAC
>CAZSJU010000443.1:0-2591 GCA_964607235.1 uncultured Anaerolineae bacterium | reverse complement strand
CACGTGGATCGCTTTACCGCTGGTGTTTTGCAATGGCCGCTCAAAGCCATCTATCATTATCTGATCCCTGCCTTCACTCTGATATTCTTGTCCTTTGTCGCTCTTGTCGACCGGCAGGCGACCGCGCCCAATCTTAATCTCAATCGCCGCTTTATTGGATGGCTTGCTGTTCCGCCAGTCGTTTACGCCGTGATTTCGGTCGGGGGCAACCGTTTGCTGGGCCATGATCTTTCGGCGCTGATCATCAATGGCAGTCTGGGAGTAGTTTACGGTTACGTGGGTTTGCGACAAATGATGTCAGAACGGCGTGTACAGCGCGGTCGGTTGCAGACCCGCCTGACCGTGCTTATGCTGGGCGTCGCAGTACCCCTGGTGGTCGGCGTGGTGGCGATGTTGAGCACCCGCGCAGCGGACCTGGTCACCCAGAGTGCGACTGAAAAGTTGAGCGCGACCAATCAGGCCCTGGCCTCTAACGTGCAGGTATGGTTGGATCTGAATGCCAAGGCGTTACAACAACTCGTTTCTTTGCCGGATGTCATCAGCATGGAGGCTGAACGGCAAGAGCCCTTCCTGGAGGCTATGGCGGCCGCTTATCCCCATATGTACCTGGTCGGCACGACCGATCGGGATGGCATGAATGTGGCCCGCAGCGACGGTCAGCCGCTTCAGGATTACAGTGACCGGTTGTGGCAGATTGGCGCCCGTAATGGCGTGCCTTTGACATTTGAGGTGGTCGCTTCGGCGCGCACGACAGGCGAACCGGCCCTGATTGTGTCTGCGCCCATCAAGCGCGAGCTGGGCACCATCGCCGGGGTGGGGATGTTTGCCAGCCGCGTGACGGATATTGCCCAGGCCGTGCAGGCCAGCGAGGTCGGAGAAGCTGGCTTTGCTTATGTGGTGGACGGGCAAAATCGCGTGGTCGCCCATCCCGACGAGGCCATCGCGGCCCAATTGCAAGACTTTAGCTTCTATCCTGCGGTTTTTGAGCTGCGAGGTGGGGCAAGCGGGTCGATAAGATTTACGGACGAGCAGGGACAGCGCTGGCGTGCACACGTGAGTGTGTTGGATAACAACTGGGGCATCATCGTCCAGCAGCAAGAGCGCGACTTTTTGAGTGGCCTGAGACAGCTTAATCAAGCCACATGGGCGGTGACCCTGATGGGCGCGGTATTGCTGTCTTCTCTGGCCTGGTTGAGTATCCGCCAGACGTTCCGACCCATCGAAAAGTTGACCGAGACGGCGACGGCGATCTCGACGGGTGACCTGACGCGCGCTGCGCCCGTCGAGAGCGAGGATGAAATTGGCATCCTCGCCCGCGCTTTTAACAGTATGACAGAGCAGTTGCGCGTGTTAATCGGCAGCCTGGAGCACCAGGTGAACGAGCGCACGCAGGACCTGGAACGTCGTTCAGCTTATCTCCAAGCGTCGGCAGAGGTGAGCCGTGCTGCGGCCTCTATCCTGGATGCAGGGGACTTGATGCGCCAGGTGGTCGATCAAATCCGTGAGCAGTTTGACTTTTATTACGTCGGGTTGTTCCTGGTCGAGAGCGCGTCATCCGGTCAGACGACCAGCGAATGGGCCGTGTTGCGGGCCGGTACCGGTCAAGCCGGGCAAGCCATGTTGGCGCGCGGGCACCGGCTCAAGGTTGGCGGAGACTCGATGATCGGTTGGTGCATTGCCAATGCCGCGCCTCGCGTGGCGTTACAGGCAGAGCTAGACGAGGTGCGCTCGGTGACGGCCGAGTTGCCGGATACCCGTTCCGAGTTGGCTATTCCCCTACGCTCGCGCGGGCAAGTGATAGGGGCACTGAGCGTGCAGGATACCCGGCCCTACGCCTTTACTGACCCTACGGGCCGCACGGGTGATGAGGTTGCTATCGCTGCGTTGCAGACTATGGCAGATCAGGTAGCCGTGGCCCTGGAAAACGCACGCTTGTTTGCTGAAAATCAGGCCGCGCTTGAAGCGGCGCGCAAGGCCTATGGTGAGATGAGCCGGGAGGCCTGGGCCGAGTTGTTGCGCACGCGATCCGAGTGGGCTGTTGTGAGTGATGGCAAGGGGAGCGTTTTGACGCCAGGTGTGTGGCGCCCTGAAACGGTGCGTGCGGCCCAGGAGGGACGGCTCGTCAAGGGCGACCTGGATGTCTCTGTTGAGGCGCAGGCCGCGCGCGCGGGCTACCCGCTGGCCATGCCCATCAAGGTGCGTGGTGACGTGATCGGCACGTTGGATACTTTTAAACTTCCAGAGGACGGTGACTGGACCGAGGAAGAGATAGAGACGTTGCAAGAAATCGCCGACCAGTTGGCACAGGCGTTGGATAGCGCCCGCCTTTATCAAGACACGCAGTTGCGCGCGGCCCGCGAACAGTTAGCCGCTGAGATAGCGACGCACATGCGCGAGACGTTGGATGTGGAGACGGTGCTCAAGATTACGGCGGACGAAATTTATCAGGCCTTGGACCTGGACGAATTGACGATATGTCTCTCGTCCAAAGCCGCGGCCGGAGAGGGTCGTGTGGCAAGGTCCGTATCTAGTCCAAGAGTGCGGCGTGATGAACGATAGGAGGCAGCGCGTGCTTTTAAAACATCGCTGGG
>CAZSJU010000442.1:1394-2593 GCA_964607235.1 uncultured Anaerolineae bacterium | reverse complement strand
GCCTATCACCTGGCCGCCATCGGCTATGACGCCGTGGACCAGACCGGTTGGCACTTTTGGTATGGGCCTGGCTATACCGACACCGATACCATCGCCGCGACCTCCAACTCTTACGGCTGGAGCGGCACCTACAACGACGGTTGGGATTATCTAGGACAGGTGATTGACGCCATCCAGAACATCTGGGCGCCTTCGCTGCAGTTCCTGTTCTCCACCGGCAACGGTGGGCCCGGCTATGGCACCGTCGCGCCGCCCAGCCCTGGACAGGGCATCGCCGTCGGCGCTTCCACCCAATATGGCTCGACCGGGTGGGACACCATCACCGACACCAACCAGATCATGTTCAACGACGTCGCTTCCTTCTCCAACGCCGGCCCCGGCGCGCGCCAGGGCGCGGGCACGGACGTGGTGGCCGCCGGTGCATACTCGGCCGGCGCGGAAGAGCTGAACTACTATACAATCTCCTACTTTGGCACGCTGGACGGCAACCGCTCCTGGAGCACCTGGGGCGGCACCAGCCGCTCGGCCCCGACCGCTTTGGGCGTGTTGGCGCTGATCTATGAGGCTTTCGAGGATGCCAACGGTCGATGGCCGACCTACGACGAGGCCAAGGCGATCTTTATGTCCACCGCCACCGACGTCAACGCGGACGTGTTCAAGCAAGGCGCCGGCTCGGTCAACGCCGACCGGGGCACCGCCGTGGCGGGCGGGCATTACGGCATCCACATGGCCGCGGACTCGGCCACGTGGGAACCCGGCGACTATCGCGGGGTCGACTATCCCGGCTTTGCGCACATTGCCTACCCGGGCGACGTCTTTGCCAAGACCTTTAGCGTGCACAATACCGGCATGCAGACGGTCACCGCCGAGGTCTCGGCGGTTGAGCTCAAGCTGGTCGACAGCGCCGAGTTCATCTTTACCGTCACCCAGGACATGGTGGCAGCCGAGAGCGCCTATGGCGCCGCAAACCGCGACAACTTTTACAAGGCGTTCAACTACTTTATCCCCATCACCGCCACGGCGGGCGTAGACAACGCCTGGTACAACATCCCCATCCCGCCCGAGACGGACTTGATGGTGGTGCGCCAGATCATGCCCTACGAAGAGTTTGACGCGGGCAGTGATTACGCCTGGGATAACCGTTTCTACCTGGTGGGCTATAACTGGAAGGACGTCAACGGAGACGGGAACGTCTGGGA
>CAZSJU010000442.1:0-1294 GCA_964607235.1 uncultured Anaerolineae bacterium | reverse complement strand
TCCCGCTGGACATGCCGGCCGGCGCCTATGAAGCGGCCATCGAGATCTATGACGCGGGCTGGATGACCTACACCGCCAACAATACCGTCATCCCGGTGGCGATGAACGTCGGCGCCGTGTTCACCGACGGGCTGCAACTGGCCGGTTACGAGGCCGCCCAATACGACGCGGGCCGGCTCTATAACAATGCCACGGTGGGCGGCTACCAGGACTGGAGCTGGCGCGAAGAGAGCGGCGACTGGCGCTTCTTTTACACCGACGTGCCTGACGGCGCGTACCCCATGGGCACCCAGATGCTGGTCGGGGACCAATGGGACGACGCCGCACCGCACACCGACATCGACACCATCGTGCTCGGTCCGACGCCCAGCTTGATGACCTACGTCGAGCTCGGCACATGGGCATTCAACTACTACGCTCCCGCCTACCATGGTCCCTACACGCTGGAAACCATCGCCAGCAGCACGGTGGACCGTATGGGCCGCGCCACCTGGCGCTTTAACACCAGCAGCGGGGCCAACGAAGAATGGATCGCCGCGCCGATACAGGACGGCCTCCATGAGATCCTGCAACACAACGTCCTGTTCGAAGGCGCGCAGTTTGACACCGTCTTTACCAAGACGTTAGGCACGGCGCAGGTCGATCCGTTCTCCTTCTACCTCGAGACCTATGCGGACCAGGGCGAGGTGGGGACGGTCACGTTTGAGGCCTCGCTGCCGCTGAACGGGCTGGTGGCCCAAGCCTACGGCCTGGGCGGCCCCGAGTACCTCTGGAACCAGCCGGTCAATTTCATCAACAGCAACACGATCGAGTGGACGCACGTCTTTACCGTGCAGAACGGGCTCAAGATCCAGTTATGGACCAGCAGCCCGGACATCCCAGACGTCGACCTGTACCTGTTTTACTGGAACGGCACGACCTGGGAGCAGCGCGGTTCCTCCGCCGGCGCCGACGCCAACGAGTACATCGAATACATGAACCCGGAGGACGGCGACTGGTTGGTGGGAGTCAACAACTGGTCCGGCCCGGCCGGGCACGTCAACCTGACCAAGGTCATCGTGCAAGGCGACGATCTGTCGGTCACGGGCCTGCCCACCGGCACCATCGCGGCCGGCACGCCGGTCAGCTTTACGGTCGACTTTGAGCGCGAAATGATGCCCGGCGAGACCTACGAAGGTCTGCTGGTGCTCGGTCCGCCCGAGGCGCCCAACCTGCAGTCGATCCCGGTCACCATCTATCGCAAGGGCGCCATCTCCAAGTACGTGGACAAGGCGCTGGCGTTCCAGGGTGACGA
>CAZSJU010000441.1:0-2598 GCA_964607235.1 uncultured Anaerolineae bacterium | reverse complement strand
TCAGTGGTTCAAACCAGCGCCTCGTTCATCTCGTCCAACAATCCCGGCAGCGCCTCGCCGAACAGGTCGCGGGCGGCGTACCAGCCGCCGCGCTGAAAGAGTTCGCCGTGTTGAAAGTCCTGGGCGCTCACCGAGAGGTTGACGCCGATGGCGGCGGCGATGCGGTCCAGCCACCAACGCTGCGCCTCGCTGAAAACCCGCCCGGCCGCCTCTTGGTCGGCTAGCCAGGTGCGGTAGCGTTCGCGCACCCGCTCGGGGTAGGGTACCAGCTCGTCTTCCATCTGCACGGCGTGGCGCACCAGGCTGACCAGGTCGGTCAGCACGCGCTTGGCGCCCGCGCCGCGCACCTTGTCCTTTTCAAGTTGGGCGTAGGCGCGCCACAGCGCCTCGGTGGTCCAGGCGTGGGGCGGTTGCTGGATGTCCTCGGCCAGCGTCTTGACCTGCTCGTAGGTCAGGCGTTGCCGCACCTGGGGGCGGTGCAGCAGGATCTGCAAGGCTGTGATCTCGTCGCGGTGCGTCTCCAAATAGTCGCGAAAGGCGTCCACCGTCTGCCGCGCGCGCTCGGTGTCCGTGGCGCTATAGCCGGCCTCCAGCACGTGGTCCTGGCTGACGGCGTCGATGACCTGCTCGGTGCGCGCGCGGGCGCTCTCTAACGCTTCGCGCAGGTCGGGGTTGTCAAAGGGGGCGCAAGCGGCGTCGACCAGTTCCGCCTGGGCGGCGGTTAACTGGGCCTGCGTGGGGTCGTCGACGCCGGTCTGTTGGCGGGCCAGGCCGCGCACGACGTCGGGGTCCAGCGCATCCAATAGGGCATGGGCCAGGTCGCGGGGCGAGTGGCCGCCACTGACCGCCTGCACCGTGTAGGCCTCGGCCTCGCTGAGCTGCCGGTCCAGGCGCGCCAGGCGCGCCGCCAGCGACGCCAGGTCGTCCTCGCTGGCCGTGCCCAGGGCGGCCTTGTTCATGAGCTTGTCAAAGGGCACCGAGCGGGCACGGTCCAGCGTGCCCACGTCTACCTTGGGATGTTCGACCACGCCCACGGCGTCGACGATGACAAAGTGGGTCTTGTGCGCCGCGTCGGGCGTCACCGCTTGCAGGTCGGTGGGCGTGATGACGCGCGTGCCCCGGCCCAGCATCTGCTCGAAATAGTTGGCCGAACGCACCTGGCGCATGAACAGCAGCACCTCGATGGGCTTGACGTCGGTGCCGGTGGCAATCATGTCCACTGTCACCGCCACGCGGGGGTAATAGCTGGTGCGGAACTCGCGGATCAGGTCGTCGGGCGACTTGCCCGAGACCTTGTAGGTGATTTTGCAACAGAACGCGTCCCCCTTGCCAAACTCCTCGCGGACCACGCGCACGATATCCTCGGCGTGGCTGTCGTCCTTGGCAAAGACCAGCGTCTTGGGCACGTCGGTGCGCCCGGGATAGATCTCGCTGAACAGCCGGTCGCGAAAGGTCCGCACCACGGTGCGGATCTGGTCTATGGCTACCACGTCCCGGTCGAGCTGCCTGGCTTCATAGTCCAGGTCCTGGTCCAGTTGCTGCCAGCGCTGGTCGCGCGTCAGTTTGTCGCGTGTGTGGATGTAATACCCGGCCTTGACCGTGCTGCCGGCCTCGGTGATCTGGGTGCGGATGCGGTACACCTGGCCGTCGACGTTGACGCCGTCCAGCACGGCCCGCGCGCGGGGGTATTCCATCACCAGGTTCTGGTCGAAAAAGCCAAAGGTCTGTTTGGAGGGGGTGGCGGTCAGGCCGATGAGATAGGCGTCAAAGTATTCCAGCACCTGACGCCAGACGTTGTAAATCGAGCGGTGGCACTCGTCGATGATGATAAAGTCGAAATACTCGGGCGGAAAATCGGGGGTATAGGCGACCTCGCGCGGGCGGTCGCCAAATACCGCTTCCAGCTCGGCCATGGCGCGGGTCTCTAGCTCGGGGTCCAGTTCGTCCTGGCGCAGCATGGCATAGAGCCGCTGCACCGTGCTGATGCACACCTTGCTGACCGGGTCCAGGGTGTTGGAAGTCAGGTGCTGCACGTTGTACAGCTCGGTGAACTTGCGCCCGTCGTCGGGCGTGTCGTACTGTTGGAATTCGTTGAGCGCCTGCTGGCCCAGGTTGCGCCGGTCGACCATGAACAGCACGCGCCGCGCGCTGGCGAATTTGATCAGGCGGTAGACGAAACTGACGGCGGTAAAGGTCTTGCCGCTGCCGGTCGCCATCTGGATCAGGGCGCGCGGGCGGTCCTGGGCCAGGGAGGTCTCCAGGTTGCGGATGGCCTGGACCTGGGCTTGCCATAGCCCGGCAGTGTTCAGGGGCGGCAGTTGGCGCAGCCGCGCGCGCAACGTGGGTGGCTTTTCCGCCCAGCGCGCCAGCGTCGCGGGTTGGTGAAAGCTGAACACCCGCCGGCTGCGCGGGTGGGGGTCCAGGTCGTTGGCGAAAAAGGTCTCGACGCCGGTCGAGGTGTAGCGGAAGGGCAGCGGGTCGTGCCAGGCGCGCGGTTTGAACTCGGCGGACAGCCCCGCGCAATACTGGGCCGCCTGGGGCTCCACGCCGCTGAGCGTGCTGCCCACCGCCTTGGCCTCGATCACGCCGATGGGACGG
>CAZSJU010000440.1:1471-2598 GCA_964607235.1 uncultured Anaerolineae bacterium | reverse complement strand
ATCCCGGGGGCCAGCCGTTGCCCGACCTGACCCCAATGACTCCCGTCGAACCCATCCCCGCCGGTCCCAACCTCCACGAATTGGGATGGCACCGTACAGGCCCGCATGCGGACGTCTTTGAAAAATACTCGTTCATTATGGAGCCCACGTGGTACGAGGCCCAGGCCATTAGAAATGGCGGGCTCAAGGTCCTCATCGTCTCCGAGGCAAACCCGGCCCTGACAGAGATGGGGCAGCAATCCTGGCAAGAGGCTGTCTGCGAGACGGACGAGAACGGGGAATACAAGCTCGAACTGCTCGTTTCCTGCGAGATCATGATGTCCGAGACTGCCAGGTTTGCCGACCTGGTACTGCCGGACAAGAGCTATTTCGAGCGTTGGGAGCTCCTCTATATGCCTTGGTGGTACAACTTTGGGCACGGCGTATGCCTGCGTCAGCCGGTCGTAGAGGCTCCTGGCGAATGTCGCCATCTCAACGAGGTCTTTATCGAGTTGGGTAAGCGGCTGGTGCCCGAGTATTTCCAGTTCGAGGACGATGTGGCATACTATGATATCCAGCTCGCCGGGCTTGGGCTCTCTGTCGAAAAGCTGCAAAAGATGGGCGGCATCTGGACTTCGGGCACGATGGGTTTTCGTAAATACGAAAAGGCCGGTGGTTTTGGCACGCCCAGTGGAAAGATACACCTGTACTGGGAGGATCTGGAAGGACCGCCTTGGAATCAGGCGATGCCGCGACCGGGCCTCGCGCCAGAGTACGAAGCGAACGTCCAAGAGTACCCGTTCATCTTGATCTCCTACCGCACCATCTTTCACTCCGGGGCCGGGCAGTGGACCCACAACAACCCCCATCTGCGAGATGCGGTTTCCGGTATGCGCGAGAATCCTCTCATGGTCAACCCCATCGCTGCCAAGAAACTGGGACTCTCTGACGGTGCTGTGGTGACGGTCGAGGCGCCCTTTGGAGGAAAAGCCGAGGCGACGGTCAAGCTCACGGAGCGCATCCGGCCCGACTGTGTGGGGCTGGCTCATGGGTTTGGCTCCACCGTCGGCAGGACCGCTACCACGGGGGAGGGGGTCAGCGACAACCTTCTGATCCCGGACGCCGCCAAGATGCTCGAGTGGCAGGAT
>CAZSJU010000440.1:0-1371 GCA_964607235.1 uncultured Anaerolineae bacterium | reverse complement strand
CAGGATCGTGAAGTGAAGGAGACAGCCATGAAGACAAATACAAACACCAAGCAACTCGGTATGACGATAGATCTGAATAGATGTATAGGGTGCAACACCTGCATCGTGGCCTGTAGAAACTTTCACGAACTGGTGGATCCCACCGGGACGATGCCCAACCCCATGCCCTACTACCTGCGCGTAGAAAGCCACTGCCTTGGCACTTTTCCCGACATTGCGATGGACGCGTGGGTTGTCCCGTGCCAGCACTGCGCCGATCCGGAATGCGTGGCCGCTTGCCCAGAAGGCGCCATCAGCAAGGACCCGCATACCGGTATCGTCCATATAGACCCGGCAACCTGCACCGGCTGCAACGCGGTTCCGGGGACCTTTGGAATCGAGAAATTAAAAACCGCCCCGTGTATGGTCGAGTGTCCGGCTCACATCAACGTTCAGGGATATGTATCCCTGGCCGCCAAGGGAAAATATCGAGAGGCGCTGAAGCTTATCAAGGAGGCTAACCCGCTCCCCGCTATCACTGGCCGGGTGTGTTACCATCCCTGCGAATCAGTCTGCAAACGGGGCGAGATTGATGAGGCGCTCGCCATCAACGCCATCAAGCGCTTCGTGGCGGACCTGGATCTGAACGCCGACGAGCGCTATGTGCCCGAGATCAAGGAGCACAAAGAGGATCAGGTCGCCATCGTCGGATCAGGCCCTGCCGGCCTGACCTGCGCGTACTATTTGGCGTGCGAGGGCTACCAGGTCACCATGTTTGAAAAAGAATCCGTGCTGGGCGGAATGCTGACACAGGGTATCCCGTCGTATCGTCTGCCCCGTGACGTCGTAGAGGCCGAGATCGGAATCCTCTACGAGATGGGGGTGACGGTCAAGACCGGCGTAGAAATCGGTCAAGACGTGACCATCGCCCAATTGCGCCAGCAGGGATTCAAGGCCTTTTTCCTCGCCATCGGCACCCAGGAATGTATAACATTGGGCGTTGAAGGCGAAGACCTGGCGGGCGTGTACCCCGGATTGGACTACTTGCGACAGGTCAACCTGGGGGAGCCGGTGACGCTAGGTAAGCGCGTGGCCGTCATCGGCGGCGGTAACGTCGCCATTGACGTCGTCCGGACCGCCCGCCGGTTGGGCGCCGAGGATGCCTTTATCTTGTACCGCCGCAGCATGGAAGAGATGCCCGCCCGGCCCGGTGAGCTGGAAGAGTGCCAGGAGGAAGGTGTTCCCATCAACGTCCTGACGCAACCGCTCCGCTTCATCGGCGAAAATGGGCGTGTGAAAGCGATCGAATGCATCAAGATGCGCCTGAGCGATAAACGCGACGACAGCGGCAGACCCGTCCCCGAGCCTATCCCGGGCTCAACGTTCACCATC
>CAZSJU010000439.1:0-2604 GCA_964607235.1 uncultured Anaerolineae bacterium | reverse complement strand
GCCCGAGCCGCTCCCCGTCCCGGAGCAGGAGCGGGAGAGCGGCGGGCGCGATGGGTGGCGCTGGGACGTCCTGCACATAGGCCTGGCGGCTCTGGCCGTGGCGCTGGTCGCCACGTTTGTCTTGACCCTCGTGCCGCTGCAAGGCGCCGAACCCGTGCCCTCGGCCACCCGCACCCCTTCAGACACACCACGGCCTTCGGACACACCCACACCCTCGACGACGCCCACGCCCTCCAGCACGCCCACACCCTCAAACACTCCCAGGCCCTCAGACACACCCACGCCTTCCAGCACGCCCACACCCTCAAACACTCCCAGGCCCTCGGACACGCCCACGCCTGAGGCGCCCTCGTCCGCGGGCGATCTTGTCGATTTGGCCGTGTGTAGATTGAAAGGGACAGACCCTTGGATGATTTGACTCACAAGCTGGCCCAAAAACAGGCCCAACTGGCCGCGCTGCGCGAGATCGGCCGCGCGCTCAGTTCGGCCTGGGCGCTGGAACCGACCCTGGACCTGATCTCACGCAAAACCACGCAGGTGATGGGCGTGGACTCGTGCTCGATCTACCTGTTACAGCCTGAAGGTGAACGGCTGGTGCTCAAAGCCACCACCGGCCTGGACCCCCAGGCCATCGGCCGCGCCCAGTTGCGCATGGGCCAGGGGCTGACCGGCTGGGCCGCGCGCCACGAGACGCCCGTCGCCGTGCGCGACGCCGCCGCCGACCCGCGCTTCAAGCTGCTGCCCGAGACCCACGAGAAAGGGCTGCGCTCGCTGGCGGCCGTGCCGCTCACCAGCCAGGGCCGCGTCATCGGCGCCATGAACGTGCAGACCGCCGGCCCCCACGACTTTGAGGCCGAAGCCCTAGAGCTGCTGTCGTTGATCGGCGACCTGGCGGCCGGCGCGCTGGAAAAGGCGGCATTGTACGACAGCATGCGGCGCCAGATCCAGGAGCTGAGCACCCTGGCCGAGGTCAGCCAGGCCGTCACCTCGCCGCTATACCTGGACGAGATGCTGGGCGTGGTGGTCGACATGGCCACCCAGGTGATGCACGCCAAGCTGTGCGCCCTGATGCTGATCGACGAGAGCGGCCAGCGGCTGCTGCCCATCGCCACCCCCAGCCAGAGCGCGGGCTATGCCAACCGGCCCGTGCTGCGCGTCGACCAGGGGATCACCGGGCAAGTGGCGGCCAGCGGCCAACCCGCCACCGTGGCCGACGTGCGAACCGAGCCCCGCTACGCCCTGCACGACCTGGCCACACAGGAAGGGCTGGTCGCCCTGCTGTCGGCGCCCCTGACCGTGCGCGAGCGGGTCATCGGCGTCTTTAACTGCTACATGGGCCAGCCACACACCTTTTCCGCGCCCGAAATCGCCCTGTTTCAGACCCTGGCCAACCAGACCGCCCTGGCCATCGAAAACGCGCGCCTGGTGGCCGGCGCGGCCATCGTGCGCGAGATGCACCACCGTGTCAAGAACAACCTGCAGACCATCGCCATGCTGCTGCGCCTGCAGATGAGCGACGGCCCCGAACGCCCCGCCGCCGAGGTGCTGCCCGAAGCGATCAACCGCATCCTGGCCATCGCCGCCGTCCACGAGACATTGTCCGAGGGCAACCTGCGCCAGGTGGACGTCAAGGCGGTGCTGACCCAGATCGCCGACAGCTTGGTCCAGAACCTATCCCACCCACACAAAGCGCTACAGGTGACCGTAGAAGGCGACGAGACGACGTTGCCCAGCAAGGCCGCGACCGCCCTGGCCCTGGCGGTCAACGAACTGCTACAAAACGCGCTCGAACACGCCTTTGTGGGGCGCGACCGGGGAGACATTCAGGTACAGTTGTGCAAAAAGGAAAAATTGACCATCACCCTGACTGATGACGGCGTGGGGCTGGCCGTAGGAGCCGAGGGAGAATCGCAAGAGGCCAGCCTGGGGCTAGAGATCGTGCGCACGCTGGTCACCGAGGACTTGAACGGCAGCTTTACCCTCATCCCCGGTCCAGGAGGCACGCGGGCCGTCATCCAACTGCCCCGCCCGGGATAAAAATCCGATGGGAGAATAAACACGATGCGTATCCTGATCGCCGACGACGAATCCATCATCCGCATGGGCCTGCGCAAGATGCTCCAAGAGGCCGGCCACGAGGTCATTGCCGCGCCCGACGGGCGCACGGCCGTGCGCATGGCACGCGACCTGGCCCCCGAGCTGGCGGTGCTGGACATCAAGATGCCGGGCTATGACGGGCTAGAGGCCGCGCGCCACATCGTGACCCAGCGCCCCATCCCCGTCATCCTGCTGACCGCCTATGGCCAGCGCGACCTGGTCGAGCGCGCCACCCAGGCGCCAATCATGGCCTACCTGATCAAGCCGGTCAAGGAATCCGAGCTGTTGGCCACCATCGAGGTGGCCGCCACCCGCTTCGCCGAGCGGCTCAAGATGGCCCAGGACCAGGCACAGCTACAGAACACACTGGCCGGCCGCAAGCTGATCGAGCGCGCCAAGGGCCTGCTGATGGCGCGCGACGACATGAGTGAGGCGCAGGCCCACCGCCACATCCAGGCCCAGGCGCGCCGCCAACGCCGCCCCATGCACGACGTGGCCCAGGAGATA
>CAZSJU010000438.1:1546-2614 GCA_964607235.1 uncultured Anaerolineae bacterium | reverse complement strand
GCCCAGGACGTAAAGCGGGCGTAAAAACGGCGCTAAAGCGCCGACTACGAGCCGGACCTGGTTTGTAGTGCGTGCTTTAGCGCGCAAGGACGGCATTAAAGCGCCAACGACAAGCCGGACCTGGTTTGTAGTGCGTGCTTTAGCGCGCAAAGACGGCATTAAAGCGCCAACGACAAGCCGGATCTGGTTTGTAGTGCGTGCTTTAGCGCGCAAGGACGGTGCTAAAGCGCTTATTACAAGCCAGACCTGGTTTGTAGTGCGTGCTTTAGCGCGCAGGGTGGGACTCTGCCGGCCGCCGGTGCCGCCACATCAACAGGCCCGCGCCGGCAACGAACGCCGCCAGCGAGACCAGTTGGGCGATGGTCAAGCCTTCGCTCAGCGCCGGCGCGTCCAGCTTGAGAAATTCCAGGAAAAAGCGCCCGGTGGAATAGGCCATCGTGTAGAGCGCCAGCAGGTCGCCCGGGCGTTTGTGCTGAGGAAAGCGGCGCTCGACCCACATCAGGCCGGCACAGATGGCCAGGTTCAAGATGATTTCGTACAGGAACGTGGGATGAAAGCGGGAATAGGCCTCATAGCCGGGGATGCGGTTACCGGGCCGGATGGTGACGGCCCAGGGCAGGTCGGTGGGTTGGCCGTACAGTTCCTGGTTGAAATAGTTGCCCCAGCGGCCGATGGCTTGCCCCAGCGCCACGCCGGGGACCGCCAGGTCGGCCCATAGCCAAAAGTCCAGCCCCTGCCTACGCGTGTAAACCAGCAACGCCAGCCCGCCGCCGATGATGGCGCCAGGTATGCCCAGCCCGCCCTCCCAGATCGCAATGACGCGCCAGGGTCGTTGCAAGTATTCCCAGGCGGTGATGCCCATGCTGGGTGGGGGGGTCAGCACGTGATAAATGCGCGCGCCCGCGATCCCGGCCAGGACGACCCACACCAGGCCGTCCCACAGATACACAGGGTCCTGGCCCTGACGCCGGGCGCGATAGGCGATCAACGCGGCGGCGGCCAGGATACCGGCCAGGATACACAGGGCGTAAAAACGTAAATACAGCGGGCCGAGGTGGATGCCCAGTT
>CAZSJU010000438.1:0-1446 GCA_964607235.1 uncultured Anaerolineae bacterium | reverse complement strand
GCTGTCAAACCTCCCTTGTTTTTCTACATTTTGATTGACAGGGGGAGTGCTGCGTCTTATAATGCCCTGAATACTATAAAAGGGCTTGGGGCCGAGGGCCGTTTGGGTGGGCAGCACGGGTGTCAAGGGAAACAGATCCTGGGCGGTTGCCCGAGTTCGAACAAAAGTGTAGCTAAAGGAGAGAATTGTGGATCGACACCTATCGAAAAAGTTGTTGCTGTGGATTGTGTTATTGTTGACGTTGATGATTGTGGTTGTAGGTTGCCAGTCAGAGGGGGCCACACAGGCAGAGGAAACGGGTGAGCAAGAGGGGGCCGAGGTCCCCACGGTCGTCGTCGCGACGCCTTCACCGGCGCCTAGCGCGACGGTGGCGCCGACCGAAGGCGTGGAAGAGGCGCCGGGTCCCGCTGAAGAGCAGGCGCCCGAAATCGTGATGCCCACCCCAGCGATTTTTGGCTTTGAGGAGAGTGGGGCGACAGAGGAGACCATGGCGCTGGGCGATCCCGAGGCGCCGGTCGTCGTGGTCGAGTTTACGGATTACCAGTGCCCCTACTGCGCCCGCCATTTCCAGGAGACTTGGCCGGCACTCAAAGAGCAGTACATCGACACCGGCCGGGTGTATTATGTGTTCAAGGATTTCCCGCTGACCGAGATGCACCCCGAGGCCCCCGAGGCGGCCGAAGCGGCGCGCTGTGCGGCCGAACAGGATGCTTTTGAAGCGATGCACGAGCGGCTCTTTGCGGGGCAGGAAGAGTGGTCGGGCCAGGAAGACTATTTGTCTGTGTTCAAGGGCTATGCCGCTGACCTGGACTTGGATCAGGATGCCTTTGACGCGTGCCTGGACAGCGGTCAGTACGCTGATGCCGTCCAGGCGGACCTGGAGGAGGGGTTGAGGTTGGGGGTGCAGGGCACGCCCACCTTTTTCACCGCCGGCTATCCCATCATCGTCGGCGCGCAGCCCATCGAGTTCTTTGACCAGGTCATCGTCCTGGCCGAGAACGGGGAACTGCGCGACGCCATCGCCGAATCCATCGCACGCGCCCAGGCCGAGCAGGAGCGTGCGGCCCAGCCGCAGCCGACCATGGGGCCGGTGGACGTGCCGCTGGGCGACGCGCCCATGAAAGGTGACCCGGACGCACCTATTACTATCGTCGAATATTCAGAGTATCAATGCCCCTATTGCGCGCGCCACGCCCTGGAGACATTGCCCCAGTTGATGGAGAATTATATCGACACCGGCAAGGTGCGCTATGTGTTCAAGGACTTTCCCCTCAGCCAGATCCATCCCCAGGCGGTCGACGCTTCCCAGTCCGCCCGCTGCGCCGACGAACAAGGGGGTGATAAAGCGTACTGGGAGATGCACGACTATTTATTCGATAATCAGCAAGAGTGGTCGGGCAACCCCGAGTATGTTGCGCTGTTCAAGGGCTATGCCGGTGATTTGGG
>CAZSJU010000437.1:0-2630 GCA_964607235.1 uncultured Anaerolineae bacterium | reverse complement strand
AGCGACCGCTTGGGCGATGACTTTTTGCAGTGCAGACGGGGCAAAGTTGTCGCTGAGCAAGCGGCCGCGTAGTGAACGACCCAGGGGCAATCCCGCGATGGCTTTAAAGCCGGGGTTGGACAGCATGATACGGCCCACGAGGTCGGTCACGACCAACCCGTCCGCCATGTTGGTCAGCACAGCGTCCAGCTTGGCGGATTCTTCGGCCAGCTCTTGGCTCTTGCGGGTCAAGGCCCGACGTTGTTGTTGCAGATCGTATAGCAAGCGGGCGTTGGAAACGGCGATGGCGGCCTGGGCAGCGATGGTGCGGCATAGTTCTTGCTCTTCGATGCTAAACTCGTAAGGTTTGTGCAGCACGTCCAACCCAATGGTGCCCATGACCTGGTCCCGCGCGATGAGCGGCGCGATGAGGATCGCTCGCACGCCGATGCCGGTTAACGTATCTTGTATAGGTTCCATCATTGGCGTTTGGTGGATGTCCGTGATGGCCAGGGGTTGTTTGGTGCGCATGACCTGTTCTATGGCGGGGTTGCCTGCACGGGGGAGATGTTTGCCGACGGTGCCCATTTCCGGGTACTCGGCCACGACGACGCCATGGCTAGCGGACTCGTCAAAGACCAAGATGCCACAGTGGTCTACTTGCATCAGTTCGACCAGGTGTTTGGCCGTGGCTTTAAAGATTTGATAGGGATCTAGCAGCGAGGTCAGGTCCGCCGAGATGCGGTTGATCATCTGCAAGTTGCGTGCGCGCTGTTCGAGTATTTGGGTGTTGCTTAGTGTTTCTTCAAATAATCGTGCGTTCTCTATAGTCGCAGCGGCTTGGCTGGCCAGTGCTGTGACCATTTGCAGGTCTTCGTCATTGTAGGCGTGCAAGCGGCAACTGTTGACGTATAGCGCCCCCATCATTTGCTCGCGACTGATGACGGGCACCGCGATGAGTGAGCATATCCCGCTTTCGATCATCTCTGGGCTTAGCAGGGGCTGGGGGAGCGTCGCGTCGTCTGCGCTTTGGACATCGTGCACCAGGATAGGTTGCCGGCTTTGGAGCAAGGCGCGGTTCATAGGCGCCAATTCTAGACGTGGGGTCTCCTCACCTACCTGGCTGGAAAGCACGAACTGATCCTCGTCGGGGGTGTAAAGGTACAAGGTCACATTGTCCGAGCCGGTGATCTCGCGGGCGACCTGGCAAATACGGTCAAGCATCTGTTCAAAGTTCACGCTCTCGGTCAGGGCCAGGCTGGCCTGATGTAGTTGCTGTGTCTGTTCCATGCGCCGGTTTAGCTCTTTTTGTTGGGCAATGGCCGCCTGGCGCACCTTGTCAAAGGCGATGACCAGGTCGCCTATCTCATCTATTGACAGCGTGCGCGGTAGCGTGCGCGGTAGCGTGCGCACCTTTTCGCTGACGTGCCCCTGGCGCGCGATGTCTAGTAGATGGGCCGTGACGTACTTGATATCGCGGGTAATATCATCCGCCAGATAGTAGGTGGTTATTAAGGTTAGACCCAGGATAGCGGCGCCAAAGACTAACAATCTCAAAATTGTGTTGCGCACGAGCGGGGCGTCTTTAAGCGTGAACGTAAAAGTGACGCCTAGTTGCCAGGTGCCTTCTGGACGCTCGACCGGGAATCTCAAACTGATGTGCGCGTCTTGCTCCACCGGTTCACCCGGCGTCATAGAGGCGTCGCTAGGGGGGAGCATCATTGCAGTATTGGGCGAGCCAAGCAGGTATTCACCTTCTGGCGTGTTTAGGGTAGGCGTGGCGTCGTATTGCGTCAGGATGTCCGCCGTGTTGACCAGTTCTATAAAAGTGGCGCGGTCAAGATAGGGGGCGACTTGGGTCACGTCTTTTCCCCATTGTTGGAAGCAACGAATGGCGTTGTCTTGGGAGATTTGATAGGTTTGGTTAAAAGCCAGCACGCCTAGAAAATAAAAAATAGAGTTCAATGTGAGCACGACCAGTGTCAGGCGCAGGCGAATGGTATAGCGATGGCCGATGTCCTCGGCCAAATCGGCGGTGCGGATGAGCACCGGTCGTAAGATGCGACGTGACAGGGTCAAGACTATGATCGCAACCACTGCTGTGGCGGCGACGAGCAGCAAAGAATGCGAGAAGCGGTCAACGAGGGCATAATTCGGGTCGGTCACAAGCCCATACAGGTCGAACAAAATCGTGAGTAGGCCAACCGGCCCGATGAGCAGGCAAAAGAGATAGAGTGAGGCGTTAAAGGCGCGGGTGCGTGTCCTTTGAGCCAGTTCAGGCGACGGTGTCTGGCCCCGGTTGAGATCGCCGGCTAATTGATCGATGGGTTGTAGGTAGAAATAGGCGGCGCCAAGGATCACCAGCGACACGACCGGCGTCAAGATGGCGAGGTTGTTCCGCGCCTCCCGAATGACCTGGGGCGAAAGGTAAATGATGGATGGCGTGACCAGGACAAATATGCCCAGGGCGACAACAATGGCGCCACCCATCAAGAGCAGTATGTTACGGCGGACGTTGGATATATCAGGCATAATTTTACCGCGCGTCGCCCTAGAGAATGGGATTTGGAATATTCTCGGTGGCGCCGCTGCTATAGACTGGTGGCCAGTATGCTTTCAGTGCGCTCAACGAGATAGTCGGGGTCAAAAGG
>CAZSJU010000436.1:0-2670 GCA_964607235.1 uncultured Anaerolineae bacterium | reverse complement strand
CTCGCAATGACAGATTTGGAATTGCTGCGCCCGAACGGCGCGACTTGACAGCAGAGAAGACTCGAGACACCGGCAAAACGGCGATTTTGGCCCTTTTGAAAATTTATGGTATCCTTTGAAGCGTTAACCGCCGTTTGCAAACATCTATATCGGTCGACAAACGGCTCTCGGCTGGAGCGATTGGCAACACGCCCGATACTAGAAGCATATCAATGAACCACGACGATGGGGAGACAAAATGGACCCTATAGAGAACACCAACACGCCGCTCCGCGCCCTATTGGTTGAAGACTCGAAAGACGACACCCTGATCATCGCCCGCACGCTGTGCCAAGGGGGCTATAACCTCACCTACGAGCGGGTGGAAACCCCTGAGGCCATGCGCGCTGCGTTGAACCAAGGGGCCTGGGACGTCGTCATCGCTGACTATGCGATGCCGCGTTTCAGCGGGCCAGCGGCGCTAGAGCTACTGCAAGAAAGCGGTCTGGACCTGCCGTTTATCGTCGTGTCCGGCACCATCGGTGAGCAAGTCGCGGTGTCGATGATGCGCGCCGGCGCCCACGATTATTTGATAAAGGACAACTTGACGCGCCTGGCCCCAGCCGTGCGACGAGAGTTGCACAAAGCCCAGATACGCCGGGCGCACCAACAAGCCAGGGTCGCATTGCGAGAACGGAAAGAACTGTACAGCGCGCTGGTAGAGCGCGCATATGACGGGATTCTCTTGGTGCAAGACCAAAAGATCATATACAGCAACCCGCGCCTGTCCGAAATTTTAAAAGATTATCGGGTAGAGGAAATACTAAACACACCCTTTAGCCGCTACATTCATCCCGACGAACTGGCCAAGGTCACAGACTATTATCAGCGCCGGATGGCCGGGCAAGCGGTCCCCTCGCGTTACGAGACCGCGCTGGTGAACAAGGCCGGCAAACGCATCGATGTGGAAATCAACGCCGGCGTCATCACCTACCGGGGCCAACCCGCCGACTTTGTCTTTGTGCGCGACATCAGCGAACGCAAGCGCGCGGAGCGGCTGCTGGAAGCGCTGAACCAGGCCGCGCTGGCCATGGAAAAGGCGCTGACGCCCCAGGAGATATTTGCCGCGGTGGAAACGGCGTTCAAAAAGCTAGGTCTGACGTGTACCGTCATGGGCACAGACGAGAACCAGAGACAACTCGCGCCCATTTATCTCAGCCACAGAAGCGGGGCCGTCAAGGCCGCAGAACGTCTGACCGGGTTGCAGGCCAAGGCGTTCTCCATCCCTATCGAAAGCGTGGACCTGTACCGCAAGATCATCCGGGAGCGGCAGACCCTGCTGGTAGAGGACACCGCCGCGGTCACGGCCGAACTCTTGCCCGGTCCCCTCCGACCTCTGGCCCGGCAAGTGATAAAACTGCTCAACATCCCCAAATTCATTGGCGCGCCCTTGATCGTCGATGACCACGTTATCGGCATGTTGTCGGTCGAGTCGGCGGATCTGACCCAAGAGGACGTCCCCGCCGTCACCGCCTTTGCCCACCAGATGGCAGCAGCTTGGCGCAAAGCGCAACTGTTCGAACAAGCCCAGCTCGAGATCGCCGAGCGCAAACGGGCCGAGACCGAACGGGAGCAATTTCTGGCCCAAATCCAGGAACAAGCGCGGCAGACGCAGCACATCGTGGACACAGTGCCCGAGGGCGTGCTGTTGCTGGACGCTCAAGGACGGTTAGTGCTGGCCAACCCTCCCGCCCAGGCGTACACAGCAGCACTGGCGTCCACCAATCCCGAGGACGGCGCTCTGACCCACCTGGGCGACCGCCCCCTGGCCGAACTGTTGGCCGCGCCACCGCTACAATCGTGGCACGCGGTTGAACGGGACGACAAACGCTTCCAGGTCATCGCGCGGCCGCTGAAAGTCAGGCCGCAGAACGAAGGTTGGGTGATGGTGATTCGCGACGTGACCCGCGAGTGGGAGATCCAACAACGGGCACACCAACAAGAGCGGCTGGCAGCGGTGGGGCAACTGGCGGCGGGCATCGCCCATGATTTCAACAACATTATGGCCGTAATCGTGCTATACACCCAAATGGCGCTCAAAGAGCCCGAGCTGCCAACCAAGGTGCAAGAGCGCCTGGAAACGATCGCCCAACAAGCCTGGCGCGCCACCGAGCTGATCCAGCAAGTGCTGGACTTTGGCCGCCGTACCGTCATCGAGCGCCGGTCATTGGACCTGCTGCCTTTTCTCAAAGAGCACGTCAAGTTGCTACAACGCACCCTGCCAGAAGACATCCAGATCGAACTCGCCCATGGCTCGGACGACTATACCATCGACGCGGACCTGACGCGCATCCAACAAGTGATCATGAACCTGGCATTCAACGCACGCGATGCCATGCCAAAAGGGGGCCAATTACAGATCGGGCTGGAGCGCATTCACGTCGCGGACGACGGACGCAGGCCATTGCCTGAAATGGCGGCGGGCGAATGGGTCCAGGTGACGGTCACCGACAGCGGTATAGGCATCCCGCCGGACCTGCTGCCGTGCATCTTTGACCCGTTCGTCACCACCAAACCGCCTGGGCAAGGCAGCGGGCTGGGTCTGGCCCAGGTGCACGGCATCATCAAGCTGCACGCGGGCGAGATCGACGTCGTCAGCCAGGTCGGCCAGGGCAGCACCTTTACCCTCTA
>CAZSJU010000435.1:0-2675 GCA_964607235.1 uncultured Anaerolineae bacterium | reverse complement strand
ATGTGCCACTCGATCCGGCCTGCTTCCATTTTGGCAATGTCCAGCACGTCGTTGATCAAGCGCGTGAGCCGTTCCCCTTCGGCGACAATGATATCCAGATTTCCGCTGATGCGTTGCACTGCTCGTTGCCCTTTGCGGTCGTCGTCAGAAACCTTGGGCGCGACGTCTTTTTCAAAGGCTTTGCTGATCAGCTTGGCAAAGCCCAATACTGAGGTCAGAGGTGTGCGTAGCTCGTGCGAGACGGTAGAGATAAAGTCGGTTTTCATCCGGTCCACTTGGGCTTCTTGGGTGATGTCACGCAAGACGGCGACGACCCCCAATACTGTACCGTCCATTTTGAGCGTACAAGCCGAGGCGTGGAATACCTTGTCGCCCGGTAAGAAAAAGTTGTCGGTTTGTGTGTTGAGCGGTTGCGCTACAGCTTGCGTGACTAGGTCGTTCAGCGCCGAAATCGGCAACACTTGTTCCAATCGCCGCCCGAGGATTTCTTGCTCAGGGCAGCCGGCTAACTGGGCAAAGACCGGGTTGAGCAAGGTGATTTCCCCGCCGGGATTGGTCACCACCAATGCATCGGCGATGCTGCGCAAGACCACGTTTAGTTTGTTTTTTTCTTGCATCAGGTCTCGCGTGCGCTGCTGCACGCGCTTTTCCAGGGTATGGTACAGTTGGGCGTTTTCCAGCGCGGTCTCGCTTTTGACGACAATCTCTTCCAGCAGACCTGCGTCTTGAGATGAAAAGGTGCCGATGTGACGGTTATAGAGGAGCAGGACGCCAAAAGGTTCGCCAGCGCGACGGAGCGGCGCTGCGATCAGGTTGCGCACGGGGGGACGGGTGTCGATGACCTGGAACCGTGGGTCCACGTCAGGATATTCGAGTTGGATCAGGCTGCCGTGTGCCATAATCCACTCGGTGATGTTCTTAAATGCCGTTTTTTCTTGCAAGTGTCCTTTGCGACGGGGACGTGGTACGTCCCCTGTTTGGGCGATGAGGTGTAATTGGCCGGGCGCCCCACACAGCAACAGTTGGCCGCTTTCTGCATACAGCGCTTGCGCCGTTTCGGAGAGGATGACGTGCGCCAGTTCGTCCCGGTCAAGCTCGCGGCTGAATTGTTCGCCGAGGTGATTGAGCGTGCGATAATGTTCTTTTTGCAACACCTGGTGGTCGGCCAGCGCGCCCCCAAAATAAGCCAACGCGTTAAACAGCACCAAAGTGATGACCAGCTCAATCGCGACTGAAGAGGTCGGCCCCTCGCGCATCAACACTATGACCAGGAGCGGGATAAAGAGCGAGGTGATGAGCAGTGAAAGCCCCAACCCGTATTGCTGTCCATAGTTGAGGGCGATGTAGGCGATGGGGATGAGGAACAAGTAGCGCAGGGTCGCAAAGTGGGCGAGTTGCTGCGACTCGCTGTAGTAAATTAAAAAGGTGATTAACACCAATCCTATGCCCACCCCTACCAGTTGCCGGCGCCGGGTGCGTCGCTCTTTGTCTCCTTTGGCGCCGAGGCTTGCGAGGATATCGTCTTGTGGTCGCATGCTCAATTTACCCTTTTACCTTTCCAGTGTCGCGCTCAGGTTAAAGATGAGAGAGCTGACATAGCCCGGTAGCAGGCTACGGGTCAAACGATAGAGGGTGGCGTTGATCATGCTGAGCATAAAGATATAGAACAACACCCCCACGACTGTGATAATGTCGTCGGTCCATTGGACTTTGACCAGGAACAGTGACACGTTGAACGCTGCGGCGGTCAGGGCCGCCGAATAATGCCCCCATCCACGTTCGCTTTCGAAATAGTGGTACACAGTGCCCCGGAAAAAGAATTCAGACCCCAAAGAGGAAGCGATCTCAAAGCTCAGTTGCCAAAAAAAGTGGGGCAACGGGGGGAAATGCAGCGGCCCTGCTCCGGTAAAGGCGATGGAGAATAAAAAGTGCCCTGCCAATACCCCACCCCCCAATAACCCGATCATCAAATTGCGCCGCCAATGTTCTAGACTCAGGCCGCACGCGCGCATCTCGCGCGGATAACGGTGCGTCAACCATCTGACGACGCCCAGGATCAGACAGTGCCACGCGCCCCAATAAAGGATGGGGTTCGACTTGTAAGATTCGGTCATCCAGGTGTCGACGTTCCATTTGGGCACAATGCTGACGATGGTGAAAATCAGGGCGACGAGCAATCCCGTGACGGCCCCGCTGCGCCAACACTCTGACCGGTGGCGCAGCGCGTAACAGACAGCAACCGCCCAGGCCAGACCCCAGGCGCCGCCATCTGCCAATATGGCTTGTAACGCCAGCCGGGAGACGGTACGTTGTACAGTGCCGACCAGGGCCAAGATGACCAGCATACTGAACAAGAGTACCCACAGCATACGGCGACGCTGCTGCTGGATGTTTTGTGTGATCGTTTGCCAGTTGGGTCGGACAAAAATCGCTTGCATTTCAAGGGGATCCCCGTATGGTTTTCTATATTGTATCGCAATTGTGCCATAAAGGGAAACGCCAAGATGGCGCCGCTGCTAAGGCGTGGGCTTTTATAGCGCGCCTTCTAGCGTTAGCAGAAACTTTTTGCTTTTCAGCCCTCCGCCGCCGCTGTATCCTCCCAACCCGCCGTTGCTGGTGATCACCCGGTGGCAGGGCACCACGATGGGCACCGGGTTGCGACCCAACGCTTGCCC
>CAZSJU010000434.1:0-2681 GCA_964607235.1 uncultured Anaerolineae bacterium | reverse complement strand
ATGGCCCACCGCGCGAGATTTACATCCGGGGGCCCGAGACGGGCAGCGACCCGTCCACCTATGTGACCGAGATCCAATTGCCGGTGGCCAAGGCCTAGGACGCCAGATCGACCGGGGTGGGGCCTTTGAAGGGAGGCCCCACCCCGCGCGGCGATTGAAATCGCGGCAACGGTTGCGAAACCTGCCTGCGCAGGTTGATGTCTGGGAACCGCACCTGGGGGTGCTCACTCCACAGATGAGGGGTTGACGTCTAGAAACCGCACCTGGGGGTGCTCACTCTACAGATGAGGGGTTGACGTCTAGGAACCGCACCTGGGGGGGGTGCTCACTCTACAGATGAGGAGCTGCACCGATTTTTTCATCTGCGTGCATCTGCGAAAATCTGCGTCCCTTCTCTCTTTGCCTCCGCCTCTGCGTTAAAAAGCAACGACCCGGCCAGCGCTTGCGACTTGTCTCCCTTGCGGCTATAATGTCCCCAGTTCACAAGGGGGAGACGTCACGATGGAATACCTGGATAATTTGCTGCTCGGCCTGCTCATCAGCGGCCTCATTGGCGTCCTGGCCTACCGGCGCGGGTCGCTGGCGGTCAGCGGCGTGTTGGGCGCGATGATCGATGGCACGCTCATCTTTGGCCTGGGCGGCTGGGCCTGGGGCCTGACGCTGATCACCTTTTTCGTCTCGTCTAGCCTGTTGTCCCACTATAAACAAGGCTTGAAAGCGGACCTGGCGGAAAAGTTTGCCAAGGGCCACCGGCGCGACCTGGGGCAGACGCTGGCCAACGGCGGCGCGGCGGCCCTGATGGCCTTTGCCTATGCCTTGTGGGGCGCCCCGGCGTTGCTGGCCGCCTTTGTGGGCGCGCTGGCTACGGTCAATGCCGACACCTGGGCGACCGAGCTGGGCGTGCTCAACCCCTCGCCGCCGCGCCTGATCACCAACGGGGAAGTGGTGGAGGTCGGCACGTCGGGCGGCGTGTCGTGGCTGGGCACCGGCGCCTCGGCCGCCGGCGCGCTGGTGATCGGCCTGGCCATGTGGACCTTTTTGTGGCTGGGCGACCTGCTGGGGGGCGGACGGCCCACCCTCACCCTGTGGTGGACGGTCCCGGCGGCGCTGGCCGGCGGGATGACGGGCTCGCTGGTCGACAGCCTGCTGGGCGCCAGCGTGCAGGCGATTTACTATTGCCCAACCTGCGGCAAAGAGACCGAAAAACAGTTGCACGGCTGCGGTACAGTCACGCAGCGCCAACGCGGCTGGCGCTGGCTCAACAACGACGTGGTCAATTTCATCAGCTCGCTGGCCGGCGCGCTGGCCGCGGTAGGCGTGTTTCTGCTCTAGCATGCCATGCGGGCAAAATCCGCCTTTGCCCCTGACGGCCATCGACCCTTTAACCGCACTGGGGCGGCATTTGCCCAGCGCAAAAACTACTAGTCACACATCACAGCGACACTCCAGCCCAACACTTGAACAGCAACCCAACCACTTTATAAATTGAACAGGGGGCCACTATGCAATACCGGACGTTAGGACGCACAGGCTGGCAAGTGTCCGCCGTGAGTTTGGGCACGTGGGCCATCGGCGGAAGCTGGGGGCCGGTTCGAGATGCCGAGTCGTTGGCCGCGTTACACCGGGCCGTAGAACTGGGCGTCAACTTTTTTGACACCGCCGATGTGTATGGCGACGGTCGCAGCGAACGGCTGCTGGCGCAACTGCGCCGCGAACACGACGAAACCCTCTATATCGCCACCAAGGCCGGGCGGCGACTAGACCCACACCTCGCGGAAGGCTACAACCGCGCCAACCTCACGGCCTTTGTGGAGCGCAGCCTCAAAAACCTGGAAACCGAAGCGCTCGACTTGTTGCAACTCCACTGTCCCCCGACTCCGGTCTACTATATGCCCGAGGTCTTTGGCATCCTCGACGACCTGGTTCAAGCGGGCAAAATCCGCACCTATGGCGTCAGCGTGGAAAAAGTGGAAGAGGGGCTCAAAGCCATCGAATATCCCAACGTACAAAGCGTGCAAATCATCTTTAATATGTTCCGCCATCGCCCAGCCGAGCTGTTCTTCGAGCAAGCCCAGAAACGCCAGGTGGGGGTCCTGGCGCGGGTGCCGCTGGCCTCCGGGATGCTCACCGGCAAGTTCAAACCGGACACCTCTTTTTCCTCTCAAGACCACCGGGCCTTTAACCGCGAGGGGGAAGCCTTTGACCGGGGCGAGACGTTTTCCGGGGTAGATTACGAGGCCGGCTTGCGCGCCGTTGCGGAACTCGAAGCGACCTGCCCGGGGGGGATGAGCATGGCCCAGTTCGCCTTGCGCTGGATTTTGATGTTCGACGCCGTGACGTGCGCCATCCCCGGCGCCAAGCGCCCGTCGCAGGCCGAAGAGAACATCAGCGCCGCCGATCTGACGCCCCTTTCCCAGGAGACGATGAACCAGGTGCGGGCCATCTATGAGCGTCACATCCGCGAATGGGTGCACCATTATTGGTGAATTTTTTCTGTGGTGGCGCACGTTCGTAGTGCGTGCTTTAGCGCGCTCTCACGGCGCTGAAGCGCCTACTACAAACCTCGGGCGCCACGTTCGTAGTGCGTGCTTTGGCGCGCTCTCACGGCGCTGAAGCGCCTACTACAAACCTCGGCACCGGGCGCCACGTTCGTAGTGCGTGCTTTAGCGCGCTCTCACGGC
>CAZSJU010000433.1:0-2686 GCA_964607235.1 uncultured Anaerolineae bacterium | reverse complement strand
CACCAATTCTACAGTTGGAAATCGCCTAAACAGGCCCTCCTTTCATCACCCCAGCATAGACCTATCCACGCGGGTGCTCCAGAAGGTGATCGGTGAAGATACGATCTATGTAAAGGCCTTCTATGCCCAGAAGCCTCCTCCTTTGCCGAGTACAGAGGCCAACATCCTGGTGATTCAAGCCGACGGCAAAGGCGTGCCAATGGTGTTGGATACACCAGCAGAGTCTACAGTTCGCTTGGGCAGAGGCCAGAAACGAGGATGCAAGAAGGAGGCGATTGTAACCACCGATTGTGCCATATGGCGTCTAGTGTACCTTACCAAGTGAATAATAATCGTTTGACATGCCTTGTGTTTAGGTGTACCATGGTTTCACCCTAGAGGGAAGGCGAGGACAGGTTCACCTAGCGGTAGGTCCTTCCTGTTCTCGTCTTTCATCTTGGCAAGTCTCCATCGTCGACGGTTCGACCTCGCTGTCCTGCACCGCCATCCGGCCATCAACTCTATCATACACCTTCTCATCGTCCAAGCCAAACTCGTCGATCATCTCCACGTATTCTTTCAACAGGTAGCGTGATTGCTGTAGGGCAAAGGCGGCTTCTTGTAAGGTCATGCCCTGCTGGACAGTGGCGAAATAGACCCGGGCTAGCAGGCTGTCGGAGAGGGTTTGTTTTTGGCAGGAAACGTCCCTTCAGGCGCAGTTTTTTGGCCTACATTGAGGCTTCATGCCCCATTTTTGCCTCGAAAACGTCGAGATTTAGGGGCAGCCTTTCTCTCTCCGACAGCCTGCTAGACCCAAGATGTAGTTGTCCACCGCTTGAGGCGAGTGGTACGTCTCGCGGGCAATAGTTGGCGTCAGCTTGCCCTCCAGATACGCCTTGCGTATCTTCTCAATAACTTGGGGTGAATCTGTTCGTAGTGCGCACTTCAGTGCGCTTTTAGGGGCGCTGAAGCGCCTACTACGAACAAGCCCCCGGTTTATTGAGAAGATACCGCCTTGCGGCAGATGATCCACTTGTGAGAGACAGTACGTCCCATGTCGTGGATATTGCCGCGGCGGGGGACAATCTTGCCCGTTTCATTCTCGTACTCACAGATCAGTCCAGCGATACGGCTGGCACTATGGTTGAACAGCAAGCTCAGATCCGAACAAGCCAGGACGCCTCCCTGGGCATAGGCATCGTTTGCAGCACGCACCAAGGCTCGCTGAAGGACTTGGGTCCACTTGACACCGTTGCGCATGTCCTCAATGTCTTGCTGGTTGGCGATGGTGATCACCACCGCCACCTGACGGGTTTCGGTCATTGGCTTGTGGCATCTTGGGCGCTCGTCCACGGCCACAGCTTGCCATACCGTCTGTCCCGGCTTCAATCGCCCCTGCTCAATCCGATAGGTGTCGACGAATTCCAATTGTGATATTGGTTGATGGATACCGACGGTGGGACTGGCTGGAAAAGGCGGCATACCAACGACTGCTTGAAGAGTTGGCCAAACTGGATGTGCAACTAAACGAAGACAAGACCCGGCTAGTGGATCTGACCCAGGGAGAGACGTTTAGTTTCCTGGGGTTCAACTTCCGGCGGGTGAAGACGCGACGAGGAAAGGGGTATAATTCAGAACTCTGGGGGACAGGTTTCTTTTTTCTCCAGACTGTATCTTTTCAATAAAACGGGGCTATGTAGCCGAGGTTTCCATACCTCGCGGGCCTGCGCGCTATGGAAAGCGCGGCTACGTCGAAAGCTCCCCAGACTTTTGAATTATACCCCGAGGAAAGTGGGGAGTGCTAATGACGCCGACAATGAAATCACGCAGCTCCCTACTGAGAGCGTGTTTTGAAAGTTGTGTTGGAATTCTGTGACGTGCTGCCACTGTATGGTGCATTGCGTTGTTGCCTGCGTTCTACTTTGCGTTACCATGTGAGCATTATGAAAAAAAGCGTACCCAAGTGATTTATCCGACACGGAATGGCTTCTTCTCGAACCACTGGTGCCGCCCGCCAAACCGGGTGGACGTCACCGTGAAGTCTGCATTCGTGAAGTTGTCAATGCTATTTTCTACGTGCTACGCAGCGGCTGCGCGTGGCGGATGTTGCCCCACGACTTTCCTGCTTGGCAGACTGTGTACGGCTACTTCTGTCAGTGGCGCAAAGAGGGTGTCTGGGTGCAAATGAATGCCGCATTGCGTGAAGCCGTCCGCATCCAGGCAGGTCGGGAGCCTGAACCCAGTGCCGCCATTATGGATAGCCAATCTGTCAAGACCACCGCAATCAAAGGAGAGCGCGGTTACGATGGTGCCACACAAGTGACGGGCGCAAACGTCATATCCTCGTCGATGTCATGGGTCTCTTGTTGGACGTGATGGTCCAAAAAGCCAGCATTCAAGAACGCGCAGGTGCCAAAATGCTCTTGCTGCGGGCACTAGAACGAGGATTCACGCGGTTGAGCCTCATCTGGGCTGTTGGTGGCTATAGTGGTAAACCATTTTTCGATTGGGTGCTCCAGCATTGTGGTTGGCTCGTAGAGATCGTCAAACGCAGTGACGATGCCGAAGGCTTCGTCGTCCTCCCACGCCGTTGGGTAGTGGAGCGTACCTTTGGCTGGCTGGTACGCTTTCGGCGTTTGAGCAGGGATTACGAAGAGCTCCCCGAAACCAGCGAAACCATGATCTACGCTGCGATGGTGCGGATTAT
>CAZSJU010000432.1:0-2688 GCA_964607235.1 uncultured Anaerolineae bacterium | reverse complement strand
GTGTTCAAGGGGCGCTATATCGACGGCGGCGTCGGTTCTTATTCTAATCCGTGTTACATCGCTGCCTTTGAGAGCGAGTTTTGCCTGCAAGGCTGGCACCCCGAGGATGTCACGCTGATCAGCATGGGCACGGGCAGCACCGCCAGCGGCATGCAAGCGGGCCAAGCGGACAACTATCGGCCGTGGCACTGGATCGGTCCGACACTGGACGCCTTTACCTGGGACGCCGCGCGCCAGCAAGTGGACCTGGTGCACCGCTTTTTTAAATCGCTGGACTTTCGCCGTTTCCAGATCGAACTGGACGAATCGATTCCCATGGACGACGCCGCCAGCATCCCCCGGCTGACCGAGTATGGCAACGTGCTGGGACAAATGATCCTCAACGACGAATGGTGTCCACCACCGGACCCGTTCCAGCGGGTTGAAATTTAAAAATTTAAAAAGCACGCCGTCACGCGCGCGTCACTGCCGGGGGGGATGGCGCCGGGTGTAGAAAGGAGGCGCGCTTGTTCAAATGATAGATCGACCGTATCCTTTATACATCGCCTGATCCAGGCGAGGAGGGAACAAGATGTTAAAACTCATCGAGTGGGCAAAGGGTAAACAATTTTGGCTGGGCGGCCTGGTGCTGGCGTTCGTGGTGGGCACCTCGGCCTTTGTCAACGGGGGCACGGCCCCTGCCGCATCCCCGTTTCAATTCGAGGTCACCCTGGCAAAAGCGGCCGCCGAGGGTATCGCGGAACTGGGGCTGGACGTGCCGGTCACCGGCCGGGTTTTTGTCATCATTAGCAAGAACGGGGGCAGCGAACCCCGCGCACAGATCGACGTGACCGGTGTCCCCTTTTGGGGCAAGGACGTACACGCTCTGGAGGAAGGCGCGTCGGTCGCGTTGGGGGATGGGGACCCCGCCGTCGTGGGCTATCCGCTGGAAGGCCTGGGCGACATCCCGCCGGGCCTGTATTACGTGCAGGCGTTCGTCAACGTGTACACCACGTTTGAACGGAGCGACGGTCACGTGGTCGAGATGCACCTCAACTCGGGTGCCGGTCAGAATCTGTGGCGCGCGCCGGGCAACGCCCACAGCCGGGTCACGCGCATCTATCTGGACCCGGAAAAGAGCGGCACGGTCTCACTGGCGCTGACCGAGGTGATTCCGCCCATTGAAGGCCAAAACGAGGGCGAGTCGTTGCAACAAGGCAACCCCCGCGACACCGATTGGGTCAAGTATGTCAAGCTCCAGAGCGAACCGCTCTCCGAGTTTTGGGGACAACCGATGCACATCGGAGCCAACGTCTTGCTGCCCCAGGGCTATGAAGAGAATCCTGACGTCGACTATCCCGTGATCTACCTGCAGGGCCACTTTCCGGGAAGCCGGGCGCCTTTTCGCTTTGAGGAAGAAGAGGGGAACGACTTTTATGAATTTTGGACCTCTGACGAGGCGCCCCGCGTCATCGCGGTCACGTTCCGCGACGCCAACCCCTACTATGACACCTCATATTCGGTCAACTCGGAGAATGTGGGACCGTACGGCGACGCCATCATGACCGAACTGATCCCCTATATCGAGGAAAATTTCCGCGTCATCGACGAACCGTGGGCGCGCGTGCTGGCCGGCGGCTCTACCGGCGGCTGGGAAGCGCTGGCGATGAAGGTATGGCATCCTGACTTTTTCGGCGGCACCTGGGCCTGGTGTCCCGACGCGGTCGATTTCCACTATCACCAGTTGGTGAACATTTACGAGGACGAGAACGCCTACTTGACCGTGTACGACTGGGTGACGGTCGAACGGCCCAGCGCACGCAGCATCGATGGGAACATTCGCTTTACCATCCAGCAGGAAAACCACATGGAATGGGCCATCGGCCCTCAGGAGCGCTCTGGCGGCCAGTGGGCTATCTGGCAGGCAGTGTTTAGCCCCGTGGGGGCCGACGGCTACCCGCAGCCGCTGTGGGACCCCCTCACCGGTGAGATCAACCCTGACGTGGCCGAGTACTGGAAAGCGCATTACGACATCACCTACAAGTTGCAGCAAGAGTGGGAAAAGATCGGCCCCGACCTGGCCGGACAACTCACGCTCACCAACGGCGACATGGACACCTATTATCTCAACCAGGCCAGTTACTTGCTGCGCGACTGGCTAGAATCGACCAGCGCCCCCTATGCCGCGGCGTCGTTTGACTTTGGCCCCCAAGAGCCGCACTGCTGGATCGGCGAGAGCCCCAACGAGCCGGGGAAAGAGATGAGCTATGCCGAGTTTGTGCAGATCGTGACCGACCATGTGACCGAAAACGCGCCCGATGACGCAGACCTCGAAAGCTGGCAATACTGACGCCTGACTTTTGGAGCCACCTATGAACCTCGACTTGATCCAACAGGCTGCAGCGCACATCCGGACCGCCCAACGCACCGTAGCCTTTACCGGGGCGGGCATCTCGGTTGAGAGCGGGATCCCGCCCTTCCGCGGCCCGGACGGGCTGTGGTCCAAGTATGACCCATCCCACCTGGACATCCGCTACTTTTCGGCACACCCGGCCGAGGCCTGGGAGGTGATTCGGGAGATTTTTTACAAATATTTCGGTCAATCGCAGCCCAACGCTGCCCATCTGGCCCTGGCCGAGATGGAACGGATGGGCCAGCTCGACGTGGTCATTACACAAAACATCGACAACCTGCACCAGGCCGCCGGCA
>CAZSJU010000431.1:1403-2695 GCA_964607235.1 uncultured Anaerolineae bacterium | reverse complement strand
AGAGCCATTAGAAATGGTCGTTGGCCGGCTGTTAGCCGCGCAAGGGCGCACGTTGGCCCTGGCAGAAAGCTGCACCGGCGGGCTCGTCGGCCATCGTTTGACCGAGGTGTCAGGCAGTTCAGCCTATTTCCTCGGTGGGATCGTGTCTTATTCCTATCCGGCCAAAGAGCGGTTGCTGGGGGTGCCCCACGATACGCTTTACGGCCAGGGCGCGGTCAGCGTCGAGGTGGCCCTGGCGATGGCGCGGGGCGCGCGACGTGCGCTGGACGCGGACGTGGGATTGAGCGTCACCGGCATCGCCGGCCCTACGGGCGGCACGCCGGACAAACCGGTCGGGCTGGTCTATGTCGCCCTCGCGACGCCCGAGGGGGAGCGTTGGGAGCAACACGTGTGGGCGGAGGACCGTTCAGGCAACAAGGTCGCCTCGGCCGAGGCGGCTTTGGACCTGCTGCGCCGCTATTTGGAGGAAGGAGAGAGGGCGGGATGTCATCAATGAAATTCGCGAAACAGCCGACGGCGGTAGAGGTTCATTTTGCACAGGATGGGAGCGTTCGCCCGCGCCGTTTTACCTGGGAGCAACACTGGCTCGACGTGAGTGACGTCGGGCGGCAATGGGAGGACGAGACTGGGCGTCACGTCCTGGTGATGGTCGCGGGACGCCGCGCTTTCGAGTTATTGCTGCGCCGGGACAACCTGTGCTGGCAAATCGTGCGGGCGCCGGCCGGGGCGTTTCTGGCTTGAGGGGTTCAGGTCAACGCCGGGAGGATCAGGCGCCATAGGGCATACAGATCGAGCGCGACCATAGCCAGGTAGGGGGCGGCAAAAGCCAGCGGGCGCAGGCGCTCCGGGCAGCGGACCTGCTTGTAAAGCACGTTTAGCAACGCATCGATGGACAAGGCGGTACCCAGCGCCAGCGGGATCAACGCCGGGAACAGGTAGCGTCCCTGGTGCTGCACAAAGGTGCGGTTATAATAGCCATAAGCCAGGAGGGTAAAAACAAGCGTCATGACCATCAAGGTCAGCGCTGCGTCGCGGCCTTTGTTTTCTCGCCGCTGGCATCGCCATGCCAGCACCCCGCCCGCCAGCACCCCGGACCACAGCGCCAAGGCGCGGTACAGCCAGGTCGGCATCAGCACGCCCATCCATCCAAACTGGCCCCAGAAGCTCTGAAAGGTAAAGGTGAGGCCGCGTTCCAGCCACACGCCCAGGCCGTTTTCCTGAATCCATTGCAGGGTGCGGGGCTGTCCGAGTACGACGGCGTCGTGGTTGGCCAACCCATACAGGTCCAGGCC
>CAZSJU010000431.1:0-1303 GCA_964607235.1 uncultured Anaerolineae bacterium | reverse complement strand
TCATAGTCACCGGGCTGCAAGACGGGCCATTGCCCCTCGGTCGCCAGTTGCCGGATATAGTTATAATGCGCCGGTTCGTCGGGCACCTGCCAGTCGGGCGTCTTGACCGCATAGAGCGTGGCAACGCTCAAGTAGATCAGGACAATGAGCGCCAGCGTCAATCTGTCGCGTTTCATGCTAGCCCATACGTGCCAGTTCTTCTTTGACGATGGACGGTTCCAGCTTGACAAACAGCGGTTGTGGCTCCTGTAGGGCTTGCCCTGCAGGGAGATCACTGGGTTTCCAGCGCGCGGTCAGGCTCTGGGGGTCAAAGGTCAACGCCAGGTGGCTCTTGGCCGATTCGTGATAGGTCTCGATGCGCTGTGTGCCTATGACGCTGCCTTGGTAGCCTAACATCTGGTGTAGCTTTTGACTGGAAAAGGGCAGCACCGGCGCAAGCAAGATCTTGAGTGAGTCAATGGCGCGCAGCGCCACATAGACCGTCGTCCCTGCCGCTTTTTTGTCTTCTTTGATCTGGAACCAGGGCGCCTTGTTGTCCAGGTACGCGTTCAGGTCGCGGGCCAGCGCCATCGTTTCGTTCAACGCCGCCCTGAACTTGCAAGCCTCGTATAATTGGGCGATGGACGCAAAGGCGGTGTCGATTTTGACCAATATGGCCGCATCTTCCTGCGCCATCAGGTCGGGGGCGGGAATCCGAGCGTCAAAGCGCTTGTAGGCAAAACGCAATACCCGGTTCACCAGGTTGCCCCAGGTGGCGACCAATTCGTCGTTGTTGCGATGTAAAAAGTCGTCCCAGGCAAAATCGGTGTCGCGCGTCTCAGGGGCGACGGCCGTCAAATAGTAGCGTAGCGGGTCAGGATCGTAACGGCTGAGATAGTCGTCAACCCACACCGCCCAGTTGCGGCTGCCCGAGATTTTTTTGCCCTCGATGGTAAAAAATTCGTTGGCGGGCACATTCCAGGGCAAATTGAGGTGCTTGTCCTCATCTGCTTCGTACAGGCGGCCGGTGCCCATCAACTGCGCGGGCCAGATGACGGCGTGAAAGACAATGTTATCTTTGCCGATGAAATAGGTGGTGCGCGCTGTGGGATCATACCACCAGTCTTTCCAGGCGTCGGGCGTGCCCTGAGTTTTGGCCCATTCGATAGAGGCAGAGAGATAGCCAATGACCGCTTCGAACCACACATAGAGGCACTTGCCTTCCCATCCCTCAACCGGTACGGGAATACCCCAGTCCAGGTCGCGGGTGATGGGCCGAGGCTGCAGGCCCTTTTCGATCATGTTGCGCGCAAAGTTGATGACC
>CAZSJU010000430.1:0-2699 GCA_964607235.1 uncultured Anaerolineae bacterium | reverse complement strand
CTCATTACCCCCACTTCTATTATAGAACAAATGTTCTAATTGTCAAGGGGGATTTGGGTTGACAGCGGCCGCTAATAATTGTATACTAGAACCAGTCGAAAGAGGAAGCAGGTAGCCTTGCCCAAATTTGCGACGTGTCTGCAATTAAATATCATATCTTTGCGACGCACGCGGTCTTGATGAGACCGGCGTGCGTTTTGTGTTTGTGAGGCCAAGCGCCAAACCAATTGACAGGAGGAGATGATGGACTCTGCCATGATCGGCAAGATCGAAAAAGGGGTTCGTTACGCACAAGAGCGGGACCGTTTCGAGTTTCAACAGTTCACCGTTCAAGTTCAAGGCACGCACCGTGTGCACATTGTCTCATATAACAATGGGCAGTGGATTTGTGGGTGTGACTTTTTCGCCAGCCGGGGCCGCTGTAGCCACACCATTGCCGTGGAAAAGCTGTTGGGCGAGATGCTGCCGGGCGCGATCCCCATGGTGGGTGGCTGATCGCGGCGCACGCGTTGAAAAAGGCGGGCAAGAGCGTCGCTCTTGCCCGCCTTTTTGTTAGAAACCAGGTTTTTTTCAAAAAACCTGGTTTCTGGTGCCCCTGGTCGGGTTAGCGTCGTGGGCGACGATAGCCAGGACACTTGTAAACTGCAGCGGCTGTGGTAGAATCAGGGCCGATTTGCGAGCGGCATATATATGGAGCGAGGGCTTTGAAACGTTGGCAGTTTTGGTTGGGTATGGCCATCAGCGCGTTGTTTTTGTGGCTGGCGTTGCGCGGCCTCGAGTTGGAGCGGTTCTGGGACGTGCTGGGGGACGTAAACTATGCCTGGCTGATCCCCGGGATCGTGGTCTATTTTGGCGCGGTGGGGGCGCGGACCTGGCGCTGGCGTTACATGCTGCGCGGGCTCAAAGTGATCCCGGTGCGCCGCTTGTTCCCCATCGTCACCATCAGTTACATGGGCAACAATGTCTATCCCGTGCGCGCGGGCGAGGTATTGTCCGCGTACGTGCTCAAGCGGGACGAGGACGTGAGCATGAGCGCCAGCCTGGCCACGATCCTGGTCGAACGCATCTTTGACGGGTTGGTGTTGTTGCTGTTTGTGCTCCTCACGCTGCCCACCGTGCCGGATTTGAACCCGGACCTGCGGCGCATGGTGGTGCTGGCCAGCCTGGCCTTTTTGGGCGCGTTGGCTGCTTTTTTGGCCCTGGCGTCGGCGCCCGTCACGGCGCGGCGCCTGTACGGCGGCCTGATTGGCCGTTTCGTGCCGCAGCGCTTTCGCGACCGGACATTGCGCCTGGCCGACCTGTTTATGACGGGGCTGGTGGGGATGCGACACGGGCGCGACCTGGGGATGATCGCATTGTCCTCGGTCATGGTGTGGCTGCTCGAGGTGGCGCATGCCTGGTTTGTGATGCAGGCCTTTCCCTTTGAGGTCAGTTTTTTGACCCTGATGTTGATGGGCGGCCTGGCCAATCTGGCCTTGATCATCCCCGCCGCGCCGGGCGGCATTGGGCCTTTTGACTGGGCCAGCATTGAGACGCTCAAGCTCTTTGGCGTGGAACCGACGTTGGCCAGCGCCTACACGCTGGTGCTACACGTGGCATTGTGGGTTCCCATCACGTTCCTGGGCGCCTATTATTTTGCGCGCAAGGGGCTGACCTGGAGCGCGGCCCAGCAGGCGCGCGAGATACAAGAGACACAATTGTAAGAGGGAGTAAGAGATGAAAATAGCCGTCGTGGGCGCCGGGTTTGCGGGCCTGGCCGCCGCGTATGATTTGACCCGCCTGGGTCACAGTGTGACGCTGTACGAAGCCAAGGCATCTGTGGGGGGGCTGGCGGGGGGATTCAAGGACGCGCGCTGGGACTGGGCGTTGGAGCGTTATTACCACCATTGGTTCGCCTCGGACGACGCGCTGATCGGCCTGGTGCAAGAACTGGGCTTGAGCGACAAGCTGTTTTTTCCTCGCCCCATCACCTCCAACTGGCACGCGGGGCGCGTTTACCAGCACGACAGCCCATTGAGCGCGCTCAAGTTGCCCATCATCTCCTGGCCGGCCAAGATCCGCTATGGCCTGGTGGGCGTCTATCTCAAGCTGACGCGCAACTGGCGCCCGCTGGAGCGTTATACCGCCCACGAGTGGTTGCCGCGCTACATGGGGCGCGAGGCCTATGAGACGCTGTGGCAGCCCTTGCTGATCGGCAAGTTTGGCGATGATTACAAAACCGTCAACATGGCCTGGTTCTGGGCGCGCGTCCACAAGCGTACCGCGCGACTGGGCACCTTTGTGGGCGGGTTCCAGGCGCTGGCCGACGCGCTGGCCGAACGCGTGCGCGGTCAGGGCGGCGCGCTGTGGCTCGAAACGCCGGTCCAGGCCATCGCGCCTGGCCCGGCGGGCGGACAGCGGCTGGCGTCGTCGCGGGGGACGCACGACTATGACGCCGCCATCGTCACGACGTCGCCGCAAGGGATGGCACGCCTGGCGCCGCACCTGGCCCCCGATTATTTAGGCCAGGTGCGCGGGCTCACCTCTATGGGCGCCTTGGTGTTGATCCTGGCGCTCAAGCAGCAGTTGATGCCGCGCACCTACTGGCTCAACCTGCCGGCGTACGCGATCGAGCAGCGTGAGAACCCGTTCCCCTTTATGGCGCTGGTCGAGCACACCAATTACGTCTCGCCGGAGCACTATGGCGGGGATCGCCTGGT
>CAZSJU010000429.1:0-2709 GCA_964607235.1 uncultured Anaerolineae bacterium | reverse complement strand
TTCTCCCTGGGCAAGCTGTGAGGCTCCGCACGACTGACGTCGTGGGTTTCAATGTCCGCGCCGTCCCTGATCCGCGGTTCTTTCCTATTCGCCGTCCAATTTCAGATAGGTCACCTCGAACGCTTTTACGGCGCGCTGCTCTTGCACCCGGTTGGCCAGGGCAAAGGCGTCGTTCATCTCGTAGCGTTGAAAAATGTCCAGGCCGCGGTCGAGGAGGATTTTCCAGCCGGTGTCGGTGACAATGTGGCGCGCGTGGAGAATGTGCTCGTCGTCAAAGGCCCAGGTGAAACGGATGCCGGCCGTCGCGGCCGCCGCCTCGATCTGTTCCAGGTATTCTTTTTGTGTCTGCTCGTCGTATTCGTCCCGGCCGGTGACCAGATGGACCGCCACCTCTTCCCCCCTTGGCTTGAACCGGGACACTGTCTCCAATAGCTCCATCAGGTTGCGCGCCTGGAAAAAGAGGCGGATGTAGGGGTCGGTGACGGTGATCTCGCTGGCGCCGGCCAGATAAGGGCCAAACAGGGCGTCAAAAGAGACGCCGCGTTCGTTCTCCTCAAAGGTCCGGTGCCGCTCCTGGGGCGCGTCAGCCTGGCCGGGCGCGCCGGTTTCCGGCGTCGTCTCTAGCGCCGACAGGTGCTCCGCCTCCGCGCTGGCGCTGCTGGTGACGCCGTAATGTCGCGGGTACATCTTTTGCTCTAGCGTCTGGACATGGTGGACCTGAGCGCTCCGCGTATCGGTGTACGCAAAGCTGACGTCGGCATAGGTGGGGTCGATGCGCATCAACTGGTCTTTGACCCGTTTGCGGCCCTCGATGGCAAGGCGTAAAAGCTCTGCGATTTCCTCGTGCGTGGCTTCCCCGTGCGGATGGAGCAGCTTGATCAGGCCGGAGAAGGTCTTTTGGATGGCGGTGCGGTCGCGGGTCGAGATGTCGCTCATCAACTGAAAGTGATCGGTGTAACGCTGGGAAAAGTCATAGTCCCGCAGGTGGCGCAGGATTTCGGCCAAATAGTCCACGACAAAGCCGTATCCTTCGCTAAACATCTCGCCACGGATGATGTCGATCTCCCAGCCGGGGACGTAAAAGTGCACCCGGTCGAGAAAGGCCGAATCATAGTACTTTTCTGGGAGCGGCGCGAAAAGGTCGCTGTGACGCAACATGTAGGGCAGCGTGTGCCGGGTGTTGCCGACAAAGGCCATGCTGGCCTCGGCGCCCAACGTCTCGATGCCGCGCGAGAAGGACTTGTTGGCCATATAGTTCTTGAGAATGTCGACCAGCGCTTTGTCAACCCGCTTTTTGCCCGCAAACTCGTCAAAGGCGACCACGTCCCAAAAGCCGAGCAGCCCGATCCGGCCGGTGGCATTGTTGACAAAGAGCTTGGCCACCGTCACCTCGCCGCCCGAGATCAGGATGCCGTGGGGCGAGAACTCGGTATAGATGTGGCTCTTGCCCGTGCCTTTGGGTCCCAGTTCGATCAGGTTATAGTTGCGCTCGCAATAGGGCACCAGGCGCACCAGTTGCAAGAGCTTGCTGCGCCGTCCAAAGAGCGCCGGGTCAAAGCCGATGCTCTGCAGCAGCAGGTCGATCCACTCGTCGGTGCTAAAGGCGCGCCGGGCTTGGAGGTAGCGCTCAAAGTCAAAGTGCGAGAGCTGGATCGGCTTGAGCGATTCGAGCAGCCAGGGGACGGCGTGGCCCTCGTCGTGAAAGTCGTATTCCACTTCGGCGATGCACCAGACGCCGCTCACCAGCAGCTTGGGGTGACGCTTGATGGTATCGACGTCGACCAGCACCTGCCGGATGCCCAGGTTGGCAAAGGTGGCCTCATAGACGTCCCGTTTTTCGTTGAGGTCGACGCTGACCTTGTCGATGACCTTGTGCCGCCCGCGCTCGCGGATGGTAGAGCGGACCAGGCCAGCCTCGCTGCGATGGACATAGTGCTTGCGCAAGATTTCCTTGACCGTTTCGACGCCGGACTGGATGCTGGCCTCGTCCGAGGTGGCGCAATACTGGCCCAAAAGATATTCCAGCACATACGAGGGTACAATGGCGTTGCCCTTGACCTGCTTGACCAGGTCCTTGCGCACCACCATCCCTGCAAAATGCTCGTTGATTTTCTGATCCAGTGCGTTCATGGTGACTCCAGTTGTCAGTTGTCAGTTGTCAGTGGTCAGTTATCAGTGGTCAGCACTGGTCACTGACAACTAGCCACTGACAACTGACCACTAGAAATCAAAGTCGCTGGTGAATGCCCGGCGCAGGGTGTAGCGGACGGCCTTGTACTCTTGATAGTGGCTGGTGCCCTCTACCGGCTGTTCCAGGCGCAGATAGACATCTTGTGCGTTGGCGTCGTTCGCCTTTTGCGTGAGGATGAACTGCACCGGCATCTCGCGCTCGCGCGGGTGCTCGGACGCCAGGTCAAAGAGCAGCTCGCGGCGGTCAGAGATCAAGACGCCGTCCTGGGTATAAATGCCCGCCCGCAGGCGGCGCGGCTGGACCTTTTCGGTCGCCGCCTGGGTCTGGTAAAAGGTGACGCTCAACTGACCGGACGTGATGAGCGAGGAGGCGCCGCGCAAGATGTCCACGCCGACCTGGCGGACGTCACTCTCGCGTTTCTTGTTGATCTTGAGGACGGGGATGACGATCTCTTGCAGGGACGCGCCGCCGTGGACGTAGCGGCTGCCGGCCCCCCTGACCCGCAGCCGGTTGATCGA
>CAZSJU010000428.1:0-2711 GCA_964607235.1 uncultured Anaerolineae bacterium | reverse complement strand
ACGCTCTTGCATGTGGTGGTCAACAGGTGCTTGGCCTGATTCACGCGAAAGCGATTGAGGTAGGCAATCGGCGTCACGTCCAACTCTTTGCGGAAACACGCGGTCAAATAATCTTCGCTCAGCGCGACGTGCTGCGCCAGGTCCGTGCGGGAAATCGGATCGGCGTAATGTTCGTGGATATAGGCCATAGCCTGCCGCACCAGGCGCTGGGTCGCGCCGCTCAACTTGCGCTGCCGCTCCAGGACGGCGTCGACGTGCGTCAGGGTCTCCTCCAAGCTAAACAGGCCTTTGCTCAACACCGTCGCCACGCCCCGGTTCAAGCGCGCCATATCGCTTTCGGTCAGCGTCTGGCCGGTCAACACGATCACCGGTATCGCGCGCGTGGCCTCTTTGTCGCGCATCGCTTCCAGCACACCAAAGCCATCCAGCTCAGGCATGATCAGATCCAACAGCACCAGATCGATCTGCTCTCGCCCCAAGACGTCCAACGCCTCCAGACCATTGCGGGCCGTGACCACGCGATGCGATGCCGAATGGGCCTGCACGATCCGCGCGTGCATCTCGAGCGTGCTGGGGTCGTCATCCACGACCAGAATTCTCTTTAAAGCGTGATCGACGTCAGGAGCCAGCCAGTGTTGATCGAGCGCCCGCGTCAACTCGGTCAGCTCGATGGGCTTGGTCAGATAGTCAAACTCGAGTAACGATTCCCCCTCTGCCGACAAGGCATAAAACAGCACTGGCAGGTGCCGCGTCTGGGGATGACCCTTGATCGACTTGAGCACGCCCCAGCCCTGCCGGGGGGTGACGCTCACGTCGATCACAATCGCACCCGGCGGTGACGCCACCAGCCGTAGCAGCCAATCGGGGGTCTCGTCCATAAAGGCCATCTGCACGTCCAAGCCCCGCTCGTCCAGACGTTCGCGCAGGTGTTGCCCACCCCCCGCGCGATGGGTCAGCACCAACACGCTCTCTTGGGTGAGCGGCGCGGGCGCCAGCGGCTGCCCTGGTGAGGGCAGTGCCAGAGGGCGGACGTTTGCCAGGGAGGGCAAGTGCAGACCCGGCCCCAGACAGTCCGGCGCCGGCACCGTGGGCAGCGTAAAATAAAAGGTCGAGCCGGCGCCCTCCTCACCCGTGGACCCTACGCCAATCGTCCCGCCGTGCATTTCGACGAGCCGCTTACAAATCGCCAATCCCAGACCCAAACCGCCATAGCCGCGCGCCATGCTGCGTTCTGAGCGGCAGAATTCGTCAAAGATAGTGGACTGTTCCTCGGGTGGAATCCCCAGGCCGGTGTCGCGCACCGCCACGGTGACCGTATCCGGGCCGGTCACCATCTCCAGGCAGACCTGGCCCTGCGCCGTGAACTTGAGCGCGTTGTTGATCAAGTTGAGCACGACCTGGCGCAGGCGCGTGCGATCGCCCTGCACCCAAGGGCCAGATTCGGGCAAGGCCTGGCGCCAGTCCAGCCCCTTGTCAACGGCCAACTGGCGGCCGGTCTCTGCCACCAGGCGCAGGGTCTCACTCAGGTCGATCCATTCCTCGGTCAAGCGCAATTGCCCGGCGTCGCTGCTGGCCAGGTCCAGCACGTCACCGATCAGCCCGCCCAGGTGCTGCGCGTTGGCATAAATCTGTTCCACGTCCCGGCGATAGCGCTCGGGTAGCGGCACGTCGCCCTCGTCGTTCTCCTGCAAGAGAATGCCACTCAAACCCACGATCAGGTTGAGCGGCGTGCGCAGTTCGTGACTGACCGTCGAAAGGAAACGACTCTTTAACGCGTTCGCCTCTTCGGCCAGGCGCCGCCCTTCGGTGGCTTCCCGGTAAAAGTGCGCGCTGTTGAGCGCCGTCGCCAACTGCTGCGTGATCGCGCCCGAGAGATCCAGGTGCGCGGTATCAAACACGACAAAACCCAGTTGACCGCGCGGGCCGGTTAGCGGAAACAGCGCCAGGCTGAAAGGCCGGTCTGCCGGCAGCAGTCCCTCGGGCGGAAATTCGCGGCTGGGGAAACGGTGCACGGGCCGGGCGCAGTCCTGCGCCGACGCGGTAATGACGCGCAGCGTGATACAGGCCAGCGGGTCGGCGCCTGGCGCGTCAAATAGCGCAATCCACATGGTGTGGATGCCCATCGCCGGCAGGTGTTCCGCCAGGACCTGATAGATTTGCGCCTCGTCCAGGGCCGCCAGCAAGCGCGCCGTCAACGCGCCCAGGCGGTTGAGGACCCAACGCTGGTCCACCACGTGGCGGCGGAACTGTCGTCGCACGCCCGCGCTGATCGTGACACGCGCCTGGTCCAGCCATTCGCGCGCCCTGTCAAGCGCCATGTCGAGGGCCGCCGGCCGCGTCCACGTTTGCGCCAGGGGTTCCAGAGCGTCGCGCAGCCACGAAAGGGGCGCCTGCCACAAGTGCACGTCATCTCCGGCGACCGCCACCTGGCACAATAGCGCTTCCAGGGCCGTCTGAAACGCCGCCGGATCGTCCTGCGCCACGCTGGCCTCCAACGCCTCGACCAGACGCCGGCACAACGCCGCCACCTCATCGGCGGGCAGACTTTGCTCAGTCAAGACCGCGACCGTCATGGCCTGCACCAATCGTTCACGACCCGTTGCCCCCTCTAGCGTCACGGCGTGGGGCACGCTCCCACCAGGATGAGCACAACCGCACGACGCGCGCGCCACCAGGCGCGTCGCGACCCGCGCCGGTTCGATGGCCTCAGC
>CAZSJU010000427.1:0-2714 GCA_964607235.1 uncultured Anaerolineae bacterium | reverse complement strand
AGATCGCGCCGCGAGCTGGGCGTCACCTTGACCCCGGCCTCCCGCGCCATAGACACGATCTGACCGATGACGTCTTTTCCCCGCGTCTGGATGCCTTTGGCCACCATCAAGCGATAAAATTCTCGTCGTCCAGCCCGCAAAGCTTCATAGACTGGACGACGTCCATACAACAAGTCTAGCATAAAGGGAAAACCCCTTGTCTTTTATCAATCAACGGCGTCACTGCTAAAACGCCAGGAGGTCCCGTTGGGATGGTCTTCAAGCACGATGCCCAGCAGCGTCAGCCGGTCGCGGATGGTATCCGCCTGGTTGTACTCTTGGTTGCGGCGATACTCTTCACGCAAATCTATCAAAAGCTGCATCAATCTAGACGTCACATTGGCCGAGGTTCCGGGAGCTGCTAAATTGTCGGGAATTAACCCCAGCACCTGATCGCCCAACTCGCGATAGAGACGATCGATGCCTGCTAACGTGCCCCGACTGACAGGCGTGTCTGAATTGATCTGCCGGTTGATCTCACGCGTCATGTCAAACAAAGCGGCCAACGCGCCCGCGGTATTGAAATCGTCGTCCATCGCCTCGATGAAACGCTTGCGGTACTGATCCAGATCGGTCATGTAAGACAGATCCGCAGTACCCGAAGGCCCCATCGTCGACAAACGGTTACGCACGTCACGCACCGCCGAATGTAAACGTTCAATACCTCGTTGGGCGGATAACAGGGCCTCGCGGCTAAAATCTACGGGACTGCGATAGTGACTTGAAAGGACGAAAAAGCGCAACGCATAAGGGCTATACAATTTAAAGGCGTCCTTGAGCGTCAAGAAATTGCCCAGGCTTTTGCTCATCTTGACGCCGCTCACAGTCAAAGAACCCGACAATAGCCAGTAACGCGAAAAAGGCTCGCCCGTCGCAGCCTCGGATTGAGCGATTTCGCACTCGTTATGGGGAAAGACATTGTCCAAACCACCACCGTGGATGTCAAACGTACTTCCCAGGTACTTGGTAGACATAGCAGAGCACTCGATATGCCAGCCGGGGTATCCCCAACCCCAGGGGCTGGGCCACTTTAAAATGTGCTCCGGTTCAGATTTTTTCCACAGGGCAAAATCGGCCGGATGACGTTTTTCCTCACGCACAGCGACCCGCGCGCCCGCTACCAGGTCTTCGACCTTGTGGCCTGACAGCTTGCCATACTCCTCAAAGCTACTCACGTCAAAGTAGACGTCACCATCCACCTCGTAAGCGTGGCCTTTTTCCAGCAGCTCTTTGATCATCTCGATCTGCTCTGGGATGTGAGCACTGGCCCGTGGCGAGATGTCCGGCCGGACGATGCCCAGACGGTCCATATCCTCAAAATAACTGCGCGTATAGATTTCGACCAACTCCATCGGCTCTAGCTGTTCTCGCCGCGCACCTCTCATGATACGGTCCTCGCCCGTATCTAACAGGTGTCCCACGTCGGTGATATTCTGCACGTAACGGACTTTATAACCTTTAAAACGCAGATACCGGGCAATCACGTCAAAGGCAACATAGGTCTTGGCATGCCCCAGGTGCGCATGATCGTAGACGGTGGGACCACATACATACATATGCACCCGATCCGCTACCAGCGGGATAAACTCTTCTTTTTCACGAGTGAGCATGTTATAAACTTTTAGCGCCATTGATGTTTACTCTCCCTATTCATAAAGCCAGATCCATAACACGTGCCCACGCCCTGTCTTGCCGCCACACAACAGGGCCAGATGTATACATCTTTCTGGCTCATGTCGCACAAACAGGCACCACCCACACAACCCCAAAAAAGTACGCGAGAATATTTGCTAATGTACGTCGTTTTCCGGCCGGGCAAAAATCATACGCCCCGCAGCCGTTTGCAAAACTTTGGTGACGTTAACATCAATGGTCTCGCCAATGTGCAGACGCCCATCTTCGACGACAACCATGGTGCCGTCGTCCAGATAGCCCACGCCCTGGTTGTACTCTTTGCCCTCTTGGATGACACGAATGCCCATCGTCTCGCCCGGCAAAAAAATCGCCTTGACGGCGTTGGCCAACTCGTTCACGTTCATCACCTGCACGCCTTGCAACTCGGCCACCCGGTTCAAATTATAATCATTGGTCATAATGGGGCAATGCAACTGTTTGGCCAAAAGCACCAGCTTGTCATCGACCTGATAGGCGTCCTCGACGTCCATATCCGTAATACGGACCGGGGTGTTGGTGTCTTTTAACAACTCGTTCAAGATCTCCAGGCCGCGCCGCCCTCGGTTGCGGCGCAACCGATCAGCCGAGTCTGCCACGTGCTGCAACTCGTTAAGCACAAAGCGCGGCACCAGCATCTCGCCCAGGACAAAGCCCGTCTGACTGATGTCAGCGATACGACCATCAATAATGACGCTGGTATCGAGCAAGATATAGTGACTAGCGCTAGAAAGGTTGGAACTCTCGGATCGATTGAACAATCGTCCGCCGATGACGTTAAAAATGTCTCGCTCGCGCATCACCATGACGGCCACTCCCAGATAGCTGAAAAACACCACACCGATAAAGGGCAAAACTTGTCCAAACGGCTCTGGAAGGAACGATAGAGGAAATGCCATCAGCGCGGCAATAAACAACCCCACAGTCAGGCCGATGCCGACTGACACCAACGTCTGCGCTGGGACTTGACGCAACTTGGCGCGGGCTTTGCGATAAGGACGGCT
>CAZSJU010000426.1:0-2741 GCA_964607235.1 uncultured Anaerolineae bacterium | reverse complement strand
CCTTCCTGTTTGACAGGTTCCAGCACCTCGCCAAAGGCCCTGAAATCGGCCGCGGTGGTGGACAGGATTTCGTTCCGGCGCTGCTGGCGCGCTGCGTCGGTGTCGCCGATCAGATAGCGCGCCATCGACGTGTAACCCTTGGCGTCAGGGAGCTGATAGTCGTCCATATCGCCGATGGCGCCGATGATGCTCTTGGTCAGCTCTTCCCGGGACAGGTCCAGGTCGCGCAAGAATTGGGCGGTCTGGTCGTAATTGTCCAGGGTTTCCAGTAGGTTGGGGTCGCGGTAGGACAAATAGTTAAACACGCCGGCGTGGCGGTCAAACACGCAGAATCCGCCATAGGCGCCCCCCTGTATGCGCACGCGCTCCCATAGCCAGGTGGTGCGCAAATAGTTGGCAATGACGGCCACCGAGCCGTGGGGTTGATACCCCAGCTCATATAGATTGGCGCCCTTGCCGACGTAATTCACCTGGGCCGGGATGGTCAACCCTTCAGGACCAGGAGCCGGCGGCGGTGACCACCGGGTCAGCTTGACGGGCGCGGCGGGCAGGGTGTGGGCAAAATCCACCAGCTTGGGCTGGAACCCGGCCCAGTTGGCGGCGTCGAGCGTCACGTTGAACAGTGCGGCCTCCCGGTTGAGCAACGTTTGCCGTATCTGCTCTAGTTTCTCCAGCACGGCGGGCCAATCCTGTTCCACGTCTTGCGCCAGTTGGCGCAGGAAGAACAGATTGCTGATGCCGCCCATCTGTTCGGCGGCCCAGTGAGCGGGGTTTAGGTACGCCTTGAGGCGCGTGTTGACGATTTGGTGTCCGGCGGGAACGACGGCGGCTTCACGGCGCGCCTTGGCCTCTAGCACCATTTGCTTAAAACGCGCCGGGTTATCCAGCTTGACTGTCAAGAGCACGTCGCGCAGGATGTCCAACAGGTCGTCGGCGTGGTCCATAGTAGCCTTGCCGCGTAGGAACAGCCAGGCAACGCCCGTTTTTGAGTCCTGGGCAGCAGAAGTAAAGGCCGTGGGTGCGATGCCGCCGGTCTTGCGGCCGATACGTCGTGACAATTTGACAAAATCTTCCGTCTCGGTGCCCAGCTTGACCAATGCCTGGCCGAACAGGGGCACGTAGGACAGATATTCCTGGGGCAGGGTGTGCAGGTTGAACCCGACGTCCAGGTAGACGATGCCGTTGGTGAACAGGTCGTGGTACAGCGTCGTGGCCCCGTCGATCTGAGATACGGCCCGCGGGATCAGCTTGTTCTCTTTTTCTAGGTCGGCCAGCGTCAGCGTGGGAATGGTGGCCAGCGCCTCGGGAGAATCGGGCGTCTCTTGGATACGTTTGAGCTCGCGCGTTTCCTCAATGACCGCTTGCACTTGCGCCGCGTCCATAGCCGCGCGCGCCTGGGCTAACCGTTCCGTCTCTGCGGCTTCCTGGCGCTGACGATGGGTCGGGTCGGGTTCCAGCAGCACTGTGGCCCGATGCGGGTTGTCCAGCAGGTAACGGCGGATCAGGTCTTCAAAGTAGGGCTCACCAGCTTCCAGGCGGGCCTTGATGGCGGACATTGGCGCTTCGAACGCCAGCGGCACCAGGGGATCGCCGCCGTACAGCCAGGTGTCCAGGGTGCGGAACAGCAGGAACAACCCACGGGGAAAGCTACCGGTGTTGTTCTCGCGCAGGCGGAACTCGATGGTGTTGATGGCGGCCTCGACCATGTCGGATTCGATGCCCTCTTTTGCCAAGGTATCCAGTGTGTTTGTAATCAGCGTCTCCACCTGCTCGGCGTCCTCGGGCGTGATGCCTTTCAGGCCGGTAGAGAAGGCCATCTGGCGTATGTTGCTGTCCAACCCGCCGCCGGTCAGGTCTTCACCCAGCCCGGAATCGATCAAGGCCTTGCGCAGCGGCGAAGCGGGCGTGCCGATGAGGATGTATGCCAGCATTTGCAGCCCCATACTCGTCTCTGGGTCAGTGTTTTCGTCTAGCATCCAGTTGACGGTGACCATGCCTTTGTTCTGGCCCTCGTCCTCGCTGGCGTCGTAGGGATAGGTCAGGCGCAGCGGCGCTTTAAAACGCGACTGCAGCCCGATAGCCGAGTCGATCTCTCGCGCTTCAAAGCCTTGCAGGTATTCGTCCACTATGCGCAGTCGTTCATCCGAGTGATCATCACCGTAGAAAAAGATGCGCGCGTTGGAAGGATGATAATATGTGTCGTGGAAGGCTTTGAACTGTTCATATGTCAGGTTTGGAATCTCGGCCGGGTCTCCGCCCGAATCAAAGCCATAAGTGGTATCCGGAAAGAGGGACTGCTCCGAGTAACGCGCCAACAAGTTATCGGGTGAAGAGTAGGCGCCTTTCATCTCGTTAAAGACCACGCCTTTGAAGCGCAGCGGCTCCTCGGGATCTTCTAGTTCATAGTGCCAGCCCTCTTGCCGCAAGGTGTGCGGGGTGATGCGTGGGTAAAGCACCGCGTCCAGATAGACATCGATCAGATTGTAAAAATCTTGCAGGTTTTGGCTGGCCACGGGATAGGCGGTTTTGTCCGAAAAGGTCATGGCGTTGACAAAGGTCTGCAGTGAACCTTTGACCAGCTCGATAAAGGGCTCCTTGACCGGATATTTGCGTGAACCGCCCAGCACCGCGTGTTCCATAATGTGGGGCACGCCGGTCGAGTCTTGGGGCGGCGTGCGAAAGGTGATGCCAAACACCTTGTTCTCGTCGTCATTTTCCAGGGCGAGCAATTCGGCGCCGGT
>CAZSJU010000425.1:0-2742 GCA_964607235.1 uncultured Anaerolineae bacterium | reverse complement strand
GCAGACCATGATGCGCGCCGTCCGCCAGGTGAGCCTGGGCCTGCTGCTGGCCTTTGCTGTATTGGCGGGGGTCAGTGGTTATTGGATGCTGTTGCGCCGTGATGCCCTGCGCGCGCGTGGAGACAACCCCCGCCTGGTCGAGGCAGAACAACGGGCGGCGCGCGGCCCCATTTTGGACCGGCAGGGCGTCACGTTGGCCTACTCGGCGTTCCAGGCGCCGGGGGGCTTGCAGCGGCGTATCTATCTGACGCCCACCATGCCGGCGGTGGGCTATTACAGCCTGCAGTACGGCGTAGGCGGCATTGAGGCCAGCCGTGATACATGGCTACGCGGGCTGGAGGGCCGCAGCGTAGAGGAACGTTTTCTCGACGAGCTGTTACATCGTCAGCCAGAGGGACACAGCTTGATGTTGACCCTCGACGCCCGATTGCAGACCGAGATATCTCATATGCTGGCGGGCACGGGGGAGGAGACGCCCCGGGGCGCTGTGGTGGTGTTGGACGTGGTCAGTGGCCAAGTCCTGGCACTGGTCAGTCAGCCGACCTACGACCCCAATACCCTGCAAGCGGACTGGGAACAATTGCAAACAGATCCGGCGGCGCCGTTGCTCAACCGCGCCGCGCAGGGCTTGTACCAACCGGGTGGGGCGGTGCAACTACTGGTCTTGGAGGCGGCGCTGGACGCGGGGGTTGCCCGCCTGGACACACCGGTCGACGATCCGGCTGCGCCCATCGCGGTGAACGGGAGAGAATTAGAATGTGTGCAAGATCCCCAGGACGCGACGCTGGGAACTGCGGTGTCTCGCGCCTGTCCCGCCCCTATGGCAGAGTTGGGGCAGGTGTTGGGCGCGTCACTGTTAGAGACGACCTGGCACCGTTGGGGGTTGGACGCGCCGCCCGCTCTAGAGATTCCCACCGAGGCTGGCAGATCGACCGTGTCCGACCCGCGCCTGGCGGCGATCGGCCAGGAAACCCTGACGGTAACGCCGCTACACATGGCGCTGGTGATGGCGGCCTTGGGCAATGAGGGGCGCATGCCGTTGCCCGCCCTTGTCTTGTGCTCAAAGAAAACCAACGGCACGTGGCGGCCTGTGCCGACCAGCAATCAAGCCGTGCCGGTCACGGACGCTGCTATGGCAGCGCGCTTGCGCACCCTGTTACGCCCATTACACCCATTGAGATTAAAATCGACGGGCGCCCAGGTACTCGGCTATAGCGCCCTGGCTCTGGCCGGGACAGACCGCCAGCCCCACGCCTGGTACCTGGGGCTGGCGCCGGCTCAGGCCCCGCGCTACGCGGTGGCGGTGTTGTTGGAGCACGGTGGGGCGTCAGGCTTGACGTTGGCCGAGCGGGTGGGACAGGAGGCTTTGCTCAGCGCCCTTGTCTTTGTCCCCAATCCCTAATTTACCAGTTTACCATTTTTTTAGCGCGATTAATCCGGGTATTTTCCCTGACTAGCACTTTAGAGCTATCGTCTTGCTAGCCCTTTTAAAATTAAACACACCAAACGAGTTATAGACAATCTTTTGCCCGGTTATTATACTGTTAGGTGTGGACTTTCAGGGAGGTCAGATTGTCGCGCGCCTGTAGAGTTTTTATCGTCGCCAGTCACCCCTTGTTCGCTCTGGGGGTACAGAGCCTGCTCAGCGGTCAATCTGGGCTGGCCGTGATTGGTATGGGCGATGCGACGTTAGACGTCATTGACAAGATCCATGATCTAAAACCAGACGTCGTCGTCCTCGACGCCGATAGCGACGCGCAGACTCGATTGCTCCCGGCGCTTTTGCGCGAGAATATGGGGGTCAAGTTCATCGGGCTGACTCTGGAAGACAACCGCATCGATATCTATTATCAGCAACAGTTTGTCGGCACCGATGTGTCCGACCTGATAGAGGCGGTACGGGCGCCTTTGATTTGGCGGGGCGGGTTGGGCGGCATGCGCATTCTGGCGGTCTTGCAGGGACAGTTTGGACGCCGCATCGTGGCAAATATCCTGGAGCACGGGCCAAAGGATTGGAGCGTGGAGGTATGGCGCGCCCCGGCCTCATTGCCTGTGACCATCGAAGACCCCACCGAGTATTTGCCGCCCTCTCTGCCACGAGCCAATTTGATCTTGATGTTGGCCGATCAGCCGGGCGCGGTCCAGTTGTTGCCGCAAATGTCCCAGATGACCGGCGCTGAAGGTGTGATTATCGCCGTCGATAATACCGCCTCATTGCCTCCAGGTCTCTTGACCCAAGTCTGTGGTTGGTTGAGTGAACTCGGCGTGACCGCCGTCTTTCCCAAACCATTATGCACGTTAACTCGCAAGACTTTTAATCTGGGTCCCAAAATCAGTTCATATTTTAGCGATCCCATCGCCGAGTTTGCACACTATTTCGGCAGACCTCTCTTTCAGGTCAATATGGACTCGGAGAAAGGAGTGATTAAAGACGTAAAGGTGCTGCGCGATTCCTGCTGTGGTTGCGCGCGTTACGTGGCGCAACATTTGATCGGTGTATCTCGTAAAGAGGCCGAAAGCAAGGCATTTATTTTGCATCATCATTTCCCCTGCCTGGCCTCAATGGGCATCGACCCGGACTATGGCGATACATTGTTGCAGGTGTCGGGTCACATCTTGCGCCAGACGCTTAGAGAACAGATTGAACTATGCGATGGACATCGCCCCTTGCTGGGCAAGAACAGTGGTCAGGCGCTGCACTCGGCCGAGTCGACTGACGTGGCAGTGACGCCTACTCTTGAT
>CAZSJU010000424.1:0-2760 GCA_964607235.1 uncultured Anaerolineae bacterium | reverse complement strand
CTCGACCAGCGGCGGGTAGCGGCCGGCCTGAAAATCGTCCAGGAGCTGGGGCAGGTCATGCCAGTCGCCCACCGTCAGCCCCCCACAAAAGCCGGCGATAAAGTTGCCGTATAGGTCAAAATGGGAGTGCGGCGCGTACAATAACTCGCGCGCGCAACGCTCCTGGACCAGCGCCGTGACCGGATAACGGGGCACCAGGTGTCCCAGCCGGTAGCCGGCGCGCCCGCCCGAGATGATGCCATAGCCACCCCACAAGATCTGGCCCGCCCGCTCGGCGCCAAACTCCTCCTCGTAACGTGCCAGCGGCGTGGGGCGCCCCACGTCAAAGCGCTGCACGACCTCGATAAAGTTAGGCAGGTAAACAATGGTCTGCTGTGGCCCAAATACCTTGAGCGCCGCGTGGATGGCGCGCATGGTGCGTATGGGCGGGATCCGCTCGGCGTGCAAAGGCGAGCAACTGATCAAGACCGCCTGCAAACCCGCCTCGCGCAGGCGGGTAAAGCGCGCGACCGCCTCCGCCTCATCCGTGCACCAACTGGCGCTGGTCTCGACGTAACACGCCAGGCCCAACTCGGCCGCGATCTGTGCCCCTTCCAGCAAGCGCTCGAAGCACAGGAACGGTTCCCCGCCGGTCAAGTGCACCTGAGGCCGGCGCGGCCAGGTACACACCGCCTCCAGCGCCTGGCGCAGCGCCGACGATGAGATGGGTTCCTTTTCCCAACGCGGCCCACAGTTGTACAGGCAGTGCTTGCAACCGCTGTGGCAGCGGTAGGTCAGAATGAGGCCCAGGTCTTCCGGGCATAACGCAAACATCAGATTTCAATCCTTCCTATCAAACCGGATATAGCTGAGCATCCGCATTGTACCTGCAGCGTCAGCGCGTGGCAAGTTCAAGATGCTAGCACGAGAGAGCAAAAGCAGCAATTCCAAATCTGTCATTGCGAGTAATCCATAGCGCCGCGGCGCTGTTCAGCGAGTAATGAACTGCATGGACGCGGATCTTTTTAATCTGCGTGTATCATGAAAATCTGCGTCCTATTTCTTTGCGTCTTTGTCTCTTTGCGATTCTGCGTTAAAAAATAGTGCAGTTCATTAGTAGGAGCGTTTTTTGCGACGAAGCAATCTCCACTTGACAGCCTGCAGCGTTTGCGCTATCATAGCAAATAACGTTTTAATATGTGATTTATAGGCTCGACGAGGTAAAATATGGATCAAAAACGCAGATTCCTGACCGACTGGCGGCTTGACGCCGCGCGCGAGATGCCGTCTTTTCAATTGGCCAACCTGTTAGCAGCCGAGGCGGCGCATCACCTCGCTATGGCCCGTCGTCTGGCGCTCTTGGATACATTACGGTCCGCCCATCGCCCACTGAAGGCCGCCGAGTTAATAGGTCGCGTCGAAGCGCGTTTAGGAAGCGATTGCTGGGGCCATTCACCCGAGCGGACGTTGCACGACGACATCCGCCGACTCAAAGAGACCGGGGGCGAAATTCATTACACCCGTGGGCAACTTCCAGGCTACCTGTGGGGAGGCCCGCATGGCGCAGTGGATCCCCAGGCCATCAGGCACAAGGTTGAGCCGGCCGACCCGGCTTACGTCAGGGCCATAGCCCGTTTGACGCCCCAAGACAAACTCGCGCGCGCGGCCGAGATGGCCCGCTGGGCCGAGACCCTCCAGACCCAGACACGCGGAGGCGACGAATGAACGGCATGGCCTACGTGGATCGACTGGTAAAAGTGTTAGAGCAAGCAGAGATTCAATACGCCATCGTCGGCGGGCTGGCAGCCATCGCCTGGGGAGTGCCTCGTTTCACGCAGGACGTCGACCTGGTGGCCGAACTGCCTTCAGACCTGAGCGCGTTGACCCGGTTGGGAGAACGTATGAGCGCAGCCGGCCTGTCGGCTATGGCACCCGACCACTTTGCCGAGGTCGCCGCCAACAGCGTCCGCCACGGCGCGACGTTCAGTTTCATGACACCGGACATCGAAAAAATTGATATTTCTCCTACCAGTGCCCGATCTGAGGCGGGCCGGGTTGCGGCGACGGTTTTGGCATCCCGCTGCCGGCTAGAGACCGCTGGGGGACACAGCGCCTGGTTCGCGACGCCCGCAGGCACCATCATTGGCAAGCTCTACTTTTACTGGCTGGGCAGCGACCGGCACATGCGCGACGTGGCCCACATCCTTCAGGTTCAAGCCGCGGCCGGCAAGGCCCTGGACCTGCAAAAGATCGGCGAGTGGGCGCGCACGTTCAACCCCGGCTTGTATCAAGCCTGGCTGGAGACCTTGGACGCATTGGGGCTAAAGGGTTAACACATTGCCCCATCACGCGTTGTGGTTCGAGTCACACGCTCGGCTCGCACGATAAAGCGGAGCAAGCGGGCGCGCAACACGTCCGGGTCGGCCGCGACGTGGGTCAGGCGCAGGCGGTCGGGGCCGTTGTGCAGGCTCCACAACCCACGCAGGACCAGGAAACACCAGCGCGTGGCGATAACCCGGTCCCACACCGCCAATCGGGCCTCAAAGCCCGGATCGCCGGCCGGGCGACGATAATTGTCGCGCAGCCAGCGCTGTTGGGCCGCGCTCAGCCCCTCCAGCGCCGCGTGCCAGCGCAACTCGCACAGGTCCAACGCCGGGTCGCCCCAGCCACAGTATTCCCAATCCACCCAGCGCAGCCGCCCGTCCGGCCCCAGCACCGTGTTGTCCAGGTTGGCATCCACGCGGCACATGCGCAGCGCGACGCACTCGCGGCCGGGGTCGA
>CAZSJU010000423.1:0-2762 GCA_964607235.1 uncultured Anaerolineae bacterium | reverse complement strand
ACGCGCCAGCGATGCCGGGTATCGTCAAGCCATAACAGCCAGGGTAACCAGGCCAGGCCCTGCACCTGGTTGAGGTGCTCCACCTGGGCCACAAAATAGCCCCCCAGCCCATAACACAGACCGGCGAGCCAGGCCGCGGGCCGGCTCAGGCCCAGGCCCTCCCGCCCCCACACATAGGCGCCTACGGCGGCCAGCGCGGCGTGCAGCACAATGCTGGCATTGACCATGCGCGCCACGGGCAAACCGGCCAGCGCCAGGTTGAGCGGGTAGAAAAAGCCAGCCTGCGAGTTGGCAAAAAAAGGCGCGCCCATGAACAAATAAGGATTCCACAGCGGGATCTGCCCGGCCCGCGCCGCGGCCGAGGCAAAATCCCGATAAGGGTAGAAATAGAACAAGGTGTCGCCCCGCCCGATGATCAAATCGGTCAAGGCCAGCCGCCAGAACACGAGTACGGTCATCCCCAACAAAAGAGCCAGCGCCAGGCCGTCACGGCGCAACCCGCGCCCCCCGGTCCGCGCTTCATCCAACCCGTCCATATGTCAATTCACCGCCTCACCGCCCTATCTCGTAAACGATAAAAGAGGTCGTGCCATCGCGCCGCCGCGTCTCTAACACCGGCGCCATGGCCAGGCCGACCTGCTCCAGCGCCCGTCCCAGGCGCGCTGAGGGCTGCCAGTCAGGGACGACCAGGTAGCGCGGCCGCCCATCATCATGCGCCGCCGCGTCGGCCGCCAGCCAACCCGGCGTGGAAAAGCCGGCGCGGTACAGATATGCATCGTACAGGTAAAAATCATAGTGCCAGCTCAGCCAACGGTCGTACAGCACCGTGCCCACCGGCAAGGCGCGCAAATACGCGATCACTTGCGGCAACCCATCATAAGCGCCGTGGTCCCCGCCCACCGGGACCCGCCCGCCGGCGGCCAGCACGCCGCCACCGCCCAGGCAAACCACGACCGACAACGCCACGCCCCACCGGGCCCACGGTCCTACGCGCCGTGCGGCACAGAGCGCACACCGGACCGCCCGCCCCAACAAGACGCCCAACGCCGGCACCAGCGGCAACAGATAACGGTCCCACACGGGAAACGCCACCAGGAAATGGAAAAACAGATAAAGTGCGACCCAGGCCAGAAATAACAGGTCAACCAGGGCCGGCCACGTCCGGCGCCACCGGGTCACGTCCCACGCCAGCAAGGCGACCACACTGCCCACCCACAGCACGCTCCCGCCAGGCCAGCCCAGCAAGTAACCGCCCAGACGCAACCAACCTCGTCCTCGGGACGCCAGCTCGGCCGGCCAGATCAGCCGCAAGCCGCCATAACTGTCGACGCCCTGCGCCCAAAACCCGGCGCCGGCGCCGTTGACTATACGAAGCGCATCCCAGGCGCAGATCAGTGCGACGACGCCCCCCAGGCCCAACAACGCGCGCCCCATCGCGCGCGCCCCCGCCCCAATAATTCCAAATTTGTCATTGCGAGGAGCGTTTTTTTGCGACGACACTTGCGCCTGCGCGCCTCTGGCGCTGCCCGCTAGGGCAAGTGAGTGCAGGTGAGCAATCTCCAAGCGCCGGCACAGGCCCAGGCCCAGCGTCAAAGGCAGCAGGAGCAATGCCTGCTGCTTGGTAGCCAGGGCCAACCCCGAGAGCACGCCGGCCCACCCCCACCGGCCACGGACCGCCGCGACACACGCCGCCAACCACCCGGCGACCAATAACGGGTCGGTCAGCGCTGTGGCGCCAAAACATAGCGGATACGGGGTGAGCGCCAAGACCGCCGCCGCGACCAGCCCCACCGCCGGATCCCCATACAGACGCCGGGCCAGGGCATAGACCAGGGAGATGGAAAGCAGGCTGGCCGCCAGCCCCGGAAGCCGCAGGGCAAACTCGCTGACCCCGAATGCCGCCTGCCCCCCCGCGATCAGGTACAGCGCCAGAGGCGGCTTGTCCACGGGCGCCGTCGCCAGCCAGGGGTCGCGCCCGCTGCTGATCAACCGTCCCCAATAGCCATACAACGCCTCATCCTGATGCAGCGGGTTTTCCAGCAAGAGCGCCAACCGTAACGCCAGCCCCAACCACAAGAGCGCGACGAGGCCCCAACGCGCCCGACGCCGGCGCCGCCGGCCTAATCGACGAAACGGTACTTGATCAAGGTCCACAATACCGTAAACCCATCGCGCCAGGAGATCTTTTTGCCCTCATAGTACTCACGCCCATAATAACTGATGGGCACTTCGAAAATACGATGCCCCCGCTTGAGCACTTTGGCCGTAATCTCGGGGTCAATGCCCCAGCCATCCGACTTGAGATTGAGACTGCGCGCCAGGTCACCGTCTAGCACCTTGTAACACGTCTCCATGTCACTCAAAATAGCATTGTACAGCACGTTGGTGACCAGAGTCAGAAACTTGTTGCCCAGCATGTGCCAAAAGAGCATCGCCTTGCGCGGCCCCAAAAAGCGCGAGCCATACACCGCTTTGACCCGCCCTTCCAGGATGGGGCGCAGCAAAGTAGGATAGTCACGGGGGTCATATTCCAGGTCGGCGTCCTGAATCAGCACGACGTCGCCGCTCGAGTGCGCCACCCCCGTGCGCACCCCGGCCCCCTTGCCTTGATTACGCTTGTGAAACAGGAGCACCAGGTCCCCTTTTTTCTCTTCCTCCAGCAGGATCTGGCGCGTGCCGTCCACAGAGTAATCGTCCACGACGATGATCTCTTTGTCTATCTTTAGCACCTGGCCCGCCTGGACCTTGACCTCGATGTCCAC
>CAZSJU010000422.1:0-2780 GCA_964607235.1 uncultured Anaerolineae bacterium | reverse complement strand
TAATTGATCTAGTTGACGCTGGCGACGACCTCGACGCCATTCAGCGCCATGCTGTACAGGTAAATCAAGTGCAACAGGTCCCCGTGATGGGGCATAATGCCTAGCTCTTGGGCAGTTTCGACGGATATATCAAAAGTGTCGACGCTGTCGGCCGGCACGATGACCCGGGTGGCGGCGTGCTGCTTGGCATTGGCGCGCAGGCGCAGGTACATCGCAAGTTGGTAGGTGCAAAAGTCGGTACAGTCTCCCACTACAATAAATGTGTTCACCTCGGGATGCTCGTCCAGCCAGGCGGGCAGCCGGGTTTCGATGCTGGAGCTGATCGAGTTTTTGGGAATGACCGTGAACTGGTCAAAAAAGGATAGCGCCTTGATCTCGGGCACCGTTTGGCTTTCTTTACTATCCTTCACTGCGTGCGGGGCAAAGCTCTCAAATTCGACGGCATTTTGCTCGTGAGTATCCTGGGGTAGGATAAAATGGCGTACACCCAGATCGTAGGCCCGTTTGAACAGGCGCACGATAGGCGGGACGATGGACGCCACGCGGGGACTGCTCAAGGGGCCGGTGTAGCAAAAGCCGTTAATCAGGTCCACCGACAGCACGGCCACGCTGGCGGGGCTCTTGATCTCGGCTTCCAGGTCCAGGGCAGGCAGATCTTGGTTCCATTCGGCAACCCATTTCAAAAAGGGCATCGCGTCTTTTACCAGATTTTCGATTTCCATTTTCGTCACTCCTTATTATTGTATTATTTACACAAACCGGGTCGAAAAAAAGAGGATTTGTGTATTTGTTACACAAAGTATACTCCCAAAACTAGAGTTTGTCAAGAGAGTGCCGAAAATTTTAAGGAAACACTTTTAACCTATAGGCTGTGCTTTCAGCGCTACGGAAAGAGGCGTCGCGCCTTGATCTCGGCGACAGCGTCGTCGCGAAAGCGATACAGGCGCGCCGGTCGCCCGCCGGTCTCGCGATACTCTGAGGTTGCTTCGACGGCCTCGGATTTGCGCAGCTTTTTGCGAAAATTGCCCCGATCCAACTTTTCGCCCAGGATGATCTCGTAAGCGGCTTGCAGTTCAGACAGCGTGAATTTTTCCGGGAGCAGCTCGAATCCCACGGCGCTGTATTCTAACTTGTAACGTAGTCGCGTCAGGGCATAGTCCAGGATCTCGGCGTGGTCGAAGGCAAGATGCGGGAGTTCATATATGGACCACCATTGGGCTTGGGCCGCGTCGTCACCGGCTTGCAACGTGGGGGCCGCGGTTTTGGGCAGCAACGCCAAATAGGCCACAGTGATGACCCGTGTGCGGGGGTCACGGTCCGGCTTGCCAAAAGTATACAGTTGCTCAATATAGACGTCACGCACGCCGGTCTCTTCTTCCAATTCTCGCAGCGCACCGGCTTGCAGCGATTCATCTATCTGTACAAAGCCACCGGGTATGGCCCAATAGCCGGCAAAGGGGGGAAATTTGCGCTGGATGAGCAAGACCTGCAAGTCTGCATCCTGCAACGTAAAGATGACCACGTCCACCGTAACCGATGGGCGTTCGTACTTGTTAGGATCATATCCAGGTGGAACGTCAAGCATGATACACCTCGCATTTTGTGTTTGTTATACACAAAATATAAGCCAAGTGGGCGCAATTGTCAAATCGTTTTAAGCGGTGTTCCTGTCATTTCGGACTAGTCTTATCCCCCGAAATAACTAGAATAAAAGCGGTACGTTAGTAGCATAAAGGATATTGACAAAGTTGGAATAGATTGTTATCCTTAGAACAAAGGGCGGGCGTCGACGCTTGAATCACAGAATGCCCAACGAGGGATGATTGAGATCATTTATGATTGCCCCATACTACCTGAATCGTCCGAGGCCAGCTTGCGCGTGGATGGACTAAACACGCCAGGCTGGCCTCGTCTAGTTTTCAGCCACCAGCGGTCGGCGCCCTGCCGACCCATTTTGTCAGGAGAAGACGGCCATGAAATTTTGGCGTACCCCTCTCGACCATGACCGCGTGCTCGTGCCCCATGGCGAGATTCACCTCATCGTCGAACGCTGCAAAGGCTGCCAATTGTGCGTGACGTATTGTCCTCGGGACGCTTTGGAGATGTCGGATATTTTTAACGCCAAAGGTTATCACCCTCCACAGGTCACCGACCCGCAGCGCTGTGTGGTGTGTGGATTGTGTGAGATGCTTTGCCCCGAATTTGCCATTTACGTCAAGGAGATGCCCCATGAGCAGTAATGGGAGCCGTAACGGGGTCTTGCAAGGCAGTTTCTTTATGGATGGCGACACGGCTTGCGCCGAGGGCGCGATTTGTGCCGGGTGCCGTTTCTTTGGCGGCTATCCCATCACTCCCGCCACCGAAATCGCCGAGCGTATGTCCCGTCGCCTACCGCTGGTCGACGGGACTTATATTCAAATGGAGGACGAGATCGCCTCGATCAGCGCGGTCTTGGGGGCGTCGTGGTCTGGCGTCAAGGCGATGACGGCCACTTCTGGCCCGGGCTTTAGCCTGATGATGGAGAATTTGGGCCTGGGCATCATCACCGAGACGCCCTGTGTGCTGGTCAACGTGCAGCGGGGCGGCCCTTCCACCGGTATGCCGACGTTGGTCGGCCAAGGGGACATGATGCAGGCGCGTTGGGGATCGCACGGGCATTATGAGATCATCGCGCTGGCGCCTAGTTCGCCTCAAGAGTTGTTCGATCTGACGATCCGTGCCTTTAATCTGGCCGAAAAGTATCGCACGCCGGTGTTGGTCATGACCGACGAGTCGGTCGG
>CAZSJU010000421.1:0-2796 GCA_964607235.1 uncultured Anaerolineae bacterium | reverse complement strand
GTTGACAAGCTGGCGCTAGACATGTGTGGCATATTGTGGTACACTTGCTTGGGCTCTAGATTATATAGATATTCAGATTGTGTTCTTTCTGATGCTAAGGAGGGCTGGATGGCAAGGAAAAAGATCGTCTATGTTGAAGACCATGCGGACATGATAGACTTGGTCAAACTCATCTTGGAGCCCAAGGGCTTTGAGGTCATTGGGGCCATTGGCGGCCGAGAGGGACTGGAAGCTATTCAGCGCGAGGAACCAGACCTGGTATTGTTGGACTTGATGATGCCCGATATGGATGGCTGGGAAGTCCACCGCCGCATGAAGGCGGAAGAGCGCTTGAAAGACATCCCGGTCATCGTCGTGACGGCCAAGGACAAGCCGATTGATCAGGTGCTGGGTTTGCACGTGGCCAAGGTGGATGCTTATTTGGTCAAGGCTGATTTTGGCCCTAAAGAGTTGCTAGAGAGCGTGCGCCAGGTACTGGGAGAAGTGTAGCCTGTTTGCGTGTCGGCGCGGTACGCTAGAGTGTCGTGTGGGTGCATTTTGTACACTCGTTTTGAGCGTGCGCGTGGAGCGTGCGCGAGCTGGTTTTGTTCACGGTGGTTTAAAAGAGACCGGCGCGCAGTGGGGCAAAGCAGCCCAGGGCGTCAAGCTTTTTGGTCCCAGCGAGTGGCTCGATGCTGGTTGCGGTTAGGGTCAGCCATTGATGAGGCGTAAAAGGAGGACTGGTGGAAAATAAAAAGGTTGTCTGTATCGAAGACGAGCCTGAGATGATTGATCTGGTCAAGCTAATTCTAGTGCGCAAAGGGTTCGATCTCACGGGCGCAATGGGAGGGCGAGAGGGTTTGGAAGCGGTGCGCCGTATCAAGCCGGACCTGGTGCTCCTGGACTTGATGATGCCGGATATGGATGGCTGGGAAGTTTACCAGCAGATGAAGGCGGACCCCGATTTGAAAGACATTCCGGTGATTGTCGTGACCGCCAAGGCGCAGAGCATTGACAAGGTGCTGGGGTTGCATATCGCCAAGGTCGATGACTATGTGACCAAGCCTTTTGGCCCACAAGAGCTGCTAAAAAGCGTTGAACGCGTTTTGAATCAAGAGGAGTGATGGCGTCGCCTCTTACAAGTCCGGCAGCCTGTCCGGTGACGGTCTTGTTATTATGGCGTTCAGGTATCCGGTGGCAGGGGACGCTATATTTTTAGGGTGGATTTGCCCCCGCGTGCTTGGGGGTACATAGGGGGAGTGTATCATATGGCGGACGCAAGGAAAAAAATCGTTTACATCGAAGACGAGCCCGATATGATTGCCCTGGCAGAGAGTATTTTAGGACGTAAAAAGTTCGAGGTGACTGGGGCGGTAGGTGGGCGGAAGGGGTTGGAAACAGTCCGCCGCATAAAACCAGATCTGGTCTTGTTAGACTTGATGATGCCGGACATAGACGGTTGGGAAGTTTACAAGCAGATGAAAGCGGATGAAGAGTTGAAGGATATCCCCGTTATCATTGTCACCGCTAAATCGCAGCCCATTGATGAGTTTTTGGCGGTGAATGTTGCCGAGGTCGATGGCTATGTGACCAAGCCCTTTGGTCTCAAAAAGTTTGTGCAAAGCGTAGAGCAAGTCTTGGGCGATTAACGACTCGGTGATGTGGCTGGCGCTTACGATGGCCCTGACAAGTGCCGGTCACCTGTAAAACGTTGGAGGCGCACGCGTGCAGCTCAAGTTGGTCAGCATTGAAAAACCGGAATCACTCAATTTTATCTTGGGTCAAACGCACTTTATCAAGACGGTAGAGGACATCCACGAAGCTTTGGTCGGCGCGGTACCGGGTATAGAGTTTGGCCTGGCTTTTTGTGAGGCTTCAGGTCCGGCACTGGTCCGCACCACGGGCACGGATGACGCGCTGCTTGACCTGGCTCAAAAGAACGCGCTGGCTCTGGCGGCGGGGCACAGTTTTATCCTCTTTTTGGGTAAAGGGTTTTATCCCATTAACGTGTTAAACATCCTCAAGACCATACCCGAAGTGTGTCATATCTTTTGTGCGACGGCCAATCCAACCCAGGTTGTCGTCGCTGAAACTGAGCAAGGGTGTGGGATTATGGGTGTGGTTGATGGTATGTCGCCCCAGGGTGTCGAGAGCGCAGACGATGTGGCGGATCGCAAGGCGCTTTTGCGCGCGATTGGTTACAAGCTCTAGCCCCTATCGGATTGTTTGCGAGCAATCGCTCCATTATTGCTCCACTATCGCTCCACTATTATAGTGCTTGTGCTTGGCGCTTTTGGAACCAATTTGTCCAGTTTACGATTTCAGATGAACCATTTTGGTTCCTAATGTGTATTACGTTAAGGAGAGGTCTAGCTGGGTCTACAGGGTGGGCGCCCCTGTAGGGGTTGGGAGATTCAGAGCGGGCCAGTTGATTTTAGGGGTGATGGTTTTTCCTCCCGCTTTGAATTCCATATTTCGAGTGGCGCTTGAAAAAAAGATGTGTTAAAATGGGTGGGTTGACGCGAGGTCTGTGACACCTGTCGTCGCTCATGAGGATGAATGACACTAGGGTGTTAGGATGCTTTTGTTATACTGGTTACATTCTAGACCTGTATTTTCCCCTAGTCTGAATTGCTTAATCTGAACCCGGCTTGTCCAGCTCTAAAAACAAACAATACGTTATGCATAGATAGAAGGAGGCCCCTATCTTGTCTAGTCTATTGGAAATAAAAAACTTGACCACGCGCTTTTACACGCAGGACGGCGTCGTCAAGGCGGTCAATGGCATCTCTTATGCGCTAGAAGAGGGCCAAACGT
>CAZSJU010000420.1:0-2810 GCA_964607235.1 uncultured Anaerolineae bacterium | reverse complement strand
GGCCACTGACACTGCTTTACACTGTTAAAGATTCGTGCTATACTCTGAACGTGTGTTAAGGTTGCGCTTTGTCGTTTGCCTGTTTGAGCCAGGCTTTTGCACCAGCGTCAAGCCTTTGCCTGTTGGCCGATGTGTGGCGTAAATGGCTTTGCTCCCAACAATGTGCTAAATGCTGGGTTGATACTCAATGATGCTCATAGGATCAGTAAACAAAGTAGCAAATGGGGCGCGAGCAACGACTTGGGCGGTGGGGCGGGATTACGCTATACTCTTTGGTGGCAGTCTTTTGTCAAAATCCGAGCAATCTGATCGAGAACAGTGGCTTGATCACTGGGCTGAACGCATTCACCGCTCTGGATTGGCCTTGATCGCTTTGCCTCTACTGGAAGTCGGGCGGGGCATGGGGTTTTTGGTCAGCCAGGCTTTGTTGTTGGTTCAGCCAGTGCTCGGTGGCCTGGTAGATGTCGCGAGCATAGATCGGTATGTGGCGCTCTTGGAGAATCCCTTTGCGCTAGAGGAATTGATCGAGCGCATCGAGCGAAAGGCGGGAAGCGATGAATAGCTACCTTGCGCTTCCATTGTTCTTTTTGATTGTATTGTTGCTGGTTCTATTAATTTATAGGCGGCGGCAAACGCCGGCGCTGCGCTCCATTGCCGCTTTTGACCACCTACCGCATCAGATGAGCCGCGCTGCTGAGAGTGGGCAGTCGCTCCACTTTTCTCTGGGTACGGGTGGTGTTGGTGGCAGCGATACGGTTGCCTCGCTGGTTGGATTGTCCACTTTGGCTTATCTGGCGGAGCAAGGTGTGGCCACTGGAACCCCGCCCCTTGTTACCGTCTCTGATGTGGCTTTGTTACCGTTAGCTCAAAATGTGCTGCGCCAGGCCTATGTCCAACGGGGGCGCCAGGATGACTTTAGCTGGGGACAAGTGCGGCTGATCTCACCGGCGCCGATGGCTTATGCGCTCGGTACGATGGATATATTGAGCCGCGAGTCCGTACTGGCCAACGTGATGTTGGGGGCTTTTGGCCCCGAAGTGGCCCTGATCGCCCATGCGGGCGCAGCGGCCGGTCTGATGCAGATTGCTGGTAGTGATGACCCTCAGGCGCTGGCAGTGCTTTATGCTAGCGACGATACACTCGTGGTGGGAGAAGAGCTATACGCTACCGGCGCCTATCTTGACCGTGTCCCTGACAAATTGCTGAGCCTGGTTGCTGAGGATGTCATACGCCTAGTGCTGATCCTATTCATCATCATCTTTGCAACCTTGAGAATGGCGGGTGCGCCGTGAGACGGCTCAAGATTCCACTTGTTACTATTTTGACGTCTGTCATCCTGCTCTTGACCTTGTTGGGTTTTTTTGTAAAAGGCGAGGTCTTGCAGGTGATTCAGTGGGTGTTCGTCCGCTGGGCCGTCATTATCGTGGCTTTTTCCGGCCTCTTGGGAGTTATAAACGTGCTCACGGTACACGTCGGCAAGTTGACCACCAGGGCTCCCGGTTGGTTTTATAGCCTGGCTTTAATTCTCAGCGCGATCGCGGTTTTGGTGATCGGTATAGGTGAATTGGTTTTTGACCCTGAACAAGGCTTGTGGGGACCGCTGATGGCGCCTGTGTTTGAATGGGTCATTGCGCCGCTGCAAGCGGCTGCGGCGGGGTTGTTGGTGTTTATCCTGACCTACGCGGCCTATCGCATGTTGCGCTTGGAGCGCCCTGCCAGTGGTTTTATCTTTTTATTGTCAGCTTTGGTGATCTTGGTCAGCCACGTGCGTTTGTCTGGTTGGGGCACAGGGTTGCAAAATTTACGTGATATTTGGCTCTCTTGGTTGGCGATTCCCGGCTTGCGTGCTGTGTTGATCGGGGTTGCTTTGGGCATCACGATGACGGCGTTGCGTTTGATCATGGGCATCGATCGCCCACAGAGCTAGCTTGTGCGCCGGCTGGCTTGAGGTTTATGTTTTGTTGACCGGTGAGAGGGTTTGATGATTCACTGTCCACAGTGCGGTGTGGCCAATCCAAAAGGCAGCAAGTTCTGTAATGAATGTGGGGCGATGTTGCCCGCTTTACCTGGAGGGTTGCGTTGTCCTATGTGCAGCCACGACAACCCGACGGACCGTGAGAACTGTGAGCGTTGTGGCGCCCGGCTGGTACCGCTCACAGTGCCGTCCCCTTCACCAGAGCCTTCCAAGCCCTCTCTGCCACCGCAAAGAGAGAGCCCTCCTTCGCCCCCCTCGGCTGCGCCACCGCCAGACCTGACGGAGGAAAAAGAGGTCCCGGATTGGTTGCAGCGTCTGCGGGCTAATGTGCCGCCTGGGGAACCCTCGCCTTTTGATTTAGCGCCCGAGTCTGAGCCAGAACCGGCTGATGAGCTGCCCGAGCAACCCGACTGGTTGGGCCGCTTGGCGTCGCGCGGCGCACCGTCCCCCGCGGCGCAGAGCAAAGATCGTCTGTCCGAAACGGATTCGGCCAAACAAGCGCCGGCTGCTACGCCTGGGGGTGAGAAAGCGGAAAAAGCTGATGCGCCGGATTGGTTATCGCGGCTGGCCCCGTCCGGGGAGACATCCCCTGCAGCGCCTGAGGATGAGACAGTCGGGGTGCCGGATTGGCTAGCAGAGGCGGCGCCGGACGAAGCGGCGTCTGTGGCGCCTGAGACTGAGGAAATTGAAGCGGCCGAGGTGCCGGATTGGTTATCGCGGCTGGCCCCCTCTGGGGAGATACCCCCTGCGGAGCCAGAGGCTGAAGCGGCCGGGGTGCCCGATTGGCTAGCAGAGGCGGCGCCGGACGAAGCGGCGTCTGTGGCGCCTGAGACTG
>CAZSJU010000419.1:1355-2821 GCA_964607235.1 uncultured Anaerolineae bacterium | reverse complement strand
GGCACGACCACCGTCGTCAGCGACCCTCACGAGATCGCCAACGTGTGCGGCTTGCCCGGCATCCACTATATGTTGGACGCCTCAGAAAATCTCCCATTGACCGTCTATGCCAACGCTTCATCATGTGTGCCGGCCACCCAGATGGGAACTGCGGGCGCAGCGTTGGACGCCGCCCAGTTGGCCACCTTGCTGGATCATCCCCGGGTGCTGGGGCTGGCCGAGATGATGAATTATCCCGGCTTGATCCTGGGCGACCCGGCCGTGTTGGCCAAAATGGAGGCCTTTGAAGGGCGCATCATAGATGGGCACAGCCCCGGCGTCAGCGGCAAATGGCTCAACGCCTATATCGCGGCCGGCGTTGATTCAGACCACGAATGCGTGACGCCCCAAGAAATGACGGACCGCTTGCGCCGGGGGATGTATGTGTTTCTGCGTGAAGCGACCGGCGCACACAATTTATTGGACCTGCTACCGGCCGTCACGCCGGAGAACAGCCGCCGCTGCTGCCTGTGCACCGACGACCGTCACCCTGCCGACCTGCTCGACGATGGGCACATCGACCACATGGTGCGCATCGCCATCGCCTATGGCCTGGACCCCGTGACGGCTATCCGCATGGCGACGCTCAACACTGCCGAACGGTTCCGCCTGTATGACCGTGGCGCGGTGGCGCCGGGCAAACGGGCCGACCTGGTGGTCTTTACTGACCTGCAAGACATCCAGGTAGAGCTGGTCTTTAGCGGCGGCCGTTTGGTCGCCCAGGACGGCGCGCCCGATTCTGAATCTGGATCTGGATCTGGACCGTGGCGCGATCCCCAGGTTGATGACGCCCACGTGCGTGACACCGTACACCTGGACTGGGATCAGATGGACGCGCATGCTTTTCAAATACACGCTGACGGGACCAAGGCGCGGGTCATTGGCGTGATTGAAAATCAAATCATCACCGAGCACCTGATCGAAACGGTGATACGCTCGCACGACGGCTATGCGGTCGCCGACCCCGAGCAGGACATGCTCAAGATGGCCGTGATCGAGCGCCACCAGGGCACAGGCAACGTCGGTCTGGGCTTTATCCGTGGCATGGGCTTGCAAGCCGGCGCGCTGGCTGCCTCGGTCGCTCACGACCATCACAACATTGTCGTCGTCGGGGCCGATGACGCGAGTATGTTGACGGCAACGCGGACAGTCGGCGAGATGGGGGGCGGGTTTGTCGCCGTCAATGGCGAAAAAGTGCTTGCCCGCTTGCCGTTGCCCATTGCCGGGCTGATGTCTGACCAACCGATGCAACAAGTGCGAAGCGACCTGGACACGCTGGTCATCAACAGCGTGGCGCTCGGCACCAACCTGCGCGATCCATTCATGGTGCTGGGCTTTATGGCATTGGAGGTGATCCCTACCCTCAAGCTAACCGACCAGGGATTGGTAGACGTCGAACAATTCAAACCTGTCGAGCTGTTTGTGGA
>CAZSJU010000419.1:0-1255 GCA_964607235.1 uncultured Anaerolineae bacterium | reverse complement strand
TCGCTCCATTCCAGCACTGGCAAGGAATTGGGAAATTGGTAAACTGGGGGGGCGTTGGTCAGATCTGGAGGTGAGGAACCGTCTAGTATTTCCGTTGCTGCTACCATGCAGCGCAATTGCCCTTTGGGGCTTGACCGTTGATTAAAATCTATACCGAGACAATATTTAACTGACAAGGAGTGTAATATGAAGACCGATTCTTTCCGCGGACGTGACTTTATCACGCTCTTGGACTGGACCAAAGAAGAAATTGACACGATTCTCGACGTGGCACTGGACCTGAAGCGCCGGCGTGCGGTAGGCGAATTGCACGATCACATCCTGCGCACCAAGACATTGTTCATGCTTTTCTATAACCAGAGCCTACGCACGCGCAACAGCTTTGAGGCAGGCATGCACCAGTTGGGCGGGCACGCGCACTTTCTCGACCCCAGCAAGATCTACACACCGGCCATGCCCGGCAAAGAAGTCGCCTACAGCACAGAGCGCATCTCTGACGTGGCGCGCGTGCTCTCCCGTATGGGTGAAGCCATCGCCATCCGCTGCTACGGTGACCCGGTGGACTGGGTCTATGGGGGTTCCAACGAGATCATCCGCAACTTTGCATACTGGGCCGACGTCCCCATCTTGAATATGGAAGACGACAAGTATCACCCCTTCCAGGCGCTGGCTGACCTGCTGACCGTCAAGGAAAAGTTTGGGTCCTTCAAGGACGTCAAATTTGTCATGAGCTGGGCCTATTCTCCCTCGGTGCACAAGCCACGCGCCGTGCCGCAGAGCGCGATCATTGCCGCAGCCAAGATGGGGTGCAACACGGTGCTGGCGCACCCGCCCGAGATGGCGCTAGACCCCGAGGTCATCTCTGCTTGCGAAAAGTACGCCGAGATGAACGGCAGCACCTTTGAGATCAGCCACGACTTTGAGGGAGCGGCCGAGGGCGCACACGTGCTCTATCCCAAGGCCTGGGCCGCTACACCGATCTTTCAACCGCCGGTGGGCGAGGCAGACCCGCAAAAGACGCAAGAAATCTTTGACAACTATAAAGGCTGGAAAGCCACGCGCGACTATATGGAACTGGCCGACAAGAACGCCATTTACATGCACTGCCTGCCCGCCGACCGCAGTTGGGAGGTCGAGGACGACGTGATCGACAACACCGACCCCCAGCACGGCTGGCGCAGCGTGGTCTATGACGAAGCCGAGAACCGCCTGCACGCACAAAAAGCGGTGATGAGCTTGGTGATGGGGTAGAAGA
>CAZSJU010000418.1:0-2822 GCA_964607235.1 uncultured Anaerolineae bacterium | reverse complement strand
GCCCAACTGCTCCGCCGTGGCGGTCTCGGCATCCACGATGTCCATAATCCGCCCCTCATAGATGACGGCGATCCGGTCGGCCAGGCCCAAGATTTCGTCGAGGTCCTCAGAGATCATCAGGATGGCCGTGCCTTTTTGCCGCTCTTCCAGCAGTTGCGCGTGGACGTACTCCATCGCGCCGATGTCGAGGCCGCGCGTCGGCTGGGCCGCGATCAACACCCGTGGCTGGCGCGAAATCTCGCGGGCCAGCACGACCTTTTGGATGTTGCCGCCGGACAGGCTCTTGGCCGGTGTTTCCCGCGAGGGGGTCTTGACCTGAAAGCGCTTGATGAGCTTGTCGGCATACCTGGCGATGATGGGCAAATTGAGCATCCCCGAATGGGCAAACGGGCGCTTGTTGTGTTCGCGCAGGATAATGTTCTCCGCAATCGAAAACTCTTGGATCATCCCATCCTTCATCCGCTCTTCGGGAATGTACGCCAGCTTTTTCTTGGTGAGTTTGGAGGGTGACTCTTCGGTGACCTCCTCGCCCTCCAGGTACACCTTGCCCCGTGAGGGAGGACGCAGCCCCGTGATGACCTCGGCCAACTCGCGCTGCCCATTGCCCGAAACCCCCGCCAGCCCCAGGATTTCGCCCGAATGGACGCTCAGATCCACGCCGCGCAAGGCCGATGTGCCCCGGTCGCTGTCCACGCATAGGCCCTCGACGACCAGACGCGGTTGCCCCGCCGCGCTCTCCTCGCGGCTCGGCTTTAACGTCACCTCGCGTCCGACCATCATCTCGGCCAGGCTGGCCTTGGTGCAGCCTTCAATGGGGCAACTGTCGATCTGCTGGCCGTCGCGCAGCACCGTCACGCGGTGGCTGATGTCCAAGACCTCGTGCAGCTTGTGGGAGATAAAGATGAGCGCGTGGCCCGCGCTGACCATCTGGCGGATGGTGACAAAGAACTCGTCCACTTCTTGCGGGGTGAGGACAGCGGTTGGCTCGTCCAAGATGAGCAGCGCCGCGCCGCGATAGAGCGCCTTGATGATCTCTACGCGCTGCCGTTGCCCCACGGCTAATTGCCAGATGTAGGCGGTGGGATCGACTTGCAAGCCATAGATGTCGGCCAGCTCTAGGATGCGCTTGGAGACTTTATCCAGATCCGTCAGCGGTTTGCGCGAGGAGGGGAGCCCCAACGCGACGTTCTCCGCCACGGTGAGGGTTTCCACCAACATAAAGTGCTGGTGGATCATACCGATCCCCAACTCGATGGCGTCGGTGGGGGATTGGATACTCACCCGCCTGCCGTTGAGCCAGATTTCGCCCTCGTCGGGTTCGTACAGACCATAGAGGACTTTCATCAGCGTGCTCTTGCCGGCGCCATTCTCACCGAGCAGGGCATGAACCTCGCCGGCATGCACGTCAAAATTGATGTGATCATTCGCCAGTACACCGGGGAATCGCTTCACGATCCCCCTCATCTCCAATGTATCGATGCGCGTTTGGCCCGAAGGTAACACCTCCCGCTCTGACATAGCTTGCTCCTTATATTTATAGCTTCCCGGAAGGGCTCGATGGTGCGAGCGAGGTGCAACACGCGTCATTGTGTCACGCGCGCTGCACCTCGCTTTGTAGATTACTGTCTGACGCCGGTGGTGATGGTGCCGTCGATGATGCCCTGTTCGGCGGCTTGGGCTGCTTCCTTGACCTCTGCCGGGAGCGAAAAGTCAGGGTTGTACTCCATGACCTGCCCCCCGTTGGCGAGGGTGATGATGTAAGCCTTACCGCCGTAAATGCCCTCATCGATCTGAGCGATGATGTCGTTCAAGACGACGGTCCAGTCGTAAATCTGGTTGGCAACGACAATGTCGGGCGCCAGCGAAGTCTGGCTGGCCTGCGTGCCGAACCACAGCACGCCATTGTCCTTTGCCACGCCGATCGCGCCCACTACCATCTGCGCCGTCCCGGCCATCACGTCGGCCCCGGCCTGGACGTGGGTGTTGGCTGCCTCGGTGGCCAGCGCCACATCAGAGAATGAGCCGATATAGTTGACGTTGACCTTGACGTTCGGATCGGTCGCTTGGACGCCGGCGATGAACCCATCGACGTACAGTTTGGCATCCCCGGTCTCAATAGGACCGACCACGCCGACGACGTTGCTCTCGGTCAACATTGCCGCCATCACGCCGTTGACATAGCCGCCCTCATCGGAGGCTGCCTCATACGCAAAGACGTTCTCAATCCCCTCTTCGACAAAGGTATCAACCGTTGTGCCGTGCGCGAACGCCGTGGTGGGAAAGTCGGGCGCGATCTCGCGCAAGGAGCTGCCATACTGCGACCCGTGGGCGATGATCAGATCATAACCCTGCGCGGCATAGTCCCGAATGGCTGCCGCCGCGTCATCGACCACAAACATCCCTTCAGAGTAGTCGACCTCCATTTTCTCCGGCCCACCCATCTCTGCCTGTATTTGCATCACTGAATCATACATGCTCTGGCTAAAGGCCAGGTCGTTAATGTTGCTCGGCATAATCACCGCGACGCGGAAAAGGTCCGGCTCTTCTGCTTCGCCTCCACAAGCGCTCAGCAACATCGTTGTCAACAACACTAGTGCAAGTCCGTGACGTAATTTCAACATCCGTCTCCTCCTAAATCGATTGTCTAGTATGTGGGTATCGTATGGGAAAAGCCAACTGCGATTCAAAAGTGTCTGATAGCACCTCCTTATTTCCCCATTATCCCTCACGCTCAAAGGCCTTGGTCAATGCAGAAGGCGAGCGCATGCGCTGCATCGCCACGACCAGGGCCACGATGGTGAGCACGTAGGGCATCATCACGG
>CAZSJU010000417.1:1217-2828 GCA_964607235.1 uncultured Anaerolineae bacterium | reverse complement strand
TCCGCAGGTTGACGCCCGCCTCTAACAGATGGGTGGCGTAAGAGTGACGTAGCGTGTGCGCCGTGGTCTTTTGAATTCCGCGCTCTTGTCAATGTTTCCCACAACAGCGTTTATACTTTTTCCCGCTTCCGCACGGACAAGGATCGTTCCTCCCCACCTTTTCCTCTCGTTGCACTTGTCTCTCTTGCTTGCCCTCGTCAACCGTCTCTTTGAACATCCTATAGTGTCTCTTTAACCGAGACACGTATGCTTGATCGTTCAAAATCAACTTTATCTTTTCCAGAAGCATCGGCGCTAGCTCGGACTGGGGACTCGACAGATTCAGCGCTGGCCCCTTTAAAACTTTTATGATTTCTGGATCATCTCCCCGAAACCATTCTCGATAGAACTCTCGGCTTTCCCACCCATAGGCCACCACCGCCATAATCTCTTCCCTTTGCCCCGAGTACACGTTCAAAAACACTCGCCGGCAATCACAATCCGGCTCATTACAATACGACTCGAACAACGTATATGTATCTTGTGGCAAATCAGGGTCATTGATGAATATAATCGTGCGCGTTTCCTTCTTGGCTATTTCCGGAAACCGTGCATGGAAAGCCTCGTATGGCATCCTGTGTTCCTCCCCACCGCAATGGTCTCAATGTCAGTGATTTTCCCAATAATTTCAAACTTTACTGGTATCTATCCAATGACTCTTGGCTTTCTCCCTAACACCAAATCTCATTTCCTTGGCCCATCGTTTCAACGGATATTATACCCCATTAGATTTGGTATGCCCACTTTTTTTTTACTGACAACTCGTCCTCGTTTCACGTTGGACGCGCTAACGGCCTCGTTGAGCCGCCGGGCGGATGCGGGCAAGAACCTCCGCCACAGCACCTGCCAAAAGCGCGCACAAAATCCGTCCGCGTCGAAAAATCTAAAACCCGCGTCTCTGACCTTGCCACGGGGGGGGTGCGCCGTTCTGAAATTCTTCCACGCTGGGGCCGCGCAGTTGCGCCAGCCGCCACGTGCCGTAGAGATAACTGACGATGAGCAGAATGACGGTGGCAGGCCAGCCTGTCAGCGTGTTGACGAGGGCGAGTTGACGCGTGTCTTGTCTTTGAAAGAGCGTGACCTGCCAGAATAGTTTCAAGGCCAAGAAGACGATCCAGGCCACCGTCACTTCGGTGTAGGCCGGGCGGACGCGCTCATGCCAGTACCAGTCGAGCGGCCAGCGGCGGGCGAGGTAACTGGTCCACGCCACCATCGGCTTACGGATGAGGAGACTGACCAGCGCCAGCGCGACGGTCACGCCGCCGTTGATGATGCCGGGCACAAAGTAGCCCTCTGAGCGTCCGAGCAAAAGCGCCAGCGCGATCGCCAGCCCGACGCTTCCCATCCCCGCCAGCGCGTAGAGCAGCGATTGTCCGCGGCGGCGGCGCAGGATGGCGATTACGATGGAGAGGCCGAGCGCGCCGATCATCGCGGCGGTCAAGTCCGCCAGTCCGTTCAGCAGGAGGAACAGGATCGGCGGCAGGACGGTGTCTAGCAGGCCAACCTTGCCCGTGACGGCGCGAAATTCTTCCACGAGTTCGCGCGCCTTGTCAGGCATGTTTTCCCAGCCAG
>CAZSJU010000417.1:0-1117 GCA_964607235.1 uncultured Anaerolineae bacterium | reverse complement strand
GGCCAGAGCAGGGAGACCAGTCCCGTCACGATCGTGCCGATGACGGCGAGCATTTGGAGGATTTTGAGCAGGTTCATATCTGTTCCTTTCTTGAGACACATGTAAAGCTGAGCGTGCCGACGCCGAGATGCGCATCAAGCACAGGCGTAAACTGCACGACGGGAATCTCTCCGCGCGCTCTGATGGTATGGGAGCAGGTGGGAGGCGCGCCTGACCCGTCACCCATGCCCGGTTCCCCAGTGGTTGAGGGCGCGGCTTTCAACATATCCGCCAGCTTGACGTCGGGATGGTGATACCGCTGTTTGCCCGCGGTCGTGTCGCCGAACTGGAGGGCTGCCTGGGGGCACCAGTGGAGACAGGCGAAGCACTGCTCACAGCGCTGCTGCCACGCGGGCCGGGCGTGCGGGGCGCCGGCCTGCTCGGCCATCTCGATGTTGCCGACGGGGCAGATCTTGGCACAGACCCCGCAGCCGTTACAGTTTTCGTCGGCTTGAAAGGCCTGGTCCATCAGTTGGCGGCTTTCAATGAAGGACAGCGCGCTCGGTTCGTCCACGCCGGCGACCTTGAGCCAGACCCACTTGCCCAGGCTCTCGTTGAGATTTAGCGCGTCCGCCAGGCGCGTCAGGGGGTCGCAGATGATCTCATAGGCGCCGGACTGTCGCGCCTTGACAGCGGCGGCGATCCCTCCGATTTTCGCCGGCGCCTCGGCCACCAGGGCGCGCTGCTTTTCGAGCGCGACCTTGCGCAGCGTAAAGGCGCTGAAAAAGCCGCGCAGCACCGGGGCGGGCGTGAGATAATTGAACGGCATGTGCACGCCAAACCCGGCGGCCAGGTGTCCGCCGCGCGAGCGGACGAGTCGTTGCAGGTGTGGGATGGCCATGCCCGACGTGTCGCCATAAGTGCAGGCGCCAAAGATGTACTTGTGGTCCAGGCCGGTCAGCTTTTCGACGAAGCGCTGGAGGATCAGCGGGAGGCCCTTGTGATAGACCGGAAAGACGAGGCCGACGCAGTCGGCCTCGGGGGTGAGGGTGGCGCGGTCCATCACGCGCGGGATGGCGATGAGGCGGGCGTCAAGTTGCGCGGCCAGGTCGCGCGCGACGGATAGCGAGTTGCCGGT
>CAZSJU010000416.1:0-2838 GCA_964607235.1 uncultured Anaerolineae bacterium | reverse complement strand
GCGGCGCTGGCTTGCCTGGAAGAGATGCTGGCTTTCAAGCCCGGCCTGGTCTCGCTGCTGGACGCCCAGGCGCGGGCGCTGCTGGGCCTGGAACAACCCGACGCCGCGCTGGCCGTGATGCAGGCGCGCCACCACATCCGGACCTCGCTCACCTCGCGCGTGCTGCTGGCCCGTGTCCACCTGGCGCGCGGGGACGCCGACGCCGCGCTGGCCATCGCGCAGCAACTGATCACCGAGAACCCGGACAGTGTCACCGCCTGGGGATTGCTGGGTGAAGTGCAGCAGGCGCGGGGCACGCTAGACGAAGCGCTGGAGGCCTACCAAAACCTGTACGAGCGCTGGCCCACCAGCCGCAGCTACCTGTTGGGCATGCTGGCGCTGTACCAGGCCCAGGGCGACAGTGTGACCGCCAGCGGCTATGCCGTGCGCCTGCAGCGCAGCGCCGACGATGAGCATCCCCTGCCGGCCCATAATTTGCGTCGCCTGCGCGATTATTATCAGAGCAGCGGCGAGACCCACCGCGTCACCGACGTGATGGCCCAACTGCACGCGCTGTATCAAAAGGATCTGACGGAATTAGAGGGAGCACTGGCTGACGAGTTAGCGACCCGGATGCATCGCCCCGGCCAACCGGCGGCCCCGCAAACGAGGGGCCCGGAAGCCGAAACCCCGGAAACGGGGCAACTGGCCGCACCGCCCGCCGAACCGCTGCCCGCGCCCGAGGCCGCCTTGCCCATCTCGGCCGGCGAGCGCGCGCGGCTGGAAGCGGCCGCCCGCGACCTGTTTGGCCACACGGTGCTGCTGCCCGGCCAGGCCGAGACCATGGCCGCCGTCTTGCGCGGCGAGGACGTGCTGACCGTGCTGCCCACCGGCGGCGGCAAGTCACTGTGTTACCAGTTGCCGGCGATGCTGGACGAGGCCGGCACCACGCTGGTCATCTCGCCCCTGATCGCGCTGATGAAAGACCAGGTGGACTCGCTACCGGCGGACGCGCGCCGGCGGGCTACCACGCTCAACAGCTCATTGGACGGGCGCGAGCTGGGGCAGCGCATGCGCGCCGTGGCCGATGGCCGCTACCGCCTGGTGTACGCCGCCCCCGAGCGGCTGCGCCAGCCGCCTTTCCTGCACGCGCTGCGCCGGGCCGGCCTCAACCGCATGGTGATTGACGAGGCGCACTGTGTCAGCGTGTGGGGTCATGACTTTCGGCCCGACTATTTGTACATCGCGGCCGCGCGCCGCGCGCTGGGCGACCCGCCGTTGCTGGCCATGACGGCCACCGCCCCGCCGCGCGTGCGGCGCGACATCCTGCAGCGCCTGGCCACCGGGGCGGGTGAGGCACGGCGAGAGATGGCCGTGGTCGCGGCCGCGCCCTACCGCGCCAATCTGTACCTGACGGCGCTGCGCGCGCCGAACCTGGACGAAAAGCTGCGCCTGGTGTTGGCGCTGTGCCACGCCGAGACCGGCAGCGGCATCGTATACGCCGGCACCCGCGCGCGCTGCGAGCAGATCGCCGCCATGCTGCAAAGCCAGGGCATCAACGCCGGTTACTATCACGCCGGTATCGGTGAACGCGGGGCGCGGGCAGCGGCGCAAGACATCTTTATGAGCGGCGACGTGCGCATCATGGTGGCCACCATCGCCTTTGGCATGGGCGTGGACAAGGCCGACATCCGTTTCATCATCCACCTGGCATTGCCGGCATCGCTGGAGGCCTATTATCAGGAGGCCGGGCGGGCCGGGCGTGACGGCCAGCCCGCGCACTGTATCCTGATCTACAGCCCTTCCGACCGGGGCACCCTGACCCGGCGCGCTAACCGCGACGCGCTCTCGGTCGAGTTCCTGCGCCAGGTCTATGCCGCCGTCAAGCGGCGCCTGAGCGACGCGCAACTGGGTCGCGTCGCGGCCGGCGACCTGATGCGCGACGTGCAGGCCGATGTTGTCCCTGTGCGCGTGGCGCTCAGCACGCTGGAAGAGGCCGGCTTATTACGGCGCCACCGCGACCTGCCGCGCACCGCCGTCGTGTGCCAGCGGGACGGGCGGGCCGCTGGGGCGGATGCTACGTCGAACGACCCGGACTGGACCACCTTCCTGGAAGCTGCGCGGCTGCGGCCGGGGCAAGCGCTGCCCCTGGACCTGATCGCCGTCGCGCAGGCGGCCGGGATAGACCCGCGCCGCATGGAAGCACGGCTGCTCGAGTGGGCCGACGCCGGCCGGCTGGACTATCGCCCCGTGGGGCGCGAGCTGCTGCTGGAACTGCTCCCGCCGCCCGAGGACGCGCCGGGGCGCGTGCAGGCGCTGCTGGACCGTTACGCCACCATCCAGGTCCAGCGCGTGGACGAGATCGTGGCCTATGCCCAGACCACGCGCTGCCGCCACGGCCACCTCAGCGCCTACCTGAGCGGCGTGCCATTGGACCATTGCGATGATGCCTGCGACAACTGCCGCGCCGACCCCCCCGCCGCGCTTACAGCCATCACGTCCGAATCGCCCGACGAGCGCGCGCAGCCCGACGAGCGCGCACAACTGGCGACCATCCTGCGCTGCGCTGCCGACGCGCCCTGGAGCTGGGGCCAGTATAGCCTGATCAATATCCTGCGCGGCAGCCCCCGCGCGCCCGAAAAGGGACGCGGCTCGTCCGAGTGGGGCGCGTTGGGCTTTCGCGCCGAGAGCGCCCTCAAAAAGCTCATCGACCGCCTGGTGCACGCCGGCATGTTCAAGCCACGGGCGCTGCAGCACGGCGGCACCGTGCTAGAGCTGACGCCGGCCGGCCGCGCCGCGCTGAAACACCCCGAGCGCCTGGCGCCGCCGGCCGGCGTCAGCTCTAGCAAGATCGGAAGA
>CAZSJU010000415.1:0-2861 GCA_964607235.1 uncultured Anaerolineae bacterium | reverse complement strand
TCCTGACGCTGGTCTTTGGCTTCTGGTTGAGCCGTTTGGGCAAGCCATATAACGGCGTCCTGTTCAACGTCCACAAGCTGATCGCGCTGGGCGCGGTCGTAGCGACGGCGATCCAGATGGTCAAACTGCTGCGCGGGATGGAAACCCAGGCGCTCGTCATCGTGTTGCTCGTCGTAGCGGCGCTGTGCATCGTCGCCCTGTTTGCCAGCGGGGCCTTGATGAGCGCCGGAAAGTTGGATTATGTCTTGATGTTGACCATCCATCGTGTCGCGCCGGTCGCCCTGGTGGTCAGCTTGGGGTTTGCGGCACTGTTGATGAGGGCAGCCCTATGAAAATCATCTGCTTTCCACATTTCTATTACCTCTCCGAGGTCTCGCGCCTGGTCGAGATCGGCAAAGCTTTGCGCATCCTGGGTCAAGACGTCCTCTTTTTCAGCCACGGCGGGACGTACGAGCACGTCGCCCAGGAAGCGGGCTTTAAAGTGGTCGCAGTCGGACCGTCCATGTCGCCGGGGCGCGCCGCCGAGTACATGGCCTTTAATCGCGGCGAAGGTTGGTTTGCTACTTGATGTCGAATGTGACGTCTGCGGGCATCCCTGGTTTTAGTTTTCCTTCAGGATTGGGTACTTTGAGTTCTATAGCATAGACCGTAGCGCGACGCCCTTCAATAGTCTGGACGTTTCTTGGGGTGAATTCAGCCTGATCTGAAATGTGTACGACCTCGCCGGCAAAAGTTTCTCCTGGAAATGAGTCAACCTTGATAGAAACTCCTTGCTCGAGATAGATTCTTCCATATTCAGCCTCTGGGATATACACTACCAATTCAACTTGATTCAACTGTGCGATCACCATAACGGGAACACCAGGGGCCACGGTTTCACCAATTTCCAGATTTCGACTGAGAATGATCCCGTCCATAGGTGCGTAAACAATGGTCTTCTCGATTTGGATTTCAAGTAATTCGAGTGCCGCTTGAGCCTGAGCCAGATTTGCTTCAGCTTGTGTCACCGCCGCTCTGGCCTGCTCTGCAGCGGCAAAGGCCGCTTTAACTTGCAACGAATCTTCACCTTGTAGGAACAGGATTAACTGATCTCGGGCATTATCCAGTCGCGAACGAGCAACGGCTACTTCTGCACGAGCCTTTAGCACATCTTTAGCGGCATCGGTAGATAATATGCGGTCATAATTACGTTGAACGGCATTTAAATTAGTCCATATTGAGTCGTAGGTTTTTTGGGCTACATCAACGAGTTCATCATCATTGGCAGCTTCAGCCTGTTGTAGTGTCATACTCGCAATTTTTAGAGCTTGCTGCATTTGAACTAATTCTTTCTCAGTCTCGATAAAATCATCCTTGCCGGCATCCTGAAGTACTTGTTCCAAATTAGCGAGTTTAATCTCTAGATCTGCCTCAGCATCTTGGACTTCAGTTTCTAGGGCTAATATCTGCTCATCCTTTTGAAAATACCAGACCGGTAAATCAATCTCCTCAGCTTGGGATGTTAGCCAGGCATTATTCCGCGCTTCAATTTCCTCCATCCGAGCAGCCTGTACTGTGAGCTCATACTGCAACTGAGCACCGACAAGCTGAGCCTTGGCCGCGTCGATAGTCGCATGGGCAACATCTACTACCGCCTGGGCTTGGTTGTAGTGCGCCTGGATAATCGCATCATCGAGCCGAAAGAGAATATCTCCACGTGCTACCACATCACCTTCTTTTACGGCAATGTCGATTACCTTGCCACCAGTCTCAGATGAGATTTTGACATCTTGGGCGGAGATCGTGCCATATGCGATTGACTGGTTCGTGCTTTGGCTATTCAGGCTATTACAACTGCTGATGCTAAAACTCAAAACGATCAACATCAGCACAACCACGGTTAACATATTCCTTTTCATTTTTTGCTCCATTATGTATTAATTGGGTTGGGTTACAAACGTTTTCGAAAGATCAACACGCTAGCAAAAAATACAAGAACGCTGAAAACCATCATGGGCCATATCCATGGCCACAGGTACGTGGCGCCAACTCCTTTTAGTAGAATGCCGCGAATGATCTCCAAGTAATAAGTGAGCGGCAAGATGTATCCACTATAATACGCCGGCCAAGGCATATTTTGGCGCGGCCAGATCAAACCGGAGAGCATCACTGCGGGAAGAATGATAAATACGGCCAGATAGAGCGCCTCAATTTGGGTGCGCGAGATGTTCGAGATAAGCACGCCCAAGCCCAAAGACCCCACCAGGAAAATGCCGGATAACAGAATCATCAGACACATATCCCCGGTAATTTTCATCCCAAATAACAATGCACCGGTGATTAACACCATGGCTAGATTGACAGCGGCAACAGCTACATAAGGAAAGATTTTTCCTAGCATGAGTTCCCAGGGTTTTATCGGCGTGACGATCAACTGCTCCAATGTGCCTTGTTCTCGTTCGCGAACGATTGCAAAAGCAGTAAGCAGCAACGCCTGTACTTGCAAGATCAATCCTGTCAGGCCAGGAAGCAAAAAATCCATCCGGCGCATGTTTGGGTTGTAAAGGAACTGGATATGTGTGCTCACAGGAAGTTCAAAATCCAGCGGTATTCCGCTTCTCGTAATTCTCTGAATCAGGATTTCTTGGGCGGTAGATTGGCTGACAAAATCTGCTGCAAGTTGTGAGGTTTGTGCCAGATTCGGGTCTGTACTATCGATGTAGAACACCACTGGGCTGGAACCTGCGGTACTTGTCTCTCTGCCAAAATATTCAGGAATCAGCAACCCAACGCGTACCACCCCTTTATCCAGCAATTCTAAAAGTTCATTCTCGCTGTAGGCTTCTGTTGTGTATTTAAAATATCCACTGGCCACATAACGA
>CAZSJU010000414.1:0-2877 GCA_964607235.1 uncultured Anaerolineae bacterium | reverse complement strand
AAGGGATTCACGTCGTATTTCTTGACCTTTGCTTCTGGGGCGCGCCTGGAGTTGATGCAGGCGCCCGACGTCTCGGATCGGCCGCCGGATGAGCGGGGGCCGTGGGCCGGCTATGCGCATCTGGCCGTGTGTGTCGGCTCCCAGGCACGGGTGGAGGCCTTGACGGCGCGGCTGCGGCGCGATGGCTATCGCGTGCTGGATGGCCCGCGCTGGACAGGCGACGGCTATTACGAGAGCCGCGTGTTGGACCCCGACGGCAACCCGGTCGAGATCACCCTGTGCAGTGAGGCAGGCGAGGCATGAAAGCGGATGATGCCGCGCGGGCGCCTGATCGCTTGATGCTCGGGGTGTGGTGAGGTCGGCGCGATGACCCGCTGCCTCAAGCGCCACGCGATCCCTATCCTGGGCATCGTGGGCATGGTGCTGGCGATGCACTGGCCGCTGGTGCTCAACCTGGACACGCATTTTGTGGGGCGACCCTTTGAGGATGCGGTGGCCGTCATTTGGGAATTCTGGTGGGCGGACCAGGCCGTCACAGAGCGCGGGGTACAAGTCCTCTATACCCCGGACGTGTATTATCCCCACGGTTATCACGTCGCCAGCGACGCGCACCCTATCTGGTGGCTGCTCGTTTTCGCGCCGCTGACGCATGGGTGGGGCGCGCTGCTCGCGTACAACCTGGCCTTGCTGAGCACCTTTGTCACCGGCGGGGTGGGTGTTTATCTGCTGGTGGCGACACTGACGGGACGCCGCCTAGCCGGGATGGTCGCGGCGCCGGTGTATGTTTTTGCCCCCATCGTCACGGTCCGGCTGGGCGGGCACTTGAACGTTCTGCTGGGGATGCAATGGCTGCCCTGGTTGGCGTTGTGCGCTCACCAGGCGCTGACCCGTGATGGCCGTGCCGGCTGGATGTACAGTGTACTGTCCGGTCTGTGCTACGCGTTGGCGGCGACGGGTTCCTGGTATTTCGTGTTTATCGGGTTTGTCCCACTGTGCAGCGCCTTTTTGTTTGCGGCGATGCGCCCCTGGAAGACACAGTGGCTCAAGCTGGCCGTCGCGTTGATGGTGTGTGCTTTCCTCGTGGCGCCGTTTGCCGTGTTGACGTTCAAGGCGAACCGCGCCATGTTTGGCGGGAACCTGGCGTTTGCCCTCTCGGAATCGGATACCTGGTCTGCCAGCGTCGATCGCCTGTTGGCCCCCAACCCGCTGAACCCTGGCTGGAACGTGTTGTGGCCCCATCGTCCCCCGGTCAGGGGCGAACAAGACGCGGTCAGCCTGGGCTATGCCGCGTCGCTGTTGGCCGTCCTGGGCGCGTGGAAAAGCCGGGACGCTTTCAAGCGGGCCTTTGTGGCGCTGTTTTTCGTCTCGCTGATCTTGGCGATGGGGACGACTTGCCATTGGCAGGGTCAGCGCGTCGCGTTAAATCTCTCTGCACCGTGGTCGGGGGTGTATGATGGTTTGACCGGCTGGCTGACCGCCCCGGTGACGGATGCCCCCGCGATCCCCTTGCCCGGCTTGTTGCTGGCGCGGTCCGTCCCTTTTTATGCCATGATGCGCGGCTGGTGTCGTTTTATGATTCCCGCCATGCTGGGCCTGGCCGTGCTGGCCGGTTACGGCGCTGCCCTGATGCAATCCCGCCTCGGTTATGGCCGTTGGTCCATGTTGCTCGTGGTGGGCGTGGTTTTTGCAGAAGGGATCGTGACCCCTTTTGCCGAGTTTACCTCGGTCGCGACGGCGCGGCGACCGGTCGATGAGTGGCTGGCCCGGCAACCGCCGGGCACGGCCATCATCGAGTACCCGTGGCCGGCTATGAATAAAACCGCGCTATATGGCCAGACGATCCACGGGCAGCCCGTCGTCAATGGACAGGCGCCCCATACCCCGCAGTACCTGCAGCCGTTTCCACAGGTGAGACGTACCTGGCCTGACGCGGCGGCGGTGCAGGTCTTGCGAGACTGGGACGTCCGCTATATATTGCTCACCGTACCGGACCTCCAGGGTTTCAGCGGGGGACCGCTGCCCCAAATGATGACGTGGCCTGACGTGCGTTGGGTGGCCGCTTTTCCCATGGCCGGCGGGTGGGCCAACGTACACGTGTTTGAGATCCACTAATAAGGGAGGATAACGATGAACGAAACGCTAGATGTCATTCTAAAGCGTCGCTCGGTGCGGGCCTATCAGGACCGGCCGGTCGAGCGGGAGGTGGTCGACACGATCATCCACTGTGCCATGCGGGCGCCCACGGCGGGCAACATGATGCTCTATTCCATCGTCGAGATCGCGGACCAGGCGCTCAAGGACGCGCTGGCCGAGTCTTGCGACCACCAACCTTTTATCGCCAAGGCGCCGCTCGTGTTGCTGTTCCTGGCCGATTACCAGCGTTGGTACGACTTTTTTCTCGTTTCGGACGTGCCGGCGTTTTGCGAGGCGCAAGGCCAGACGATGCGCCGGCCGGGCGAGGGCGACATGCTGTTGGCGTGTTGCGACGCGCTGATCGCCGCCCACACCGCCGTCATCGCGGCCGAGGCGTTGGGCGTGGGCGCGTGCTACATCGGCGACATTATGGAGCGCTATGAGTATCACCGCGAGCTGCTGGACCTGCCACAATACACCTTTCCTATCGCGCTGGTGTGCTTTGGCTATCCCAAGCCCGCGTCGTCCGAGAAAGCGCTGACGCCTCGTTTTCCCCAGCGATACATCCATTTTAAGGATGTATATCAGCGGCTCGACGAGGACGCGTTGCGCGAGATGTATGCGCCATACGAGCGCCCGCATTACCCCGAGGGCGTGAGTAACCTGGGCCAGCTCCAGTACGCGCGCAAATTCTCGGCGGATTTTAGCGTCGAGATGACGCGCTCGGTCAGGGCGGCGCTCGAC
>CAZSJU010000413.1:0-2880 GCA_964607235.1 uncultured Anaerolineae bacterium | reverse complement strand
AGCGGCGATTATCGTATCTTTGTCGGTGCGTTCCCCGGCGGCGAACTGGCCGCGCGGGTTCAGGCGCTGCGCCAGCGCCACGATCCCAAGACGGCGCGCATCACCGCGCCGCACGTGACGTTGGCCGGCACTTATTGGCGGTACGGTCCCGCCACGCCCGAGAACGAGGCCCCGGCGATCGCCCGCCTGGTGACGCTGCGCGACCGGTTGGCCCCTTTTGAGCTGCAACTGGGTAGCGTGCTCTCTTTTTTGCCCTTTAATTCAGTATTGTACCTGCACGTTGAGCCCGACGCCGACCTGCTGGCCGTGCGCCAGGCGTTGCTAGAGGCGCTGGGACCGGACAAGCACCGGTATTTCGTGCCGCACTTGACGCTTACTATGCGGCTGGATGCAGCAGACACGCGCGTGTTGCTGGCCCGCTTGCAGGAGAGCGAATGGCATCGTGAGCGCTGGCGCGTGCCTATCGATCACTTGTGGTTGATGCAGCGCGGCCCCGATGACCCGGCCTGGCGCGGGATCTATCGCCTGGATTTGGCCGGGCCGGCTTGAGGGTGATGTCTGTCGAGCTGTTACAGTTTCGCGAGTGGTGGACCCGCTCGAATATGAAAAAACCGCCACCGACGTCGTCGGTGGCGGTTTGAGGTGAGCCGTGCAGGATTCGAACCTGCGACCAAGGGCTTAAAAGGCCCCTGCTCTACCAGACTGAGCTAACGGCCCGTGCGCGTCCGGTTTTCTCCCAGACGGGCACATTGTACCATAACCTTCTCTCCTTGACAAGGCAAGCCGCCCGCGTGAACCTTAGCACACTTTGGGCCGCAGGCGGTAGCGCACCCGGCGGGCGTAGGTGGCATAGCCCTCCAACTGGGCTTGCAAGGTTCGGTCCTCCAGCGCGGTGCGGGTGGTCGTCACAGCCATGCTAATGCGCTTTGGAAAAAGTGGCAACCGTTTGACGCTTTCCATGAGAGTATGTTATACTCATTTGCGCTATAGTTGGGCGGGGTTTTTTTTGAGAACGCGATGACTGGAGAGAGAAACGTCTATCCGCCAGTGATAGAGAACGTTCAAGGGAGTTGGTGACGGATGCAGGATACACGCCGCAAGATATTGGAGATATTGCAAGAGCAAGGACAGGCGACGGTCAGTCAGCTCAGTCAGGTGCTGGACCTGACGTCGGTGACCGTGCGACATCATCTGGAGGTGCTACGCGAGGAAGGGCTGGTAGACTCGCCCCAACGCCTGCATCGTTCGAGGCCAGGCCGTCCACGGCACGTCTATCGCCTGACAGAAGCGGCGAGCGCCTATTTCCCCAACAACTATGGCGGGCTGGTCGAGTTGCTTCTGGAGGGGGTGCGGGAGCAAATTTCGCCGTCAGCCCTGGAGGGGTTGATGCATGGCGTGGCCCAACGCCTGGCCGAGCGTGCTCCCACTGTGTCGCAAGCTGAGCGTCCCCAAGAGATGATGGATGGCTTGGTTCGTTTTTTGAACGAGCAGGGCTATGCGGCGCACTGGGAGCAAAGCGATGCCGGCGATTATTTGTTACACACGCGCAATTGTCCCTACAAGCGGTTGGCGCAGGGTCACGATGAGGTGTGTGCCATCGGCGTTGACTTGGTCGAGCGTTTGGTCGGCGCCACTCCCCGGCGTGTGTCCCACATTGCAGCCGGTGACAACATTTGTACCTACTTGCTCCGCTTTGACGACGCTGAAGGGTTGGTTTAACATCGCATAGTATAGGTGAGCGGCACGTGCACGTGCCGCTCACCTTGTAAGCATAGGGAGTTTGAGTTTGAAGAGACTGTGGCTAGACTTGGGAGACCTGGGAATTTTTGTGCAGCCGGCCGGTCCTCACGAACGTTGGCAGGACCACGGGATGGGGCTTTTGCGCACCTTCATGCAGCAGGCGGGGGTAGATAACGATATGTTCTCGTTGCGCTCCGTGCTGTCCTGGGACGAGTTGTATTCCAGGTTCGCGGGCTATGACATGTTGCTCATGAACGTCCGGAGCTACACTTTTCCCTTTGCCTACAAGGCCGCGCGCATTTTTAAAGCAGTGAATCCGCAGGGCATTGTGGTCACCGGCGGCATGCACGCCACGGTGGCCACGGATGAGATGGAAGCGATTGAGGCCTTTGATCACATCTGCACGGGGCCGGGTGAGCGGGTGATCGTCGAGTTGGCGCAAGACCCGGCCGCCTTTCCGCGCGTCGTGCCCGGCGCCGGTGACCATTCTATGGCCGACTGGCCGATGATAGACCGCACCCTGTGGCCCAATCCTCATTTGCCAGACTATCCCTGGCCGCTGGAACCGGGGTGTGGCTGGGGACCAGGTCCGGTGGTGACGTTGCTCACCAGCCGTGTCTGCCCGTGGCGTTGCGTGTTTTGCAACGAGGCTTCGTATATTCAGAATATGGGCCGCCGGCCGGTCGAGGCGGTGATCGAAGAACTGAACTATCTGGATGACACGTATGGCCCCATTGGGTCTGTGGTCATTCACGACTCGTTGTTCTTCCAGCAGCCGTCTTGGCTGTGGGAGTGGGCCGAAAAGTACCCGCGCATGGCGCACCGCACCTGGCCCTATTGGGCGGCGGGGCGCTCTGATGCTGTGCGGCAGTGGCCCGATTTGTTTGAGACCCTCGTGCGTGAGACCCATTGGAACACTATCTCTATCGGCTTTGAATCGGGCAGCGACCCGGTGCTGCGCATCCTCAACAAAGAGTGCACGGTGGAGGATAATGATTTTACCATCGACCTCTTGAACCGCATCGGTGAGGATATGCAGCGCGAGGGCAAATCGCCGCCCCATTTTTGGGCCAACATCATGCTGGGCATTCCGGGCGAGACCCGTGAGGACGCTTTCGCGACGATGCGCATGATCAAGCG
>CAZSJU010000412.1:0-2881 GCA_964607235.1 uncultured Anaerolineae bacterium | reverse complement strand
AGCGAGACCACATTTTAGCTGCGGCAGACTATGGATCATGCCGCAACGCAAGGGCGCCTATTTCCGCATCACTCTTGGTTGACTATCTTGATCGTCGTTAGCCGGATACGGTTCTCGGATAGCCGGTGCGCCGCTTTCACATCTACAGGCAACCGTCCGCCGCTGAGGGGGGCGTACATGCCGGCCGCCAGCGTGTACTGGCCCGCGGGCAGGTCCGAGGGCAAAACCAGTGTATAAGGATCGTCGAGCATCTCGCCTGCCGACCAGGTATAGGGTGGCCGCGTGCCGTGGTACGGCGCGCCGTCTTGCTGGGTGACAATCTCGCCCGACTCGTCATACAGGTGCACAAACACTTTGGCATCCTCGTCCGGCGTGCGAACAGCGCGCCAATAGAGCACAAGGTGGACGGCCTCGCCAGGCTGCAAGACGGGCGGCGTGATTGCAACGCCTCCGACCTGATCTGCAGCGCCCAAGCGGGCGAGATCGTATCCGGTCAGCTCGACCGCCTCGCCCAGGCGAGCGTGGAGTGGTTGTTCGGGGGTGGGTGCAAACGTTAGCGGTGCGCCACCAAATACCCATAGGTAATAGGGTGCAAACGGGTGTAAAGCCGGATCGTCAGTCGTCACTTCCAGGCGCACATCGACCCTATCACGGGTGACGACGGTAGCGGGGACGACAAAGGCGGTCTCTAACCACTCGCCGGGCAACGCCGGGTAGCGCCACAAGCCGAGGTCACGGCCGTCCACGGCGACCCGAACGGCGCCCATCCCCGTGGGGTGCAGCCGCGCGACGAGCACGAGGGGCCGCCCGGCCTGCGCGGTGACTCGGAAGCGCAATCCGCCGTTGACCAATCTCCCCCCGTCCAATACTTTTATCGACGGGTCCACCCGATAGCGCAATTGCTTGACCTCCGTCGGAAAGCCAGAGCGTTTGGTGCGTTCCCAAAAAGTCAGGTGGTGCCGGGCTTCATCGCGCAGGTCTGCGACATCCAGCCGGTCCAGCAACGTCAGGCCATCGGTCAAGCGCAGCATGTCGCTCTGGACGATACGGTCGCCACTGCCGCCCAGTTCCCAGTCGGCCCGGTAAACGGCCTGCAACGGGCCGGCGCTGGTCACGCCAAAATTCGGTACCTCGGCCCGGAACAACTCGGTGGCAAACAGATCGGTGGCGGCCAGATACGGCAATGTGAACATATCGGGATAGGTGGCAAAGTATTCCGGACGCGGGTCGGCGCGCTCCAACCGTTCGAACACGGACCCAGCGCCGTGCCGCCATTCATCGGCGGCCCCCTGCGTCGTCAGGCCGACCATGTCATAGGTGGGGCGCGACCCCACATAGCGGATCGCGCCGGTGTCGTGCACGCCAACCCATGTATCTGTGGGCAGGTTGCGCTGGATCCAATCCGCCACGGCCAATTGTTGGTGTGCTACCGTATAAATAGCATCGCGGTAAATGACTCGCGCCTGCGCCGTGGAAATCAGCGCGGTCGCCAGCAGGGCCACGGCGAGGGTGGCGAAACCGGCAGTCTGCAGGCGGCGCGGCAGCTTGTCCGCAACAGCGGCGACGCCCAGCACGGCAAAGGGGATGATCAGGGCCAAAAAGGGTACCTGGTAGCGCCCGACGTGCCAGATGGCCGTGATCAGCATGGCGGTATAAAGGGTGCCTAGCACGAACCAGCCGGCACTCAAAGCGACCACGGCCCGGCGCCCCCGCCGCAAGAGCGCGGCCCACCCCGCGACGGAGAGCAGCAGTATGCCGGGCGACACAACCCAGGGCTCGCGCGCGAGCATGCCAGCGGTGAATCGTTCCAAGATGCGCCGGCACTCGTTGGCAATCGAGCCCGCGATGTCCCAGGGCCGAAAGGGGATGTTGCCGAGCCAGGATTTGGCCTGCGCGCCGGTGGCGATGGGGGAGCCGGAGAGCAACAGGCTCAGCAGGAACGGCAGCGTGGCGACGACGACGGCCAGGCTGGCGAGCCCCACGTCTTTGAGCCACATCCGTGCCTGTACCGGCCGGCGCCACGGCCGGCGATGGTCCCAACCCTGCGCCGCGACCACCAACCACAGCACGCCGGCCAGGATCAAGCCTCCAGGGCGGATGAGCCCGGCCACAGCCACCCACACGGCTGGATGGTGGAGGGGGTGCGATGACGCTGCGTAGCGCCGGACCAGAAAGGCATCCAGCGTCGCCAGGGCCACGACGGTGAAAAGGCCGGTCTCCATCCCGGAAAGAAAGCCCCATTGAATGGCGCCGGTCAAGAGGAACAAAAGCCCTGCCCCGGCGGGGAGCACCCTGTGCACCGGACGCGCCGTGTCCGGTATAGCCAGCCCGAGCAGGCGTGCGCTAATACGGTACACAAACCAGGTCGCGCAGGCCAGGCACACGGCCCCCAGCCCGAACGCAAACCAGACCAACCGCTCCCCGCTGAACCCGATCCGGTAGCCAAAAGCCAGCAGAAAAGGATAAACGAGGCTGGTCCCGCCGGTCGAAAAGGGGTCGCCATCGTTATACTGCCAGGGCCGGCCCGCGGCGATCTGCCGGGCGTACTGAAAGTGAATATAGGCGTCGTCCAGCGCGGCGACGGGGCGGCCCTCACCCGCCGAAAGTAGCGTAAGGCTATAAACCAACACGATGGAGAGAGCGACAAGCCCTAACCACAGTCTGGGTGAAATATCTTTTTTACCCATGCGCATCATCCACATACCTTTTCTACACAGGTTGCTCCGCAACGCGAGTCGACGGATTATACCAGTGATCCGCTGGTAAACAGACGACAAAAAAGTCTCATCTATGGCAGAAAGGTTGTGTCAAAACAATCCGACCATGAGGTGAGACCATTAGCACAATTATACCATACAAGCATTGGCAGAGGTAGTTTGAC
>CAZSJU010000411.1:0-2894 GCA_964607235.1 uncultured Anaerolineae bacterium | reverse complement strand
TCTGGCTCGTCGGTGCGATGGTGAAAGTGCTTTCCCTCTTGGGTGACGGCGCTTTTCAGTCCCGGCGCCATCGCCGCGCCATCGCGATACTGGCAGGGCCACATGCTCCTCAGGTGGAAAAAGGCGATCCGATCCCCATCTTGGAGGACCTGGTCCAGGTCGGGCTGCAGGCCGGGCATAGCGCTGAGGTCACCGTTAATAAACGTGATGCCGCGCTCTTTAGTGGGCATCGACAGATGTACCAGCAGATCGCGCACGCAACTGCCGGCCGGCAACTCGGCTTTGAGATTGGCGTGACCGGGCTGCGCCGCCTGACCGCCATAGCGCGCCAACGGGCCATACAGCCATACGTCCAGTGTGACTTTTTCCACGGTTAACCTCCTCCAATGGGCGGGAAAATCCCCACCTCGTCCCCGTCTGACAGGGCGTGATCCGGTTTGCGGGCGCGCCCGTTCACAAAGGTGATGCGGACCTGGTCGGGGGGTAGCGTCAGATGCGCCACCAGATCGCCCAGCGTGCTGCCCTCGGACAGCGAGACCGGCAAGGGCGTGCCGGAACGGACGGTACCCTGCGGCAGGATGTCCGGCGGTACGTTTTGGACGAGTCCCGCAAAGAGTTTAACGTAAACTTGCATTTTGGAAAAGCTCCCTGACATTAACGCACTAGGATACCGGGATATGCGGGCAGGGCTACCCTTGCTCGGTAGCCCTGCCCTTAGCGGCCCCACTGATCTGACAACTGACGTCAAAAGTGGGTGTTTCGATTACAGTTCGCCGTAGACGGCGTCCAGGTCCTCGTCGGACACTGCAAAGACGACATTGTGCGGCGGCAGCGGCTCGTATGACATGAATTCGGGCAGGCGGTCGTGCGCCTTGGTAAAGCCCGCGCCTTCGTTAAAGGCGCGCTCTTTGCGCAGGATCTCGTTGCCGATCTTGAACACGTCATCCCCGGTGTACTGGGTGCCAAAGACGCCGTTGACCTCTTCGACCATCCCTTCAAAACCGCTGGGGATGTCCAGGATGGCAAAGGCGATGAACAGGCAGTGCCCGGTCGAGTCGATGAAGGCGGTCGATGACTGGAAGGCGCGGCTTACGTCGGCCTTGCCCTCGACGCTGAGCGCGTCCAGGTCGTCGCTGACGGCCAGGATCTCGGGGGCGATGGTATAGCCGGCGGTGTGGTCGGCGCCCATGGTGGTGGTGGCGTAGGTGATGCCGATGCCCTTGACCGCGCGCGGCTCATAGGCCGGCATGCTCTGGCCCTTGACCGTGGGGCTGCGCGTGACGCCCAGCACCTTGGCGGTCGTTTCGGTACCGTTGCCCAGGATGCGGCCCAGGGGGGTGCCCTTGCCGATCTCGTGCATCAGTGCGATGGCCTTTTTGCCGTCGCCAAATTCGGCCAGTCCGCCCTCCATGGCGACCCCGATGGTGGTGCCGGCCTCGATGGTGTCCAGGCCATAGTTGTTGCACAGCCGCACCAGCTCGGCGATGTCGTCCAGGTCATCGATGCCACAGTTGGCGCCCAGCGACCAGTCGGATTCGTACTCGACGCAGGAGGCGATTTCGTGGCCCTCCTCGTCGAACCAGGTGTTGGAGCACTGGATCACGCAGCCGGGGCTGCAGGCGTGGTTATAGTGCTCTTTGCCCGTGCGCGCCTTGACCCCTTCAAAGATGGCCTCGCCAGCGATCTTGGCGGCGCCTTTAAAGCGGCCGCTGGAAAAGTTGTTGGTGGGCAGGCCGCCGGCCTCGTTCATGATGTTGATCAGCACCGCCGTGCCATAGGTATTGAGGCCGCCCTTGGGCTTGGTGATGGCGTGGGTGCGCAACGCGTCTAGCAGCTTTTTGCGCCCCTGGTCAAACAGTGCCTTGTCGGCGATCTCGACGCCCGGCGCGCCCTTGCCGTCCAGCACGATGAACTTGAGCCCTTTGCTGCCCATCACGGCGCCCAATCCGCCGCGGCCGGCGTAGCGGCTGGGGCGCTTTTTCATGTCTTCAAAGACGATGCCCGAGTTGCCATACAGGTACTCACCGGCCAGGCCGATGCCGGCCACGTTCACCTTGCCAAAGCGCTCAAACACCTCGGGGTAGATCTCGTACAGTTCGCGACCGACGTATTCGTCGGCCGGGAGAAATTCGACCTTGGGCTGGCCGGCGTCCGCGTCCCAGGACAGGTGAATCATCCAGTACTTGTCTTCCTCTGGGGGCTTGCCTTCGACCACCAGCGCCTTGACCTGCATCTTGGCCAGGGTCTGCGCCCAGGCGGAACCGGCATTGGACTCTTTGATGGTGCCGGTGAGCGGGGATTTGCCGCCGACCGAGACGCGCGCCGAAGTCGCCGAATTGGTGCCGGTCACGATGCCCGGTGCAAAGACCAATTTGTTGTTGGGGCCCAGGGCGTGGCACGTGGGGGGGACCTCGTCATAGATCATGGTCGACGTCAGCCCGCGGCCACCGAGGTGCTGGTAGGCTTTTGGCACCTCTTCAAACTTGTAACTGCGGTCGTTCATGTTGATGCGTATGATCCACATATTTTGTCTCCTTCTCTTTGTGAGATGGTGAGCAGATGGCATACTGCTCAATTTGATTGATTGATTGAACGATAGATTTTTATAGGTATGGAGATGCGTTTCCACACCTGAATGCCCGAGATATAGATGTGAAGGCATGAAAAACGGAGCGTTATGTCAAGTTAACATAACGCTCCGCATTGCCTTGTATCTAATTGTATGGCCGGCCATATGAGGGGTTGTGTGAGCGGTTAGAGCCGCCAATCTGTTCCCCCTGAACGGTCAAGTGGTCAACAGTTGAGCTGCACAATGATACTGTGTTGAGGATTGACTGCAGGCCCATTTTAGCATTTGTGGGGGAGATTGTCAAATTTTCTAAGGGGATTTCTCG
>CAZSJU010000410.1:0-2902 GCA_964607235.1 uncultured Anaerolineae bacterium | reverse complement strand
AATGAGCACGCGACCGGCCAATCTTAAAGTTGTCGCTGCGTTGCACGCACTCAGCGGCGGAGTAGGGCTGTGGCTCGCGGTACGAGGCTTGCAAGCTTTCAATGACGGGATGGGCGATTCGGCCATCTGGGCCGTTGGTGGCTTGTGTCAAGCGCTTGTGGCCCTGTCCCTTGGTTGGGGGGTGTGGAAGCTAAAAGATTGGGCTCGTCGCCTGGCGCTAGGCGTTGGCGTATTGGCTACCTTGGGCTTGACCGTTGGGGGCATCATATTGCTCCTAAACCCTATCGCGTATTACACATTGGAAGAACAACTGGGCACCTCTATGCTTAGCAAAGCTTCAACGCCCCTCGGCCTTTTGCTACTCCTGGCTGCAGCGTTGAGCGCATTGACCGTCTGGTATATGAGTCGCGCCGCCATACGCCCAATCTTCCAGGCCAGGGCAGCCGGCCTCGATACAACAGACACACTCCCGATGCAACAAGCCGCTGCCCCTCGACACACTCCTATTTTCCAGGCCCCTGTAGCGAGCGTAACCGAACCACCTATGGAAGCCGTTTATCAGGAGGGGACCCCATCGCCCACGGCACCTTACCTGATCGCCCACAATGGCCCCCAGGCCGGTCGACAGTTCCTGCTGAATGATAAGCGTAACACAATCGGCCGCGACGTCCAACGGGCCAGCATCAAAGTAAATGATCCTCAAGCTTCCCGACAACATGCCCAGTTCAATTTTGAGCAAGGACATGTCTTCTTGTACGACCTGGCCAGCACCAATGGCACCTATGTCAATAACCGACGCGTGCGCAAGCAAAAGCTGACCGACGGAGATGTCGTCCGAATAGGCGACACTGAATTTTTGTTCAGGCAAGAGCGTCATAACACGCCAGAGGGACATAACAGGTAATATGAATGAAAAGCCCCCAGAGAATGAGCACAATTATCTCAAGACGGAGGCCGATGGGCCGCACGTATGGGTGCTGGTAGCGGGCAGCCTCTTCGTAGGCTTGATTATCCTGGGCATTTTCTATGGGCTCTACACACTGAATCGAGAAACCACCCCTACCGGCACCCCACCACCACTACCGGTGGTCGCCGCCCAGTCTCCCAGCCCTGGCCCCCTTCCAATATCCGGGACGCAAGTCCCCACCGTTCCCATTGCGACGCCAACCTTGACCGTGACTCCGACCGCGACAGCCAAGCCACCGACCTATACTGTACAACAAGGCGATACGCTAATAGAGATCGCCTATCAACTTAACGTCAACCTGAATGACTTGAAAGCGCTCAACCAGGTCAGCGGCGAAACCATCTACCCTGATCAAACGTTGCTGGTGCCGCCGACGGTCACGCCCTGGCCAGAAACGGGGCCTTTTCCCCACATTGTCAGTCCGGGGGAAACGCTGCTGTCCATCGCTGCGCGCTACCAAGTCTCAGTGCCAGACATCCGCGCCCTAAACGGACTGACCTCTGACACCATCCTGGTCGATCAGCGCATCCTCATTCCCGCCCACGGACTACGTCCCCCGACACCGACGCCCACCCCTGAACCGTGGCAACCGGCGGTAATCACGGAAACAGTAGACATCGACCGTTGGTTGACGACCGTCGAGCGCGGATTCACCCTACACATCGACGCCGACGCACGTGCGGCCACCGAGCACGAGATGTCCCAGGCCGTCTGGCTGGTCGAGCGGGCGCTCGACCAAATTGCATCAGTGCTACCAAGTCGACTCGATGACCATCTTGACGTCTATCTCGTCACCACGCTCTTTGAAGCGCCCTTTACACGCCAGCGGGGCTTGGGCCGTCCCGAGGAAAATCGAATCTTTGTCGTGTATGACGAGAACGGCAGCCCAGCCGAACGCGTCTATTTTACGACCTATGCCTTGACCCCCTTGGTCGCCGCCGAGGCGTTGGGCAAAGCGGCCTCACCACTGCTGCAAGAAGGTCTGGCGGTCTATGCTGGGATGCAGATATTGGGCAGCGAGAGCAACCACTACTTGTCGCGCCCTCAACTATGCGTCGCTTATCAACGGGCGGGCCAAATGCCCCGCGTATCGCGCCCCCTGACGTTCGAGGGACATCTGGGATATTTCGATCAATACCTGGCCGCGGGCTGCTTTGTGGGCTATTTGATCGAGCAAGAGGGCTGGGAAGCGTTTACCCAGGTCTATGCCAGCGGCGACTATCAGGCCGCCTATGGACAAAGCCTCACCCAGCTAGAACAGGGCTGGACCCGTTATCTACAAAACAGCACCGAACAACTGCCCCTTGACAAGACACAAGAAGAACCCCTTGAACCGGACGAACTGGTGCGCACCCTGGCTGCAGTAGACGACGCTTACCGCCTGTTGTGGGATGACTTTGCGGGCACGCCGGCCCAGTTTGACCGCTATCGACAACTGGACCAGGCTCGTCTGGCGGCGTTACGAGGCCAACTGAACGTGGCTCGGGAACTTTTGCCAGCGCCTGAATCATCCCAAGACGAACAATAGAGAGGACGCTTGTGCGCAAAAAAGACCCGCGTCTTGTAGGATTTATCGTCGGCTTTGGAAGCGTGTTCTTGATCGGTCTCATCCTGCTTGCCGGCTGGAATCTCTTGAGCGCGCCTGCCACAGCCACGTTGGTGCCCAGCGCGCGCGTGTTGGCGCGCGGCCTTTCAGAACAAGTGACCTTTGCACCACCGACCGCCACCGCTCCTCCCGACGCCACCGCCACTCCCCAGCCGACAGAGACCCGTATGCCGGCAACCCCTACCCGCACGGCCGACCTCCAATACACCGTGCGCGCAGGGGATACCTTGTTCGACATTGCCCTGGCCTATGATCTCAGCATCGAGACGCTCCAAAGCGCCAACGCGCTGAACGGAGAAACGATCGTCCCCGGTCAAGTGCTGACCATT
>CAZSJU010000409.1:0-2920 GCA_964607235.1 uncultured Anaerolineae bacterium | reverse complement strand
TGCGCTACCATCTTGCTCACATACTTGACCATCATCGTGGCGTCACCGGCCGCCACCAGGCCCATCATTGGCGTCTCGATCTCGACCTGGCCCGGGCCGCCCACCTCGTGATGATGGTACTTGACCGGCACACCCATCGCCTCCAGGCGTAGCGTCATCTCGGCCCGCAGGTTGTAGAGCTGATCCTTGGGCGGGATGGCGTGATAACCGCCGTGGATCGGGATATAGTGGCCGTGGCCACCTTGGGCGCTGTTCCAATCCGCCTCGTTCGAGTCCAACCGGTAGCTGGCCTGGTTGATGCCACATTGATAGCCCACGTCGTCAAACACATAAAATTCAAACTCGGGACCCCAGAGGCTCTCGTCGGCGATCCCGCTCTCCCGCATATACGCCTCGGCACAGATGGCAATGTTGCGCGGGTCATGGGTGAAAATATCGTGGGTGTCCGCCTCTAAGGTGATGCAGATAAAACTCAACGTCGGCATGTCCCAAAAAGGGTCCATCATGCCGGTCGAGAGGTCCGGCACCAACACCATGTCGCCCGCTTTGACACTCTTGAGCCCCACGGCCGAGCCATCAAAACCGATGCCACACGCCATCAGATGGGGCATAAACTGACCGGCCGGCACGGTGAGGTGATGCCAGCGTCCCCACAGATCGCAGAACTTGAGATCCACCATCTGGACGTTGTGCTCATCCACATAGCGCCGTGCTTGTTCAAAATCCTGGAACATTCTATGCCTCCTAGGAAAAAGCATTGAGATACGCCCAGGGGGGACGTTTCCCCCTGGCACTCGTCCACCATCCCTGGCCTTGTCTGCCTGAGGCCGGGCGGGGCTATGGCCCCTTACGCATTATACCATCCAACCCCCCAGTTGAACATTTGCCAACTTGACGGCGCTAACAGAGCGTGGTATGATGCTTTCACCTGGAGAGAGCTAGATGTATCAAAAACTTTTCCCAACTGGCCATTATGCTATGATCATGTGCATTGTCACGGAATGCCTCCGTGACGGCTGCCGGTTGGGAAAGTTGTAGCGCAAGACAATACACACAGGTTGACCACTACAGCCTCCCCCACACTGGGAGGCTTTTTGTTTGAAAATCGATCTTGTAAGCAGGAGTGCAGCGATGACCAAACCATTTTACATCACCACCCCCATATACTATGTGAACGACGAACCGCACCTGGGCCACGCCTATACGACCATTCTGGCCGATGCCCTGGCCCGCTTTGCCCGTTTGCGCGGCGCCGAGGTCTTTTTCTTGACCGGCACCGACGAGCACGGCCAAAAGGTTCAAGACGCCGCGCGGGCGCGCGACATTGACGAAAAGACCCACGTCGACGAAATGGTGACCCGCTTTCGCACGCTGTGGCAAGAGCTACACGTGGATTACCAGGATTTTATCCGCACCACCGAGCCACGACACGTGCGGACTGTGCAGACCGTGCTCCAACGACTGTGGGACAAGGGAGAAATTTACAAGGACGCGTACAAAGGCTGGTACTGTATCCCCGACGAGCGCTTTTGGACCGAAAAAGACCTGGTCAATGCCAAGTGCCCCGACTGCGGTCGCCCCGTCACATTGATCAGCGAAACCAACTATTTCTTTCGCATGAGCGCTTACCAGGAATGGCTCATCGACTATATCAACGAGCACCCAGACTTTATCCAACCCGAGACGCGCCGCAACGAGGTGTTGGGCTTTTTACAACAACCATTGGGCGACCTGTGCATCTCACGCCCCAAGTCGCGGCTGAGTTGGGGCATTCCGCTGCCTTTTGACGAGGATTACGTCACCTATGTCTGGTTCGATGCGCTGCTCAACTATATCACCGCCCCTGGCTATTTGGACGACGCGGACCGTTTTGCACATCTCTGGCCCCACGCACTGCACCTGATCGGCAAGGACATCCTGACGACCCATTGCGTCTACTGGCCGACGATGCTCAAGGCCGCCGGCCTCACCCCACCCCACACGATCCTCGCGCACGGCTGGTGGGTCATCCAGGGCACCAAGATGTCCAAGTCGCGAGGCAACGCCGTCAAGCCGTTAGACCTGGCACGCACCTATGGTGTGGACGCCTTTCGTTATTTTTTGCTGCGCGACATGACCCTCGGCCGCGACGCCGATTTTGGAGAGGAAGGGCTGATCCAGCGCTACGCCGGCGACCTGGCCAACGACCTGGGCAACCTGCTCAACCGCCTGGTGAACATGATCGAGCGCTACTGCGACGGGCACATCCCCGAACCGCAAACACCCCACATCAACGGCACCATCTTGCGTGAACAGTGTCAGGCCAGCGTGCCGCGCACCCTGTCCCAGGTGGAGCGGTTTCAATTGAACCAGGCGCTGATGAACGTGATGAACTGTGTGCGTAACATCAACAGCTATCTGGAGCAAACGGCGCCCTGGTCCCTGGCGAAACAAAAAGGGCGGCAAAAAGAAATAGACACCATCTTGTATACCGCGGCCGAAGCGCTGCGCATCGCCTCCGTCTTGCTGTGGCCGGTGATGCCCGAACGCATGGCAAAGCTGTGGCAACAACTGGGCTGGAAACCGCCCCAGGCGTTGCGCGCGGGGCTCAAGTGGGGCGGGTTGCAACCGGGCACAGCGGTCGCGCCCGGCGCGCCGTTATTCCCCAAAGACATCATTGAAAGCCTTTGAACTGCCGAGCACCAGCCTCCCCGGCCTATTCCGGCGCGCGCGCCACCAAGAACGAGGTGCGTTGCGCCGGATGGCGCCCGGTTTCAATCACGTTCAAATGCGCAAAGGCCGCTTCCAACTCGCCCGGCTGGAGCAAATAATCCAAGGGCATCTCGGGCTTGAACGCCCGCTTGCGCAGGTTAAAGGTTTCATAAAATAACCACCCTCCCGGTCGCAGCGCCGCGCCGATGTCCGGCAGCAAACGCCGGTC
>CAZSJU010000408.1:0-2921 GCA_964607235.1 uncultured Anaerolineae bacterium | reverse complement strand
GCAACAAGCGATCTTTTACACCGGCGTACCCACCGATTACCTCATTGCCGCCATCGTCAGCCTGCTGGGCGGAGCGGTAGGCGCGTACATTGTATCCTACCTGGGCTTTTTTTTCGCCCTGTTCGTCAGCCCTGCGGCCGGCGCCCTGACCGCCGACCTGGCCTGGCGCGCCGTGGGACGCCGTCGCAGCCGCTATCTGCAATGGGTCGCGGGCGGCGGCGTCGTCATCGCGACTCTGGCAGTGGCCTTGTACCAGGCCGGGGGCTTGTCCGGTTTCGCCGTCACCCAGCTCTTACGGCTTGACCTGGGCATTTACATCGCCCTGGCCGTGAGCGCAGCGTATGGCCGGCTACGTTAGATGTAACCTTTACCTTTTTAGGTAGGACGGCTTGAACTATGTTGACAGAACTCACCATCCGAGACCTGGCCATTATCGACCGCTTGAACATACGCCTGCATCCCGGTTTTAACGCCCTGACCGGGGAGACAGGGGCGGGCAAGTCGATCATCATCGACGCCGTGGACCTGTTGCTGGGCGGACGGGGCGACAGCACCCTGGTGCGTGCTGGCGCCAAGCGCGCCATCGTCGAGGGCGTGTTTATGCTAAACCCCGGCGAGCAGGCCGAACTTAACCCCCTGCTAGAGACGCACGGCCTGGAAGGAGACACACCCGACGTACTGTTGTTGGGCCGCGAGGTGCGCGCCAGCGGGCGCAGCGTCGCCCGGGTGAATGGCCGGGCAGTGACCGTCTCCCTATTACGTCAAATCGCCGACGGCATGGTCGACATTCACGGACAAAGCGAACACCTCTCCCTGCTCCAAGTGCGCGCTCACCTGGACCTGCTAGACCGCTACGCCGGGCTGTGGGAATTGCGCACGCAGGTCGCCGACAAAGTCAAGGCATTGCGGGACGTGCGCCACGAACTGGACGCGCTAATACGGGACGAACGCACCCTGGCCCGACGCGTCGACCTGCTCCAGTTCCAGATTGAGGAGATTGGAGAAGCCAAATTACGCCCAGATGAAGAGGCCACGCTACTGCAAGACCGAAACCGCCTGGCCAACACAGAGCAATTGACCACCTCGATCAACAATGCCTATCAAGCGCTACGCGAGGGGAACAGCAGGGGCCAGCGCGGCGCAGCACTCGACATGGTGAACCAGGCGCTAAAAGCGCTCACGTCGGCGGCGCGCCTCGACCCGTCGCTGACACCCCTGCGAGATCAGACAGAATCGCTTTCTTATCAACTGGATGATCTATGCAACGAGCTACTCAACTATCAAGAGATTTTAGAATCTTCTTGGGACCCTCGCCGCCTGACCCAAGTCGAAGAACGGCTCAACCTGATCCGCCAGCTCAAACGTAAATATGGCGACTCGATCGAGGCAATTCTCACATTCGCGGCTGAGGCCGAGGCCGAACTGACATCCATCACGTACAGCGAGGAAAGGGTCGAAACCCTGCAAGAGCAAGCAGCCACACTCATCCAAGAGGTCGGCGCGCTGGCCGCCGAGCTGTCACTGCAGCGTAGAAAGGCTGCCGGACAGCTCGCCGCGGCCGTCGAGGCAGAACTCGCGGATCTCAAGATGAAGGGCGCGCGCTTTGGCGTGGATTTTCAATGGGAGGAGAACCAGGACGGCGTGCCCATCCCCCCATCGCAAGCGCCCCACCTGCCTGTCCCGGACCCTCAATCCCGCTTTCGCTTTGACGCCACCGGCGTCGACCAGGTCGAATTCCTGGTCTCAGCCAACCCGGGCGAGGAACTCAAGCCGATGGTCAAGGTGGCCTCTGGAGGCGAGACCGCGCGCTTGATGCTGGCGCTCAAGACGGTCCTATCGCGCGCTGACGAGACGCCCACGCTCATCTTTGACGAAATCGACCAGGGGATCGGCGGCCGAGTGGGCGCGACCGTCGGACAAAAATTATGGGCATTGACCCAATCCGAGCAAGGCGCCATCGGCCATCAGGTGCTATGCGTCACCCACCTGCCGCAACTGGCCGGCTATGGCGACCGCCATTTTAAGGTGGAAAAACAAATCGTCACCACATCAGAACCAGGACCTGCAAGACAACGGACTGTGACGATCGTCCGTCCGCTAAAGGAAACAGAGCGGGTCGAGGAAATGGCCCAAATGCTGGGCCAGGTCAGCGAGAGCACCCGCGAGAGCGCCCGTGAGATCCTGGCCCAGGTGACAACGGCTAAAACTGCCTAGTCGCTACTCTACCACCCTCAAAGTGGAAGGGATATCCATCCTGACCAATTGCCGGATCATCAAGACCGGCGTCAATGCCACGGCCAGCACGCCAAAGATCACCGCCCATACCAGCGTCATCGGCGCGAGGCCAATGCTCAGGCTGAGTTCTGGCATAAGCGTCTCGATGCGCCACGTCACCATCGCGTTCAACACCGCCCAGCCCAGACCGATGCCCAGGGCCGTACCCAAGAGTCCAATGATCAGGTTCTCCTCGATCGACATCTTGACCACGGTCCATATGCGGGTGCCAAAGGCAAACATTGTCGCCAGTTCGCGGCGCCGTTCGTCAATGTTGGAGCGCGTGGTGTTAAAAGCCAACAAAAAGACGATCAACAACACCACCTGCAGTTCGGCCATCTGGCACAGGGCCAACACGCTGAAAAGCGGGTTACCGACCTTTTGATTGAGCCGGGCGACCTCGGCAAAAGCTTGACTGGCGACGCGCACATTGCCACTTAATATGTGGGGGATGCCCAAATCCATCGCGACGATGCCCCGTAAAAATTCGTCTTCCTCGGGCACCAGCTCCTGCGCCTGGCGCGCCAGATCGGCCGTGCGCTCCCAATCCCCTTGAAAGATGCTGACGGTGGCGCGGGTGGCAGCCAGTTCCCCCGCCAGCGCTGGCGGGACATCGGCTGCTTGTAACTTTTGTATCCGGGCCTCGG
>CAZSJU010000407.1:0-2926 GCA_964607235.1 uncultured Anaerolineae bacterium | reverse complement strand
GCAATGACGGGTGGGGGGCGCCGGTGCAACGCGGAGATTGCTTCGTCGCAAAAAGCGCTCCTCGCAATGACGGGTGGGGAATTGCGGCAGCGCGCGCTCAGGCCCCGTGGGCCAATGCGTCCAATGCCAACCCGATGAGCGCCGTCGCGGCGGCATTGTCAAATTCGCCGGCGCGCCAATGCCGCCGCAGTGCATCCACCGGCAGCCATTCGACCACCAGCGTCTCCAGGTCGCCCGAATCAGGGGCGACGATGGCCTGCAAGCCCTGGGCCAGAAAAAAGTGGGCGCGCCCCATACCCCGGTTGCCGTCCATCGATAGGCTGCCCAACGCGCGCCATTCCTCTGCTATGTGGCCCGTCTCTTCCAACAGTTCCCGCTGCGCGCAAGCCAGCGGGGACTCGTTTTCCCGGTCCATGTAACCGGCGGGCAGTTGGTACATGATCTTGCCCGGCCCGTGCTTGTAGCCGCGCAACGTCAATACCTGGCCGTCAGCCCGCAGGGGAAAGATCATTGTGAAATCCATGGTCTCGATGCGGTAAAACCCCTCGATGATTTGGCCGTCGGGCAACGCCACGTCGTCCGCCACCACGTGAAACCAGGGCGTACAGTCCAACACCGAACGGGTGCGCAGCACCTGCCAGGGCGTCAAATCCTCAGACATCGCTTCAGACACCGCCATGCTATGCGCTGCCGCTGATATAGGGGGCCGTCAACGGCCCTTCGGGCATGACGCACACCCGGGCATCGGGGCCGTGACGCGCCAACAACTCGGCCAACGTGTCCTCGATCGAGTGACAGGGGGTCAGCAACGCCTCGCGTATCTGCGCGTCGCTCAACCCGTCACTATAGACGTACACGTCGGCCTGGCGCTGGATCAGCGCTTGAATTTGCGCTTCCCACTGGTCCGGGCAGGCAAAGCCCGGCGCCTCGATGCGCGCCAACAATCCCTCAAGCGAGTCGGCCTCACGCAACAGGTTCGCGTATTGGCCGTGCTCGGGCAAGCCATCCCAACACTCGGCCGCGATGATGATGCTGCCGCCCTGCTTGACGATGCGCGCGGCCGCCGACATGCCCTTGACCGCCTGGTACAGGTTCAGGTCCAACGGGTAGCCCGAGTTGGTGGTGAGCACGATGTCAAAGGGGTGCGCTAGCGGCATCATGGCCGACTGGCGGCAAAACGCGCGTCCCTCGGCGTGCGCCTGGCGCAGGTCGCCGGCAAAGACCCCCGTGATCTCGCGCGCGCGGTTCAGCGTGACATTGAGCAAAAAGGTGGGCGCGGTTTTTAGCGCGACTTCTAGCATCTCTTCCCAGATGGGGTTTCCCTCGGCGACGCCCCAGGTCGCACCCGGGTGACCGATCATCTCTGCGCCGTGGTTACCCAGCACGCTCGCCATGTCGGTGATGCCGGGCAACACGGCCTTGGGACCGCCGCTGAACCCGGCGAAAAAGTGCGGCTCGATAAAACCGGTCAAGATTTTGACGCCGGCCGCCATGTAGGTGCGGTTGACCCGCACCGGATGGCCGAACCGGGTTTTGCCCAGCGCGACCAGATTTTCATCATCCTCGGCGTCGTGTTGTAAACAGCGATAGCGATCGACGATCTCTTGGCCCAACATCCCGACCAGCTCTTCCGGCGTCTGGCGGCGATGGGTGCCCAGGCCGTTGAGCAAGGTGACGTCGTCGCGCCGCACGCCCGCCGCTTCCAACTCGGCCAATAGCACGGGCAATACCCGCTCGTTGGGCATTGGGCGGGTCAGGTCGCTGTGAACGATGACTACCCGGTCCCCCCCTTGTACCAACTCTTGTAACGGTGGTGTGCCGATGGGGGCATCCAGCGCCTGGCGGATCGCCCCCGCCTCGTCGGGCAGCCCCGGAGTGTATCGGGACTCGACAATGGTGACGTGCGATGGTAGTTCGACGTCCAGCCCGTCACGGCCATAAGCTAGATGAACGTGCATGGTTCCCTCCTGTTTCAACCTTACGTTCGTCTATTTTACCACAAACGGGCGAGGAAGGGGGAACATGCGGAGCGCGAAATGCGCCTGGTTGTGGGACGTAGAGAATCCATCCGGCTTGTATGGGGTTAAAAGGGGGGCGTGACAGGATCAACCCTGCTGGGTTTGGGCTCGATGACGATGGGTCAAGATCCAATCGCCGGCGCGTGACCGGTTATCGCGCGCAATTGGGCCAACTGGGCTGCGCACTCGGGCGTGTGTAATGCGCTACAGTCGGCGAGTTGGGCATGCCCGGCCACCAGCTTGAGGGCAAAGACGTAACAGGTGGGCTCGCCACATTCCTTGCAGTTGGCGCCAGGCAAGAGCCGGTAAACCTCCAAGGGTGCGGGACGGCGGTGCATGGTATGGTCGGGTGTGATCTCTTTCCGTCGCTCCCAGGTTCGATTGACCTTTTTGATCAATCCCTCAATCACCTTGACGGCGCCATCCCGGTCCTCCAGGTTGCCAACCGCGATCTCGTAAGGATGAAAGGCAATGTTGCGCCCACCTTTTTTCCACGTCAGTGAGGGCCCCTGCGAGTTATAAACCGCTCCCGGCAACGTTGCGTTGAGATAAGGCAGCACCGCGCTAATGTCTACTGTCAAGCGAGCCAGGGCGGCAAATTTGGGCGCGCCAGGGTCACAGGGCGGCGTAAATACTTTTAGATCGTACTTTTCGATCATCATCTTTTTTCCCCTGGTTGGGTTCCACTGGCACGGCCGCGCCCAAAAACAGCCTGACGCGGCCGTGCAAAGGACCTTTGCTCCGGCCCTGTGAGAGACCTATGCCTCGTCTTTGGCCAGTAACGAGGTGATCATTGTGGTGATCTCTGTCTTGTCAGGCACCCGACCTGCCACCACCACCTTGCCATCGACCACCAATCCCGGCGTCGCAAAAACATCATAGCTCATGATCTCTTGCATGTCGCTCAC
>CAZSJU010000406.1:0-2950 GCA_964607235.1 uncultured Anaerolineae bacterium | reverse complement strand
TCGACGTGTTTGACCTGGACGTCGATGCCATAGGTGGCGCTCAGGCGCTCGCCGGTCAGGGTTTGGTGCAGCGGGCCGCTGTGCAACACTTGCCCGTCGCGCATCATCACCAGGTGGGTGGCGACGGCGGCGGCCACTTCGGGCTCGTGGGTGGTCAGCACGATGCTCACGCCCTGGGCGGTTAGTTCGTGTAGTAATCGTAGCAACCGGCTCTTGTTGCCCAGGTCCAGGTGCGAGGTCGGTTCGTCCAGCAGCAGCAGGCGCGGCTGTTGAGCCATCGCGCGGGCCACCCGCACCAGTTGTCGCTCGCCGCCGCTGAGCGTCGTGATGGACCGTTCGTATAGGGCGTCCAGTCCCACCTGCGCCAGCGCCTGCAGCGCCACCTGGCAGTCCTCGACCTTGGGCATCTCTAGCGGTTTGAGATAGGGCGCGCGCCCCAGCAGCACGTATTCCAGCAGCGAGTACTCGAACGGCACGTGCTCACTCTGCGGAACCAGCCCCATCCAGCGCCCCAGTTCCCGCCGGGCATAGCCGGACACCGGGCGCCCGTCCAACAGCACCCGGCCGCCCTGGGGCTGGAGCCAGCCCATGCTCAGGTGCAGCAGCGTGGTCTTGCCCGCGCCGTTGGGGCCCAGGATGGCCGTGACGCTGCCGGGGGGGACCGTCAGCGAGAACTTTTGCAGCACGGGCGCGGCGCGCTGCGCGTAGGCAAAGGTCACGTCCTGAAAGGCGATCAACGGCCGGCTCATCGTTGCACCCGCACATTGTGCGTCATCATCAGGGCCATGAACAACGCCGCGCCGACCAGCGAGGTCAGGATCCCCAGCGGGATCTCGCCCGCCAGCAGCGTGCGTGCCAGGTTGTCGCACAGCAGCGCAAACAGGCCGCCGATGACTATGCTGGCCGGCAACGAGCGGCGCGCGTCGGCGCCGAACAGCCGGCGCGCCAGGTGCGGCACGAGCAGCCCGATCCAGCCTACCATGCCGCTGACCGAGATGACGGCCGCCGTGGCCGTCACCGACGCGAACAATAGCAGCGCCCGTTCGCGCCCCGGCGAGATGCCCAGCGAAAAGGCGGTCTCGTCGTCCAGCGCCAGCAGGTTGAGTCGCCAGCGCATGGCATACATCACGCTCAGGCCCAGCACGGCCGCCGGCAGGATGGACAGCAGTTTGTCCCAGGTGATGCTCCACAGCCCGCCCAGCAGCCAGAACGTGATCTCGGGCAATTGGTTCAAGGGGTCGGCCACGTATTTGAGCACACCCAGGCCGGCGGAAAACATGGCCGAGACGGCAATGCCCGCCAGCACCAGGCGCAACACCCAGCCCCCAAAGCGCACCCGCCGCGCCAGCACATAGGACAGTCCCAGGCCCAGAAAGGCAAACAGCGCCGCTGAGGCCTGGACCAGCCATGCGGCATGGCTCATAAAGATGATGCTAAAGGCCGCGCCAAAGGCGGCCCCTTGCGACACCCCCAAAAAACCCGGCTCGACCAGGGGGTTGGCGAAAATCATTTGGAACACGGTGCCGGCGGCCGAGAGCGACATGCCCAGCAGCAGCGCGGTCAGCATGCGCGGCAGGCGCAGGTTCATCACCAGGCGCTGCGCCAGCCGGTCCTCCATCAACCGCGCCGGCGAGAGCAAGCCCGGCGCCGGGTAGCGCCCCATCAGTAGGGACAGGATCACGCTGGCAGCCAACAGCAGCGCCAGCCCCCAGGCCGCCCGATGGGGCAGGGTGCGCCCGCACTGGGCGGGCAGGGTGTGCCCGCATTGGGCGGGCGGGGAACAGGTCTGACCGCTCCATTTCAAGGCAAGTCTCCGGTCAGGCGCTCTATGATCTGTTGATAGGCCTCCTGGTCCAGGCCGTACAGTTGCTCGTAAAAAGCGCGGGTTTCCGCCATTACGTCCAGGTCGGGCAAGCGCGTGGGATGGAGCTGCTTTGCCAGCCAGGTCAGGCCTAGCACCCAGCGCGTGTCGGGCTGGTCCCAACTGTAAAAGTCACCGGGAAAGGCGTACAGGTGACCGTCCTGCACGGCGCGCAACGCTTGCCACTCGGTGTTATCTTTTAATTGCGCGACGACCTGTTCGGTGTCGTCAAAATAGGCCGTGATATAGATGTGGTCCGCATCCCAGGCGGCGATCTGGTCAAAGCTGATCTTGTTCCAACTGTTGCCCAGTTGGGCCTGCGCCCAGACCGGGCGCCCCCCGGCCATCTCGACCAGCATCGTTTGCATCCAGCTCGTGGGTGGAACGTTAAAGGCGACCTCGCCGTCCCGGCTGTTATAGTAGAGCAGCAGCACGCGCGGCTTTTTTTCCTCGTCCAGGCCGTCCAGCGCCGTCGAGACGCGGTCCACGCGCGATTGGTAAAAGTCCTTGACCTGTTGGGCGCGCGCCGGGTCCTGGAACAATTGGCCCAGCGTGCTCAGGTCGCGCTGGTAGCCCTCGGGCGTCTCAAAATCCACATAGACCACCGGGATATCCAGTTCCGCCAGCGGTTTGCCCAGCGCTTCGGCCATGTAGCTTTTCAGCACGACCACGTCGGGGTTGGCGGCCGCGATTTGTTCGGGGCCGGCGTCACTTTGCAGGGTGCTCTTTTCGCCAAGCGTGGGGTCGAGCAGGTCCAAAAAGCCGTTGGTGATTTGCCCGCCGCTGGCCAGCGCGATCAAGCGTTCCTTGGTTTGGGGAAAGGTGTACAGCGCATCGACGACCATAAAGATGCCCCGGCCGGCCACGACGATGCGTTGAGGCGCCTGGGAGAGTTGGACGGTGTTGCCCAGGGCATCTACCACCGTCACGCCTGCCTCAGAAGCGGACGTGGTCGATGGTTGGGGTTGGGTAGAATCGGCGGCCCCGCCGCACGCGCTGAGCAGTGCGCTGCCCAGCAGCGCACAGAGCAGGAGGGAGAGAAGGGAGCGCGATAAACGTTTCATTTTTTACATCCTTGATGAGATCTGG
>CAZSJU010000405.1:0-2963 GCA_964607235.1 uncultured Anaerolineae bacterium | reverse complement strand
AAACGCTAGAAATTGCTTAGAATTCGATGGGGGATCCCCCCTGAACGCTTACAAACAAATGAACCCCCCCACACCGCCCAACCAACCGGACACCCCGACCAAGCGGACCGGCGACGTCGTCAAGGGACTACTAAAAAGCTGGGCCTTTGTCGCTGTCCTCGGGGTCATCCTGTTCCTCTCATCAGGCCGTCTGGATTGGGGGATGGCCTGGGTCTACCTGGGTCTCGTCTCGCTCTCTACCCTGATCCTGTCGTGGCTGATGCCGGCTGAGCTGATCGAGGAGCGCGCCGGGCTGCAAGCCGGGGCAAAAAAGTGGGACATCGCTCTGGCCATCTGGATGGCGCGGGGCGGCCCCATCGTGACCATGACACTGATCGGATTGGATGAGCGTTACGGCTGGTCGCCGCCGTTGCCGCCGGCGCTACAGCTCGGCGCGGCGCTGCTGCTGGTCGCGGCGCTGGCGCTGACAGACTGGGCGGTCTTGACCAACAAGTTCTTTTCAGGGCTGGTCCGCATCCAGAAGGAACGGGGACACACGGTCATTTCCAGTGGTCCCTATCATTATGTGCGCCATCCGGGCTATGCGGGTGCGATCTTGTACGAGCTGGCAGTGCCGCTCATGTTGGGCGCGCTGTGGGCGCTGTTCTCGACGGCGCTCACGGTCAGCGTCATCGTCCTGCGCACGGCGCTGGAGGACCGCACCCTGCAACGCGAGCTAGAGGGCTATCGTGCCTACACCCAGCGGGTGCGCTATCGCCTATTTCCCGGTTTGTGGTAAACTAGGGGTAGGAGGTCCCAATGTCTACTTTCCATCCGGCATTAAGGACGCTGCCCATTGGCAGCCTCCCGCACACCGGTGCCGACCGGGCGTGCCAGCTCACCTTCACGCACTTTCCCGACATGCCCGGCTGGCCGCAGTTGCCGCGCCGCACCTTTAAAGAAAACATGTATGCCCAATACAGCACGCGCTTTCCCGGTGTCGTGCTGGAAGCGGAGCGCATCTGGGTCGACCGGGCGCAGGACCTGGACCCGGGGCTGGAAGCATTGTACATGGCCTACCTGGAAGACGACCTGTCCTATGGCGAAACGGCGCCCGACTATGCCCTGGGGTTACATCGCTTCCTGGCGCAGGCGCCCAAATTGGACCCGCCCCCGGATTGGGTCAAGGGCCAGGTCACCGGGCCGATCAGTTGGGGCCTGACCGTCGTGGACCAAAATCGCCGGCCCATCCTCTACGAAGAGGTGCTGGCCGACGCCATCGCCAAGCACCTGCGGCTCCAGGCGCGCTGGCAAGAGCGGGCGCTGCGCCAGGTTTGCGCCCGCACAATCATATCGGTGGACGAGCCCTACATGTCCTCCTTTGGCTCGGCCTATGTCTCGCTGGGACGCGAACAGGTCATCGAGCTGCTAGAGGAAGTCTTTTCCGGCATCCAGGGCCTCAAAATGGTACACTGTTGCGGCAACACCGACTGGTCGCTGCTGCTAGAGACCTCGGTGGACATTCTAAACTTTGACGCCTATGCCTACGCGGTCAATCTGGCGCTGTATCCCGAGCAGGTCGCCGCGTTCCTGGAGCGGGGCGGCACGCTGGCCTGGGGCATCACGCCCAACACGCCGGACGCCTACGACGAGACGGTGGACACGCTGGTAGACCGGCTGCTGGGCGCCATGGACCTGCTGGTGCAAAAGGGCCTCCACCGCGACGACATCTTACAGGCGTCGCTGGTCACCACGTCCTGCGGCCTGGGCACATTGTCCGTAGAGCTGGCAGAGCACATCCTGGCGCTGACGGTGGACGTCTCCCAGGCAATGCGGGCGCGCTATGCCTGACAGCGTCACACTGACCGGGGCCGGATGACAGCCGACGCACCTTTGTGTATAATGGGCCGCATCTGAGGTACAACAGGATGTGTGACACCAGCCTATTGACATAAACCAAGGGGGAAACAATGGACAACAAATCCAAACCGCTTTTCTTTGCCGGGGCGCTGGTTGGCGCGGCGCTCATCCCGGCCTACGTGGGGCTGATCCTGCCCTGGCACCGGCGCTGGGGCGCGACCGGCGAAGAAGTGAGGCAACCGCTGCCGGGGGACGACATCGTGCCGCAACCCAAATTGGACGCGACCCGCGCCATCACCATCCAGGCCACCCCGGATCAGGTTTGGCCCTGGCTTGCCCAACTGGGCCAGGGGCGGGGCGGGATGTACAGCTATGAGGCGCTGGAGAACCTGGCGGGCTGTGACATCCACAACGCGGACCGCATCCTGCCCGAATACCAGGATCTGCAAGTGGGGGACGAGATCCGCATGGGGCCGGAGGGCTATCCCTTTTACACCGTCGCGGAAATCCAGTCCGAACGCGCCCTAGTGCTGCGTGGCCGCGATCCGCAGACCCAAGAACCCGGGCCGGCGAGCTGGACGTTTGCCCTCGAGCGGCAGTCGGACGGCAGTACACGGCTGATCAGCCGCCAGCGCAGTGACTATGAACCCGGCCTGGCCAATTTCTTGATGTGGCGCGTGTTCACCGAACCGGTTTCTTTCATCATGGAGCAAAAGATGCTGCGCACCCTCAAGCAGCGGGTCGAGAGCGCGGTATAGAGCAGCCATGGACTTGATATACAAGATGTTTCGGGCGAGGAGTGAAGCACCCCCAGGCGCGGGCCTTGCGCAGGAGCCGGCACTCCTCCGATGCGACAGGGGGATTGCTTTGTCGCAAAAAGACGCTCCTCGCAATGACGGATGTAAGGCGCCGGTGTGCGTCATTGCGAGCCGACTGTAGGGAGAAGAAGCAATCTCTCCTGACTTTGGCATTTCACCTCCCAAAGGGGTCCGTGCGATTGAAATCGGGGAGGAACGCCGCCTGGCTCTCTACCTCTTGCACGAAACAGCGCTCCAGCCCCAGGTCCAGCGCCATTTCCAGCACCGCTTCGTACTCCCATTCGGTGATCGCCCGGTCCAGCGGCG
>CAZSJU010000404.1:0-2967 GCA_964607235.1 uncultured Anaerolineae bacterium | reverse complement strand
GGCGATCTGCGCGCGCGCGTCGGTCTGGACCAGCGCTGCCAGATCCGGAGCCGGCAGGTCCGGTTGTCCGGCAATGTGTGCCATGCCGCCGCTACACAGCGTCCCTTTGGAAAAGCGACCCAACAGATAGGCCAGTTCCCCGTCCATCGCGCCCATAGCCCGGTAGCCCAGGCTGCCTGAACTGCCGCCCTGGCCGTCCACGATCTTGCCGTCCTGGACCGCAACCACCGCCGTAAACGCGCCACCCAGTTCCAAATAGATGAACGAGGTTTGTGCAAAAGGGATGCCCAGGTGCCGCGCCTGATCGTACACGCCCAACACCACGGCGCACAGCTTGTCGGCGGTGCCCATGTCGATCCGATTGACCTTGCGATGCGGCGGCACCGTGGGCAGGTGGATCACGGCGGGCACGAAACGGATCGGCAGCCCGCTCTCTTGGAGCAGATAAACCAGTTTGCGCATGCCGCCAATGATCGTGTCGGTCTCTGGCCCATCGGCCTGTTTCCCGCTCAGCAGCAACAGGTCGACCTGTGCGGGGCTCAGGTCCTCGGCGCGGGTCCAGGGCAAACCATAGCCCGACGGCCCCACGATCATGTCGACCGGCCCGGCCGCGTGCAACACTTCTAGCAAGGACTTGGGCTCGGCTTTGATCTGAGCCGAGGGCAGACTGGTGTCCAAAAAGACACGCTCGCCTTCGACCCCACCTTCAGGCCCACTCTCGATCCCAAATACATCAAAGCTCACCGTGCCCGGATCAATGCCGACCGCTCGAACGTCCCGGCCCATCAGGTTGTAGGCTCCTCGGGACTCAAATAGCCCCAGCGCAGCGGCGTTTCCTGGATGTACTTTTTACCCAATTGCACGGCCAACGCCGCTTTTTCCAACTCCCGGCCCAGGTAAAAGGCGTGCGAGGCCTCGTCCACCTCCAGTTGTGCAAAGATCTCTTCCGGGCGCTGGCCGCGGATAAACAGATCACGGTTAAAGACGTAAATCCACGACCCGGCAGTAAAGATGCGAAAGTTCGGGTCCTGGACCTGACGCTGCATCTGCCGCAGCTCCGCCTCGGTATAAGACTCGTAGGGCGGGTCCTTGATTGTGACCAGGCTATAGTCCAACGCTTTAGGCAACACGCGGTTCTGCTGCGCATAATACATCAGCTTGCGGGCGTGATCCAGTTCGCGCACCGCGCCGCGTGCCCAACTGATGACCTCTGTGGTCAGGACATAGTCGATGCCCAGCTCGGTGATGACGCCCATCATCAGGGCGTTAATACCGGTGCTGTCTGCGTCCGTCAGCTCGGTCAAGTTCCCCAGGCCCATCAGCATTTCCGTGTCGGGGTACCGCTGCCTCGCCTCGTAAAAGCGGTTTAGCGACGCGGTAAAGCCAAAGACTAGCGGGTTGAGGATGGGGTCAATGATATACGGCACGCCCCATGTCTCCAGTTGGGCGACGTTTCGCTCCAACGATGCCAGCGCCTGGTCGCCCTCCTGGCCCGTGCTGCTCGTAGAGTCAGTATCGAAATCGGGGATCACGACCACCTTGCAACGCAACTGGGGCGCCAGGTGCATATTTTGTGCATTGATGCTCAGCAACAGGTCCACGCCGGCCGCGTCCGCCTCTAGGATGGTGCTCGGGTCAAAAGTATCAATGCTGACGGTAAAGCCCCGTTCCTTCAAGCGGGACACGACAGGTCCCACGCCGTCAAAGCCCCCGTGGACCGGGCAACCCAGGTCGATGACGTCCGCCCCGCTGGCGCGATAATACTCGGCCTGGGCCAGGATCTCTTCCCAGGGCATATGATAGGCTTCGGCAATCTCGCCCAGGATCTTGACCTTATATTGTCCATAACCGGCCAATATCCGCTCGTGGCCAAAAAAGACGGGCAGGTCCTTTAGATCCTTGGGTCCAAGGACCACCGGGCAGCCCGTCCTGTCCTCAATCAAGGCCAGGTCACCCTGGCACCAGCCAGAGATCATGATCTGTTTATACCTGGAAGCAAAAGCGGCACTGGAAGCGGCCGCATCCTGATGAGCGGAAGCGGCTTCAGGGATCAGTTGTTCCGTGATCCAGTGCGTGTCCATCAGCGCCGCCACCGAGGCGTTCAAGACAATCACCTCGTACTCTAAATTTAAAGCGGTCGCGTACTCGTCCGACGTCATCTGTTTGAGGGTGTCTTGTAGCGCCTGGGCGGCCAACCGGCCGGTTACAAATAGGTAGTCAAGCATGTTTGGAGTTCCTCGATGCTGCCTGCCACAGTGACGCCGGAGAACTCGCGCAGGCGAGCGGTGTTGGCCAGGTCGATGGCGCGCGGATAGACCTTGATGACCTTGCCGTCAGGCGTCACCGTGTCCATCTCGGGGGCGACGTCGGTCGGCAGGACGATGATTGGGACCCGGCACTTGTTCGCGTGAGCGAATAGATTGCTGACCTGAGAATCCGAAATGCCGCACACAAATTTCGCCGCCGAATTAGAAGTAACCGGCGCGATCACCAGCAAATCATAGCTGCCACTGGCGAAACGCCCTACAATGGGTGAACTGGCCATTTTGTCCCGCACGATGGCGCCCTTGGTCTGGCTCAACGCCTCCTGTAGACGATAGATGCGTAGGACTTCTTGGGCCGCACGGGAGGGAAAGACGTCGACCGCTGGGAGCGTCAAGATCAGGTCGACGCATTCTTTTAATAGATGGCCACCCCCGGTGATACCCCAAGCGATTTTCATAAGGCTTACTCCTGGGACAGATTATGTCGATAATAGGCGGTCTGGCCGGGCGATTCTTGGACGCCGATGGTCACTGCCGTCAGGTTGGACAGCTCTACTTCTTTTTGGGTCGCAGACGCGGTCAGCGCGTCGATAAACTGGCCGCAGATGTATTCGGCTAATCGTTCGGCGGTGATATTGTCCACAGGCAACGTGAGTACGTCCTGCGCCGGCAGGACGTAGCGGCGATCTCGCGTGCCGCCCGC
>CAZSJU010000403.1:0-2990 GCA_964607235.1 uncultured Anaerolineae bacterium | reverse complement strand
TTCTCACTCAAAGCGTAAAAATAAGGCACGACGTCCAGCGCGATCATTGTAGATTTGCCGCGCAGCACCTTGGCATAGTACCAGCGGCGCTGGTCCAGCATCTCGTCCTTCCAGCCCCAGGTCACGTGGCCCGGGTCGTCGTGCGCGTCCGCGACGGGCCGGTTGCCGGCCACGGCGGTCCACAAGTTGGGCAGGGTGACGCCTTTGATGGGCCAAAAGTAGACCATGCCGCGCGCGTTCACAAACCGGACCGCGTCTTCTATGGTCTGCAGGCGATCTTGATGCCAGCAAAAGGTGCGGGCGCGGTAGGCGTCCAGCCGTGCGGGATCCAGGGCGGGCATCAGGCAGGCGCCAACTCGCGGAACAAGAACCAGCCGCCCTTGCGGTGGTCGACGTCCTCCGGCGCGCGGTCATAGTACAGTTCAAAGACTCGACCATCAGCCACGCGCACGCGGAAATAGTCGCGCCCGACGCCCCAGGACCCCCGACGTGACGCCCGGGCCGCGTGCTGCGGGCGCATGTTCACCGCCATCTTGCCGCGCCGCTGATAGTCGTGCCACTCGGCCAGCTTTTCGGCTACCGGGTAGCGTGCCTCGCGCCAGGTAAAGGCGTCCGGGCAGCCGGGCCGCTTTTCCAGGGCCGGCGGCCGGTCAAAGTGCGCCTCGATCGGCTCACTGATAAAGCGCAACGGCTTGAGATTGAGCGTCACGTTCACTCCTCCCGCACCACGACCATCAACGTGATGTCGTCAAATTGGGGCGCATTGCCCACAAAGGCGCTGACCTCGTGCAGCAGATTGTCCTGGATCTCTTGGGCCGCGCATCCCCGGCAGCGCTGCGCGACCTGGCGTAACCGCCCCTCGCCAAAGAACACGTCCTGGTGATCCTGGGCCTCGGTGATGCCGTCGGTGTACAGCAAGAGCATGTCGCCCCGCTCGATCCGCACCACCTTTTGCTCCCAGGTCTCGCCCTTGAATATGCCCAAGGGGATCCCGGTGCGCGTCAGCCGTTGGGCCGCGTCGCCATTGCGGCCGCTGAACAGATAGGGCGGGTTATGGCCCGCGTTACAGTAGGTCAGCTTGCCGCTGCGCGGGTCCAGGACGCCGTAAAAGATGGTGACAAACAGGTCGGTGTGGGTGTCCATCAGGATGCGGTTGTTGGCCACCCGCAGCGCGAAATCCGGCCGGGCATGGTGCTCGACGGCGTAGGTGCGGATCAATGTGCGGCTCAGGGCCATAAACAGCGCCGCCGCCGTTCCCTTGTCGGCCACGTCCGCCACCAACAGCCCCAGGCGCCCGTTGGGCAGGGGGATCACGTCGTAAAAATCGCCCGAGGTCTGGCGGGCGGGTTGGAGCGCCGCGGTCAGTTGCCAACCCGCCACCTGCGGCAGCTCGGTGGGCAAAAAGCGGGACTGTATTTCCCCGGCCAGGGCCAACTCTTGCTCGGCCCTTTGATGCGCCAGCGTCTGGGTGTACATCTGGGCATTTTTCAGCGCCGAGGCGACCTGGGCGGCCAGCGATTGCACCGCCGGCAACAGCTTTTCCGCCTCGATCACGTCGCGCCGTGGCGCGACGTAAATGCCGCCCACCGGTGCGCCGGTCTGGCTGTCCAACACCGGCGCCAGCACCAGCGCCCTCTCGGCCCGTTGACTGTCCCAGGGCTGGATGGCCCGTGGCGCAAAATGGTGGGCCGTGTCACGCTCGCGCAGCCATTCCCAGACCGTCGCCGGCAGCGGCGGCCATTCCTCGGGATAGTGTAACAAGACCTGGTCGGGGAAGCGACAGATCTCTATGCGCGTTTTGGGAAACATGTTGGGGACGTGTTCGCGCAACACACTGGGCAGGGTGGATGTGTCCGGTGGCGCGTCCAGGATCGCGCGACTCAACCGTTCCAGTTGGGCCAACTCGCGGGAGCGTTGGTGGCTGCGGTTCACCGCCTGGCTCAACTGGCGGGTCAGCCCACTGACCAATGACAGGCCGGCGACGAAAAAAAAGAAGGCCGCCCAGCCACTTTGGCTGTACAGGCCCGCGGCCAGGATGGCAAAGGGTGAGCCCAACGCTGGCGCGACCAGCCCGACCAGGGTGATCCAGGCGAAAGATTTGAGGGATGAGGGGCTGGATTGCAAATCAACGGCGCGCAGGCCCATATAGACGATAAACGGGGCATAGCTGATAAACAGCAACAATGCTCGCGCTCCCGTCGCATATAGCCCGATAGCGAGTGACGCGAGCGACAAATCAGGCAGAGGCACGCTACCCCCCCAGCGTCCGTACAATGCCAGGGCGGCCAGGCTGACCAGCGTCGCGTGGATCGTTTCCAGCGTCAAGTTGCGGGCCAGATTCCAACGCTCGCCCGGGTCCTCCGTCCGTGACCAGTGCCGGCCAAAATCAAACAACACCCATAGTAGGCCCATCCACAAGGCACTCGGCCCCAGCAACAACGCCCCGCACCAGGCGACGATGTCGTCCAGCGCGCCGCTGGAACTAAACGTCGTCTCGCCCACTTCCATAAACAAGAAAAAACGCAGGCGCTGAAACAAAAAGATCAAGGACAGCAAGACCGCCAGCGTCAGCCACTCCTCGCGCATCAGCGTCAGGTCCGTGCAGGCCACCAGCCACACCAGCCCTAGCAGGGCCAGGGGGAGGCTGTACAAAAGCGTGGCGAGGTTGACCAACCCCGCCGATCGCTCGATCCCCTGCCGGGTCTCTAGCTCGGGCCATACCCTTTTTGCAATAGCTAACAGTAATCGTTCCATTCAGTGTCCCTCGGCCACCCGCCTTCGACGTGGCCTTGCTTAAAGACGGCGTCTCAAATGATCGTCACGGCTCAGCCTGGTGCTCAACGCCGAAAATTCAAATTTTGACACAAATGTAGACCCATTGGGCAGCGTGGGGCCGAGTCGTTACAAAGTATAAAGGGAATTGGCAAGGTGTGCAACTCTCCAGCAATTCCAAATCTGTCATTGCGAGTATCCCATAGCCCGTCCTCCCG
>CAZSJU010000402.1:0-3003 GCA_964607235.1 uncultured Anaerolineae bacterium | reverse complement strand
CTGTGAACCTCCGCACGACGGACGTCGTGGGTTTCGATTGACAGGCGATTTGAAAAGCGGTATATATGGCAAGAGACGCAAGGTGCCCGGCACTTGTTAGCGTCAGTGAGTGCCGGGCACCTGGAGGGGTAATTTGATCGAGCTCAAGCGCGATACGGCGGAAATATTTGTCCCTGATGGCATGCCGCTCCCGGCGGCGTTGGCCCGCACGACGCACATGGCCATCGGCGCCCACCCGGATGACCTGGAGATCATGGCCATCGACGGCATCTTGCGCTGTTTCCAGCGCGAGGACCGCTGGTTCAGCGGCGTGCTCGTCACCGACGGCAGCGGGTCGCCGCGCGATGGCTTGTACCAGGACTATACCGACGAGGCGATGCGCAGGGTACGGGCCAAAGAGCAAAAGAAAGCGGCGCTGGTGGGCGAGTATGCCGCGCAGGCGCTGCTCGACTATCCCAGCGCGGCGGTCAAAGATGGGGCCAACCCGGACCTGGTGCAGGACATCGCGCAATTGCTAACCGTCGCCAGCCCTGAGATCGTGTACACTCACAACCTGGCCGACGAGCACGACACGCACGTCGCCGTGGCGCTCAGGGTCGTGGAGGCGATCCGCGGACTCCCGGAAGCGGCGCGCCCCTCCCACCTGTACGGGTGCGAGGTGTGGCGCGACCTGGACTGGCTGGTGGACCGGGACAAGGTGGCTTTTGACTGTTCGGCCCACAAAAGCCTCCAGCGGGCTTTGCTGGGCGTGTTTGACTCGCAAATCTGCGGCGGAAAGCGCTATGACCTGGCGAGCATGGGCCGGCGGCGCGCCAACGCGACCTATCACGCCACGCACGAGGCCGACGTGGTCAGCGGGATGACGTTTGCCATGGACCTGACACCCTTGATGCAAGACAGGTCCATGTCTATATCGTCGATACCGGACTATGTGCAAGCGTTTATGGACCGGTTTGCGCGGGACGTGCAAGCGCGGTTGGCGAGACTATCGCCGCCGCGCTCTTTTGACTAAAATCCGAAGAGTAGGGTATGCCCACGTGCCGGTCTCTGCCTGTCCGAGAAACCCGCACCTGGGGGTGCTCACTCCTCACCCAAAGTAATGTTGCCGGACATCTAGGAGGAGGGAACCGATGTCCATTTTGCAAGACGAGATTCGCCAGCAACCGCACGTCCTGACGGCGTTGTTGGAACAAGCGTATCCGGCGGTCCAGCGCATCGCGCGCGACCTGCGCGCGCGGGGGCTGCAGTATGTCATTATCGCCGCGCGGGGGACGTCCGACAATGCGGCCCGTTACGGGCAGTACTTGCTGGGGGCGCACAATCGCCTGCCGGTGGGGCTGGCCACGCCGTCGTTGTTCAGCGTCTATGGCGCGCCGCCGCGTCTGGCGGGGGGGCTGCTCGTCGGCATCTCCCAATCGGGCCAGTCGCCCGACATTGTGGCCGTCCTGGCCGAAGGCCGGCGACAGGGCGCGCCGACGCTGGTCATCACCAATGATCCCGATTCGCCTCTGGCAGGCCAGGCGGATTATGTCATTTCTTTGCACGCCGGCGAGGAGCGCGCGGTGGCCGCCACCAAGACCTACACCGCCCAACTGGCCACGCTGGCCTTGCTCTCCTGTAGCCTGGCGGAGGACGCCGAGCGCTTGGAGGCGTTGCGCCGCGTGCCGCAGGCCGTGGCCCGGGTCCTGGAGCGCGAGGCGCAGGTCGCCGAGGTAGTAGAGCGCTATCGTTACATGACGTCGTGTGTCGTCCTGGGGCGGGGCTACAATTATGCCACCGCTTTCGAGATCGCCCTCAAGCTCAAAGAGCTCAACTATCTCGTGGCCGAGTCTTACTCTTCGGCCGACTTTATGCACGGGCCGATCGCCGTGGTGGGGAGCGGCTTTCCGGCGCTGGTCGTCGCGCCCAGCGGGGCGATGTTTGACACGATGCGCGATTTTAGCCTCGAGTTGAAATCACGCGGGGCCGAGCTACTGATCATCTCGGATCGCCAGGATTTGCTGGCCGAGGCCGTCAGGCCACTGCCGTTGCTGGGAGAGATACCAGAGTGGCTGTCGCCCCTGGTGGCCGTCGTCCCCGGTCAACTCTTTGCGTTGCACCTGACACTGATCAAGGGGCACGATCCCGATCATCCCGAGGGATTGCGCAAGGTCACCCGCACGCGCTGACTGTTGTAGGCTAATAGACGTCCAGGTCTTGGCCCGAGACCACCTGGCCCGCGTATCTCTCCCGGACTTTTTTCAACAGCGTTTCCTCGGACACGCCGTGAAAGAGCTGGTGATACAGGACTAACAGCCCCGGTTGGGCCTGGGTCGCCATCGCGGCCAGTTCCCGCGCCGAGGTGTGCACGCTGGCGTGGTAGCGCTGCCAGGCCGAGGCGCGCGTCGCGAACCCGAGCGAAGAATAGACCTCGTGCACCAGCACGTCACAGTCCCGATAGGCCGCCACGCACGCGGGCGTGGGCGCCGTGTCCCCCGAGATGACGATGGTACGGTCCGGCGCGTAAAACTTGTAGCCGTAGGCGGGCCACGTGCCGTGCTGGACGGCAAAGGCCTCGACTTTTACGTGTTCATCCTGGTAAACCAGGCCCGGCGCGATCTCGCGCACTTGAACCTGGTAGCCGGTGGAATTGGCCGGTTCCAGTCCTTCCAGGCGTTCGCGGATGTCCTCGCGATAGGCGGCCAGGAGGTGTGCCGTCATCTCGCGCGTGCCCGCCGGGCCGTAGACTTTTAGGGGCGCCGTGCGCCCCAGCACCCAGGGCGTCAAGATCAGGTCGGGGTAGCCGGCGGTGTGGTCCGAGTGCAGGTGCGTCAGAAAGGCGCGGTTGAGCCTGGGCACCGCCAGCCCTTCTATGCCGCGTTCGTGCGCTGCCGCCGCCCGGCGCACCACGCCCGGCCCAAAATCGACCAGATAGGGCGTGTCGTTCACGACGACCGCGACGGCGGGACCGGCGCGTTGCGGGTCCGCGTTGGGCGTGCCCGTGCCCAGCAAGACCACTTGAGA
>CAZSJU010000401.1:0-3006 GCA_964607235.1 uncultured Anaerolineae bacterium | reverse complement strand
CGAGATGGAGAGCGACTCGCGATCATGCACAACAAGTAGCAGCCAAAAATCCGGCTGCGATATAACCCTGGCCGCCCTAGAAAAGGCCAAGAATTATGCTGCAGGCGCCACTACTTTTTCGAGGAGCGACGCTTCTTGGGAGCAAAACCCATCACAGACACGCGCATCTTGACCGCGCCCATACTGCGGTCCAGGTGTTCGGCGACCTCTTCAGGCGTCTGCTGCCCCCAATGCTCTCGCAGGTAGCGGTCCTCTTGGACCGTCCAACGCCGGCGGGTGCTGGCCATGTGAAACTCGGGCACATCCTTGCTCAAGATGCGCGCCCGATTCATAATGGCGCTCCACGAGCGGTCAAGCGTACCCTCCAGTTCATCGGCCACATCTTGCAACTTGGTGTGGTGGCGCAGCGCCTTGATCACAGTGTTGTTTTCTTGCTCGGTCCACGCCCGGTATCCTCCAGGTCCTTTTTTTGCCATATTGACTTCCCTCAACTGAACAAACGTCCCGACCCGTCTATATTGAAATTGCTCTATCTTTAACAAACAACAACACTTTATTTCACCAGTTTTCTATATTATACACATTTGCACCGAAATGACAAATGCTCAAAACAATGTCGCCCACAGAAAAAAGAGGATCATAAAAGAGGAAATCGCAAATTGCGCGACGGCGGACAGGGTCCAACCGAGCAACCAGCCCCCACTGCCTCGTGCTGCCGTCCTCGGATCTCTGCGCCGCCACAACTCGACGCCAAAGACCCCTCCCAACGCCGCCAACAGCGCGATGGGCAGGCTGAAGAAAAACATCAGCAGCCCCCCCAGGCACGAACCGGCCGCCGCCGACCAGCCTGAGGCTCCCCCGGCCCGGGTGCCGACCTGCGTGGCCCATAGCTCGGCCGTGGTGCCGACGGCGCCCAGCAAGGTCAAAACCAGAAAAGCGGGCAGGCTGAGATGGCGAAAGCCATCCAGCAAGCCATAACCCACCGCTCCCAACCACACCAGCGGCACGCCGGGAATGAGGGGCAAAAAAGCACCGGCTAGCCCCAGCAGCATGACGCCCAGCGCGCCGCCAAACAGACACAGCGACTCGGTCACCCCTCGTCCTCCTCTGCGCTAAAACTATCCCTGTAGCACAAACATCCAGGCTTCCAGCTTTTCTTCTGTGTGAGCGTGTTCGGTGTAGCGGATCTGCAAGTTATGGCGCTCAATGAGGCCCAACATGTCAATCAACGACCGCTGGGCGTCCTGAGCCGGATGCTGCTCCAGCTCCTGAATGGACTTTTGCACGGCCGCCTTGATCGGGCTATCGCCCACCACCACGATCGTATACCGTTCCCCTCGGGGCGACTTGCGCGGGTTATTGCGTAAAATAAGCGTATGCATCGTTCACTCCTTTCAAGTACTATATTGAAAACCCAGACTAGGCCTTTTCAGCCCACTCGACAAACCCTTCCTGATAAAGCGCGCCCACCCAGTCCAAGGCGACGGGGCCATATGCCTGAACGATGCCAAAGACTCGCACACGCATGCGCCGCCCCTTGGCATAGATGGCGAAACCGCTGCATCAAACTCGTGAATACTATAGCATCTCCATCCGTGGACGTCAAGTCTGTTGGCGGGATTAATCAAAATCAATCTATCACCTTGACAACATGATGAAACCATGATACCTTGTCCTCCCGTAAGGTTGGGAACGGTTCTGAATCGCAGCATCAAGAGAGTAACTGCCAGATCGTTCGGAGATCTGGCAGTTTTTTTAGAATCACACCCACCTAGCTTTATGTTTTTTTGAAGGAGGTACGTTAATGTCAGAAGATCGCTTACAAGGCACCGTTCGCTGGTTCAGCCGGGTCAAAGGCTATGGGTTTATCCAGCCCGATAACCAAGAAGAGGACATCTTTGTCCACTTTTCAGCCATTCAGGGCGAAGGCTACCGCAACCTGAAAGAAGGCGAGCGGGTCGAGTTCATCATCGAAGATACACCCAAGGGGCCCCAGGCAAGCAATGTCTCCGCTTTGCCGTCCCTTGACGCACCACTCGTGGACTAGCCGGTTCACCCATACAGCCCCTGGCGTAGCGCCAGGGGCTTTTTTACTTTTTGACAACCCGTACGAATTGTGATACGATGCACGAGTCTCTTCAGCTCCTGCCTTGCGGGGCCTGTCTAGACAAACAAAATGAGGGGGAGCAAGATGGAAAAACGGATAAAAGGGACCGTCCGCTGGTTTGATGGTTCCAAAGGCTTTGGCGTGATCGAGTGCGAGGAAAGTCAAGATGTTTTCGTCCACTATACCGCTATTCGCGGCAATGGGATCAAAAACCTGCTGTCTGGCCAACGCGTCGAGTTTACGCTGGAACACAACTACCGTGGGCCGCAGGCGAAACAAGTCATCAAACAATAACTGCGCGTGTGATACGCTTGTAACGACGGTCCTGGCCCCGCTGGTGTACGTTCCCACGGGGCCTGTTTTGTTTATCCCCTACCCCAACCTGACAACATACACGGACCCAATCCTATGACAAGCCACAAACTACGCTTCATCCCTCTGGGCGGCCTGGGCGAAGTAGGCAAAAACATGATGGTGATCGAGTATGGTCGCGACATCCTCATCATAGACGCCGGGTTAATGTTCCCCGAGAACGACATGCTGGGCATCGACTATATTATCCCCGACTTTGGCTACCTGTTGGATAAAAAGGACCGGGTGCGGGCGATCATCCTCACTCACGGCCACGAAGACCACGTCGGCGGGTTGCCCTATGTGTTGCAACAGATCAACGTGCCGATTTATGCCACGCGGCTGACGCGGGGGTTGATCGAAGGTAAGCTCCAGCGACAAACTGCTGTCTCAAGCCAAAATCCACACTATCGAGGCCGGCGATCAGGTCACCATCGGCCCCTTTGACATTGAATTCTACCACGTCTGTCACAGCATCCCCGACGGGGTCGGCCTGGGCATCACCACGCCGCTGGGCTTGATCATCCACTCGGGCGATTACAAGTTTG
>CAZSJU010000400.1:0-3016 GCA_964607235.1 uncultured Anaerolineae bacterium | reverse complement strand
GGAGAGTGAAAAAATGGCAAAAACAGTAGATGCCCGTGGATTTTCCTGCCCGCAGCCCGTCATCATGGCCCGCAAAGCCATCAAGGACGGCGCGTTTCCCATCGAGGTGCTGGTCGAGACCGTGACCTCACGCGAGAATGTGCGCCGCGCGTCCGAAAAAGAGGGCTGCCAGGTGACCGTCACCGCGATAGGAGACGAGTTTAAACTGACCCTCACCAAATAATCCCCACGCCCGACAGGCGAAAGCGAGCTTTCGCCTGTCGGGCGTGCACTTGAAAGCGAGGCACTATGATCTACTTTGACAGCGCCGCGACCTCCTGGCCCAAGCCGCCCGGGGTGGCCGAGGCCATGGTCCATTTTATAAACGCGGTCGGCGCCAATCCCGGCCGCTCTGCCCACCGGCTATCGGTCGCGTCGGCGCGCATCGTGTACGCCGCCCGCGAAGCCATAGCCGAGCTGTTCCACGCCCCAGACCCGCTACACGTGGTTTTCGGCCACAATGTGACCGAGGCGCTCAACCTGGCCCTGTGTGGCTTGTTGCACCCGGGCGACCACGTCATCACCAGCAGCATAGAACACAACTCGGTGATGCGCCCATTGCGAGCCTTGCAGGCACAAGGGGTCGAACTGACCGTCGTCCCTTGTTCCCCCCAGGGCGCCCTGGACCCGGCCGACGTGGAAACCGCCATACGCCCCCAGACCACGCTGATCGTCCTCAATCACGCCTCCAACGTCATCGGCACGCTGCTGCCGGTGGCCGAGGTCGGCCGCATCGCCCGCCGGCATGACCTGCTGCTACTGGTGGACGCCGCGCAGACCGGCGGCGCCTATCCCATCAACGTCCAGGCAGACGCCATCGACCTGCTGGCCTTTACCGGCCACAAGTCGCTGTACGGGCCAATGGGCACCGGTGGGCTGGTCATCGGCGAACGGGTCGACGTGGCACGCATGCGGCCGCTCAAGCGCGGCGGGACGGGCAGCCGCTCCGAGCGCGAGGAGCAACCCGACTTTTTGCCCGACGTGTACGAGAGCGGCACCCCCAACGCGGTGGGGCTGGCCGGGTTGGCGGCCGGGCTGCGCTGGATATCGGCCCAAGGGGTGGACAGCATCCGCGCCCACGAGGTGCAACTCGCTCAACAGTTGATCGACGGATTGCGCGACGTCCCCGGCGTGACCGTCTATGGCGGGCTGGACGCCGTGGGTCAAACTTCAACGATCTCGTTCAACGTCACCGGCATAGCCCCTTCAACGGTCGGGCTACGGCTGGACGACGAACACGGCATCCTGTGCCGCGTCGGGTTGCATTGCGCGCCGGCCGCGCACAAGACCATCGGCACGTTTCCCGACGGCACGGTGCGTTTTGGACTGGGCGCCTTTAACACCGCCGAGCAAGTGACGGCCGCCGTGCAAGCCGTCCAACAACTGGCCGAGGCCGCAACATGAGCGCCAATCCATACGCCGTCATCATCGTCTACTCGACCAGCCACGCCATACGCATCGAAAAGCTATTGGGCGACCAGGACATCACCAACAAGCTCATCCCCGTGCCCCGTCAAATCAGCTCTGACTGCGGGGTATGTGTGCGCATCGCGCGCGACGATGTCCCGGTTGCCCAGGCAGCCATAGACGCGGCCCAGATAGACATACAAGGCATCCACGAAATTTAGAGGTGACCAGGTGACCGGCACCTTTTTCCAGGTGCCGGTCACCTGAAAATTGACTTACCCGAGCCTTTATGCTAATCTCTTGCCACAAGAGACAACCTAAATGCAGGCGGGCCAGTTCGTCCTGCCTGCCCCTCAACAAAAAAGGAAAGGGTAACATGAGCGCATTTGAAAATCTGAGTCCCATCATACAAGCGCTGCTGGGCACCGGCTTTACCTGGGGTATGACCGCGCTGGGATCCGCGCCGGTTTTCGTGGTCAAAGAGGTCAAACAAGAGATCATGGACGGTATGCTGGGGTTTGCCGCCGGGGTGATGATCGCGGCCAGCTATTGGTCCCTGCTCGCGCCGGCCATCGAAATGTCTGAAGGCGGAACGCTTCCGGCCTGGCTCCCGCCCGCGGTCGGCTTTATCCTGGGCGGCGTCTTTTTGGCCAGCATCGACAAGGTGCTGCCCCACCTGCACCTGGGCATGCCGATGGAAGCAGCCGAAGGGCTCAAGACGACCTGGCACCGCAGCGTCCTGTTGATCCTCGCCATCACGTTGCACAACTTTCCCGAAGGGCTGGCTGTCGGCGTCGCCTTTGGCGCCGTCGCCGCCGGCCTGCCTTCCGCCACGCTGGCCGGCGCCGTCGCGCTGGCCATCGGCATCGGGATACAAAACTTTCCCGAAGGGACGGCCGTGGCAATGCCGCTGCGCCGTGAGGGCATGTCCCGCTTTAAAAGCTTTTGGTACGGGCAGCTCTCCGGCATCGTGGAACCCATCGCCGCCGTCATCGGCGCGGCCGCGGTCCTGCTGGCCCGGCCCATCCTGCCCTACGCGCTGAGCTTTGCCGCCGGCGCGATGATCTTTGTCGTGGTCGAAGAACTGATCCCCGAGGCGCAACGCAGCGGGGACACCAACCTGGCCACCAACGGCGCGATGCTCGGCTTCACCGTGATGATGATTCTGGACGTGGCCTTGGGATAGAATCGCACACACCCCGCGTTCTATGATTGGAGAAAAAGACGTCCTGATCGGCGTCCACAATGACATCGCATTGCCAGTCGTTGTGTTCACCGCAGTTGCTGCCTGCTTTTTTGTAGGCATATTTCAGATCGCCGGTGGCCTATGGCTCACGCTCCACAATCACGTGTGGGCCGACGTTGCGGAATATGCACTTGTCACCTTCATAGTGGAATGTAAAGCGGTAGTGAATATCAATGCGTCCTTCCCACACGCCGGGCATACCTTGAATGCGCTTGACGCCTAACGATGGGTGACGTTGGTTTTCCTTGAACAGCATGAACGCTTTTGCCGCCTTCTCTTGAATCTCCCTTGGCAATTTGGCGGCGGCTTTCTTAAAGCGCCTGG
>CAZSJU010000399.1:0-3036 GCA_964607235.1 uncultured Anaerolineae bacterium | reverse complement strand
CAGCGTAAAAAATTTCAATTTTCGTTCGTCTACCTGATCGTGGCCCTGTTGGGCATCTGGCTCTTTCAGGACCTGATCTTTCGTCCCATGATCGTGCGCTGGCAAGAGGTGCCCTATAGCCAGTTCCGCCAGATGTTGGCCGATGGCAACTTGGAAGAGGTCACCCTGGGCGAGGATCGCATCTTTTACACCTGTTGTGTCACCCCCGAGGGGGACCGGGAAGGCCAGGTTTATAACGCCGTGCGCCTGGAGGACCCCGACCTGGTGCAGGACCTGTTGGACGCCGGGGTGACCTTTAGCGCCGAGGCGCCGACCAGCAGCCTGTTGACCACGCTGCTGGGCTGGGTGCTTCCCTTGTTGCCCCTGGCGTTGATCTGGTATTTCGTCTTTCGTCGCATGGGGCAGGGTGGCGCCGGCATCATGTCCATTGGCAAGAGCAAGGCGCGCGAGATCGCCGGCGAGCTGACGGGCGTCCAGTTTGATGACGTGGGCGGCGTGGACGAGGTCGAGGTGGAGCTCAAAGAGATCATCCAGTTCCTCAAAAACCCCGAGCGCTTTACGCGGCTGGGCGCCAAGTTGCCCAAGGGCGTCTTGTTGGTCGGCCCGCCGGGCACAGGCAAGACGCTGCTGGCGCGCGCCACGGCCGGCGAGGCCGGCGTGCCCTTTTTCTCTATCAGCGGCTCGGACTTTGTCGAGATGTTTGTTGGTGTGGGGGCGGCGCGGGTGCGCGATCTGTTTGAGCAGGCCAAGCGCCGTGCGCCGTGCATCATCTTTATCGACGAGATGGACGCCATCGGCCAGTCGCGGGCGACGGTGGGCGCCCTCGGCACCAACGACGAGCGCGAGCAAACCTTGAACCAGTTGCTGTCCGAGATGGACGGCTTTGAGGCCAACCAGGGCGTGGTCATCATGGCGGCCACCAATCGCCCCGAGATTCTGGACCAGGCGTTGTTGCGGCCGGGCCGCTTTGACCGCCAGGTGCAGGTCACGCTGCCCACCGAGACCGGGCGGCGCCAGATCCTGAAAATCCACACGCGCGACGTGACGCTGGCCGAGGACGTGGAACTGGACCGGCTGGCGCGCATCACACCCGGTTTTTCCGGCGCCGACCTGGCCAACATTGTCAACGAGGCCGCGCTGTTGGCGGTGCGCCGTGACAGTGAGCGCGTCTCGATGGAAGACTTTGACCTGGCCATCGAGCGCGTGGTAGCCGGCTTGCAGCGCAAGGTGCCGTTGCGGGACGAGGTCAGGCGCAAGGTGGCCTATCACGAGGGCGGGCACGCGCTGGTGGCCCAACTGTCCCCGCGCACCGACCCGGTGCACAAGGTCAGCATCATCCCCACCGCCAAGGGCGCCTTGGGCTATACCATGCAGATGCCCGAGGAGGACCAGTACCTCATTGGCGAAGGGGATTTAAAAGAGCGCATGATGGTGATGCTGGGCGGCCGGGCAGCCGAGCTGCTGGTCTTTGGCGAACCCTCGACCGGCGCGGCCAACGACCTGCAAAAGGTCACCCAGGTGGCGCGGCGCATGGTCACCGAGTTCGGCATGACCGAAGCGCTGGGGCCGGTGCGTTACCTGGACAACGCCGGGATGGGCTATCTGGGCGCGCGGCCGGGGCTGCGGCAGGAGCTGAGCCCCGAGACCGCCACGTTGATCGACCAGGAGATCCGGCGTCTGATCGACGAGGCGCAGGGGCGGGCGTTGGACCTGTTGCGCGCGCACGAGGCGGCGCTGCACGAGATCGCCCGCATCTTGCAAGAGCGCGAGGTCATCGACGGCGACGAGATCGCGCGCATCGCCGCGTCGGCGTCGGCCTAGGATGGGCAGGGGGCGCGAGAGGTGAGCGCGCGACGCGTGATCGTGGTGGGGGGCGGCCCGGCGGGGTTGATGGCCGCCGGGCAGGCGGCGGCGCTGGGAGCCGAGACGCTGCTGCTGGAAAAGATGAACCGGCCCGGTCGCAAGCTGCGCATCACGGGCCAGGGGCGCTGTAACCTGACCAACGTTGCGCCGCTGCGCGAATTTATCAGCGCCTTTAATCCCGCCGGGCAGTTCCTGCGCCAGGCCTTTTATCGCTTTTTCAACGCCGAGCTGCTGGATTTTTTCACCGCGTTGGGCGTGCGCACGGTGACCGAGCGGGGCGGGCGGATCTTTCTCGCCAGCAACGACGCGGGTGAGGCGCTGGACGCGTTGCTGCGCTGGGCGCGCGCGGGGGGCGTGACCATCCATACCCAAGCGCCCGTCGAGCGACTGCACGTCGCGGACGGGCGGGTCACGGGCCTGGCGGTGGGCGGCGACCGGCCCCAGACCTACGCCGCCGACGCCGTGATCCTGGCCACCGGCGGCGCCTCTTATCCCGGCACGGGCTCGACCGGCGACGGTTACCGCCTGGCCGAGGCGCTGGGCCACACCATTGTGCCCATCCGGCCGGCGCTGGTGCCGCTGGTGACGGCCGGCGATGTCGCCCCGCGCTTGCAGGGCCTGAGCCTGCGCAACGTGAGCGTCGCGCTGTGGATCGACGGCCACAAGGCGGTCGAGGCCTTTGGCGAGATGCTGTTCACCCACTTTGGCCTGTCCGGCCCCATCATCCTGTCCCTCAGCCGGCAGGTCGTGGACGCCCTGCGCCAGGGGCAAAAGGTGCTCGTGTCCATCGACCTCAAGCCGGCCCTGGACCGGCACAAGCTGGACGCGCGGCTGTTGCGCGACCTGGACGCCCACGGCAAGCGCCATTTTCAGACCTTGCTCAAAGACTTGCTGCCCAGCAAGCTGATCCCCGTATGCGTCGACCTGAGCGGAATCGACGCGCACAAGCCCGGCCACCAGATCACGTCGGAAGAGCGGGAGCGGCTGCGGCGCTGGCTCAAGGACTTTCGCCTGGAGGTGACCGCGCACCGGCCCATCGCCGAGGCCATCGTCACCGCCGGCGGCGTGTGCACGGACGAGATCGACCCGCGCACCATGGCCTCGCGCCGGGTCGACGGGCTGTATTTCGCCGGCGAGCTCATCGACGTCGACGCCGACACCGGCGGCTATAAC
>CAZSJU010000398.1:0-3043 GCA_964607235.1 uncultured Anaerolineae bacterium | reverse complement strand
CCTGCGCCTGCTCACTGTCCGGCGCGTTAGGATCAGGTCTCACACCAAACTGGACGTTGGCTGTGGCGCCACCCGGCAACGGCACCGCCCAATACTCAGAAGTCACAGAACTGTATCCACCAGGTCTGGCCAACTGCACCATATAAGTGCCTGGGATGAGCTGACTGAAGCAATAAGGCTCACTCACACCGTCCGAGGTATAGCTACCCACGACACCATTTTCGTTGGACAGGGTGAACCCCGCGTTGGGGATCAATTCCTCCGTAGCGGCATCGTGCATGCCGTCCGTGTTACGGTCGTGATAGGCCAACACACACACGGTGCTGCTGGTCGCCAAAGCCGCCGACGCTTCTGCGGCCGGTTCTTCGGCCGCTCCCTCGGCGGGCTGCGCTTCACCCTCTGTCTCGGCAGGCGCCGATTCACCCTCGCCTGCCGGTGCGGTGGTGGCAACCGGCAGCGGGTTCTGTGGCACGGCGATGACCAACTCTTGACCCGGGTAAATCAACGCAGGATTATTATTGAGTTGGTTAATCCGCTCTAACATTTGTTCAGGGCTCACCGTTGAGCCATTAGCATATTGAATAGCGATGGCCCACAATGTCTCCCCGGATTGGACCTTGTGCACAACCGAGCCATCAGGGCGCGGTGTAGAGGTCGCCGCCGGCGGCGGCGGTGGGCCAGGCGTATTGGTCGGCAACGGCGGCGGCGGCGTAGCAGTCGGTTCCTCCGCCGTGCCAGTGACCAGCAGACTGGTGTCGTCCCATTGTGCAGTCAACCCGTCATCCATCGGCCAGTCAGGGCTTGAATACACAAACACCGTGACGGTTGAATTCTGCGCCACGGCCTCTACTGACATCTGTTGCCAGGCTGAACCCGAGTTAATCGCAATGGGATTGTACTCGGGGCTCCACACCACGTTGCCGCTAAAAACGTTGGTGCCGCCCGTGGGGTCAATGCCGACTTTCATGTGAACCCAACCCGGAGTTTTGGACTTGTCGCTACCAAACACAAACCCCCAGGCGGAAAAAAGCAACTTGGAGCCTGCCGTAATGCCCGATACTTGCTGATAGACGCCCGCCGTGTGCGTGGCATAACGCTTGCCGTACTGCAAAGCCTGCGCACCACTATGTACCTGATCGGGCATATAATACTCTAACCCCACCAGCCCATACTCAGGACGCTGATTTCTCCAAAAATCCGGATCCGACTCGGACTTGTCGATCGAGTCCTCAACCCACCAGGCCACCCACCCATCGGCTACCTTGCCCAAAAAAGAGTCCCCCTGCCAATGCCATCCCCCTTCAAAACCTGGATTAGCAAGCAGGTTTTGCTGTTGGACAGGCGCTGCCGCAACCAGAACCGGCGCCAGCAACGATACACATATCAAACCCACTAACAACCACATATAGTTTTTTCGTCTCATCACATCGCCTCCTTAACAGGGCGGTTGTCGCGATGTATTTTATAGTGAACAGTAAGATCGCGCACATCCGTTAATTCAACTGGCCGTTGCGAAAAAAAAGCGGCTGGTAGCCCCCTCAACGCCGGAGCGCCCAAGCCGTTGAAAGCCTTTGTGATACGGTCCGGGAAAGCTCACGCCAGGGCAATAAAATGGCCCCTCGTCAGCAGGCCACGCCTGCCAGCCCCCCTATACGTAGCACAACCCAACCAGCTAACTCTCACTTTTTTCGTATCCCGCCAATTTCGCGCATTATAGCACAAGTCGCTTGCATGTCAATAAAGAGTCCTGGAGCTCCGTCTCAACCGGCAGGAAAACACACCGCAAGCGGCGGCTAATTCTTGACAAAACGATTCTTTCACGTTACGATTCTGCCCACTGCTGCCCCAATGTGATCGCGTGATATGGGGACATAGCCAAACCAAAGGAGAAATAACCCGTGGGCAAACCCATTAAAATTACAGACGAATCTTTCGAGAGTGACGTCGTCCAAGCTAAAAAGCCGATATTGGTGGATTTTTGGGCCGTCTGGTGCGGTCCCTGCCAAATGATCGCCCCAGTCCTGGAAGAAATCGCAGAAGAATATGCCGGTCAATTAACCATCGCCAAGTTGGACGTGGATCACAATCCCGAGACACCGCAAAAATTTCAGGTAATGGGGATCCCGACCTTGATCCTGTTCAAGGACGGCGAGGCCATAGAGCGCATCACCGGCTATATGCCCAAAGAGCGCCTTGTGTCCAAGTTGACGCCGCACCTCTAGCCGTCCACACCTGGCGCCATGTTGCGAGTATCCCATAACGCCTCGGCGCTGTTCAGTGAGCAATGAACTGGCCAGAGCAGTGAAAAGTCTGCGCGACGCCGGCCGCCGGTCGCGGACCGGCTGGGAGCTGGGGAGAGAGTGCAGTTCATTAGTAGGAGCGTTTTTTTGCGACGACACTTGCATCGTACTGCGTGCAGCGCAAGTGTCGCCCCGGAGAAAGCGTCCGGGGCTCGCAATGACACCTCAGATTAGGAATTGCTGGACCCATAGGCCGTCGCTGGCTATAAATCTCATATATGGTATAATGTGCGCGATGTGGGGGCTGGAAAGGGGACATATCCGGCTGGCAGCAAGGCTTTTCTTAATCGCTTACCCCGAATTCGTCGAGTTAAGCACATGAGCATAGCAATTCCACAGTGGCTGGCACCCTGGCTGGTTGGCGCGGGGGCAGTCGGGACCGCTCTAGCCTTATTGGTAGCTGTCCGGGCTTATTTTCAGTTGCGGCGCGGTGAATACTATGTCATACGCGAAGAAGCGCGCCAGGTGCTCCTCAAGTCACTGCTCGTCGCGTTTATCCTGGCCCTATTGACCGTTTTCTTGGCGATCTTTCCCCGACAAACAGCTTTATCCACACCACCCACAGCGACCGCGCCCCCCCAACCGACTGACACGCCGACACCTACTCTGACACCACCGCGACCGACCGCGACCATCACGCCCACACCCAAGCCCACGGCCACTGAACCCTTTATCCCCACCTCGACGCCTCAAGCGACGCTCCCGGTCACCTTTACCCAGGCGATTTCGGGGGCGGTACCGCC
>CAZSJU010000397.1:0-3046 GCA_964607235.1 uncultured Anaerolineae bacterium | reverse complement strand
GCGCGGCCGGCGGGAACCAGATCGGGAGGGGCGCAAGGCTGGCGGCCCGCCGTTCTCCGCCGACACGGCTCGGCGCGGACGCGTCAGCCTCAGAGCGGAACCAGGCGGGCAACGTCGCCATAGCCCGGCCGGGGCGATCCACCACACGTCGCCGCCGCCGGCGCGGCCTGGACCGGCCATACACTCAAAAAAAAGCGCAAAAACCGTCAGCCAATTTAAGCATTTTTGATTCACAGATCGCTCCTCCCCTCATTGCCCCCGAGACTGATGCATCACAAAAAGGGAAATGGTTTCCCCCACTCTAGGATTTTACCATAGCCCCCCTACAAAAGACATAAAATATATATAAAAAATACTCAAGTTTTTATTCACCGTCGCCTTGCCGGTTCAATGACCGTCCTAGACCCCGGCGACCTGCGACGCGCTTTTTTCGTCCTGTAAAAAACGGGATAGAGACCTAGAACGTATGGTCTCTATCCCAATGATGGCTATACAAGACAGCGTCTCGTAACCTTTCGCACCAGTCTTTCGTGTTTTCCCTTTTCGTGTTCTAGTACTCTAACAGCGGCGGCAACGCCTTGGCCTGCGCGACCCAATTTTGCACCGCGTTCCAGGTCGGGGCCCGACCGGCCAGCTTTTTGTGGGCGTTGGTCTCGATGAGCTTGGCATACAGGTGGTCCGGAGAACGCTGCGCCAGCTCTTTGACCGTGTCGACGCCGGCGTGCTCTAACAAATCCGAGAACACGCCGCCGACACCCTTGACCCGCGCCAGGTCGGCCCGGTTGGCCAGGGCCAGAATCACCGTCGCTTCCACACCCGCACACACGGCCAATTCCTCACGGGCCGCCGGGGTCCGGACGATGAACAAGAGCTGGTCGCTGGTGCGGATGCCCCGCTCCTGTAACTTTTCCTCAAGTTCATCGGGCATCCCCCTCAGTTTGCTAATCAGCACCGCCATAACTCGCTCCTTATTGCCATTATCAGCGCAGCAAAAGTCCTGCCAGACACTGGCGCGCCAGTGCCTGGCAGTTCAATCATGCATCCCCTACTTTTTACCCAGGATACCACCCAGTGACTTGCCCAAATCCCCCAGGTCGGGCATTTCTCCGCCCTTGATCACGCCCTGCACTTGCTTGGCGATGGGGTCCGGCAACTTTTCCTTGAGAAAATCGAGCACCGTCTCTACGGCCTGCTGAGCCTGCTTTTCGGAAATGCCTACTTTTTGCGCGACTTGTTTAACCAATTCTTCCATTGTTTCACTCTCCTTTAAAAAAATCGATAACGAATTTTTTTGCCACAGAGGCACAGAGGGCACAGGGAATGTAAAAATACAAAGCTTTTCTCTGCATTTCTGCGAAACGTTGCATCACTACCGGTTGAGTCATAATCTGGTATCTCGATCTTTCTCTGTGTGCTCTGTGCCTCTGTGGCAAACCAACTTATGAGCCCGCGCTCAGGTCCGAGGTACAGTGCGGGCAACGCACGGCCTGGATGTCAATCGTAGACCGGCAATAGGGACATGCCTTGGTCGTCGGCTCGGCGGGCGCCGCCTCCTCTTCACGCTGCATGCGGTTGACGGCGCGGATCAACAAGAAAATGACCAGCGCGACGATGATAAAATAGACCACGGCGTTGACAAACATGCCGTAATTGATCGTCACCGCGCCGGCCGCCTGGGCGTCGGCCAGCGTGGCATAAGGCCCCGCCGGGGCGCCCTGCTTGAGCAAGATAAACAGATCCGCGAAATCGACGTCCCCCAACAACAAACCGATGGGTGGCATGATCACGTCATTCACCAACGAGGTGACGATGGCGCCAAAAGCCGCGCCGATGATGACGCCCACGGCCAGGTCGACCACGTTGCCCCGCAGGACAAACTCTTTGAATTCTTTTAGCATATATGCCTCCTATCGCCTTCAGGTGCCCGGCACCTCATAGCTTATACGTACCGGCCGCCCTCGAGTTTGTCCTGCAACGTGTCCAGCGCAGCCCAGTCACCGGCCGCGGCCAGCCTGGCCTGCTCCGGCCAGGTATGGGGGTCGACCAGACGGAGGCCGGCCTCCTGGACGATCTGCACCAGGCGATCCACCTCGGCCTCGGCCAACTGCGCAAAGGTGAGAATGCCGGCTTGATTGAGCACTTTTGAGGTCTTGGGTCCGATCCCCTCAATGCGCTTGAGATCATCCGGCTCGGGGGCCACGGTGCTCAATGCTTTCGCCCGCGCTTCGGCTTCTTCCGCTCGTGCGCGCCACTGTTCCAGGTCGCGCGCTTTTTGATCCGATAGAGACTGTAATTCTCGTGCGCGCGCCTCGTGCGCTTGAATCTGCTGGCGCAGATAGAACCACATAAGCAGCGCCCCAATGACCAACCCCACAATCAACGCGATAACCAGGTCCATGTTGCTTCTCCTTTTCTACATGTGCCTGGGCTAGACGCCCACGCTGTGCCCCTGTGCCATTTGGGCCTGTCTCTCACGGCATGCCCCATCCGGCGAGGCCCTATGAATATGAGGGGGCTGACAAAATCAATCCCACGTCGCGCTAGGCGCGGCGTCCCCCCTTGAGCTCGCTCTGCAACGCTTCCAGCCCGTCCCAGTCACCGGCCGCGGCCAGCCTGGCCTGCTCGGGCCAGGTGGCGGGATCGGCCAGACGGAGGCCGGCCTCCTGGATGATCTGTTTCAGGCGCTCGACCCCGGTCCCTGCCAATTGGGCAAAGGTCGTGATGCCGGCCTGGCCCAACACCTCGGAGAACTTGGGGCCAATGCCTTCCACCCGCTTGAGATCATCCGGCTCTTGCGGGGTCGCTTCCAGCTGTTGCAGCCGGGCTTCGGCGCGCTCGGCGCGGGTGCGCCATTCTTGCAAACGGTGCGTTTTCTGGTCCAGCGAAGCATCCAACTCGCGCGCGCGGATCATGTGCGCCTCGATGCGTCGTTGCAAATAGAACCAGGCAGCCGACACGCCCGCGATCAACCCCACGATGAATGCCACAATCAGGCCCGCAATGAACGTCAAGAACCCGCCCAACCCCTTGTCCGACATGTTGTCTC
>CAZSJU010000396.1:0-3047 GCA_964607235.1 uncultured Anaerolineae bacterium | reverse complement strand
TTTGACGGGTAGCCCAGTTGGCTAGCCGCTTATTTTCAGAATAGGAGCGTTTTTTGCGACAAAGCAATCTCCAAGCAGCGGAGGAGATTGCTGACCTGGCTCCCCTGGCCGGGTTCCGCAACATCATGGTCCACGAGTATCTGGCGCTGGACTGGGACCACGTCTATCGCCACCTGGAAACGTTGGAAGACCTGGCGCACTTTGCCGGGTTGATCCGGCGTTGGTTGCAGAAAAGCGAGGGATTTTAAAAGGCGCGACGCATCTTGTCGATGCGTCGCGCCTCACGCGTACCGCAACGCTTTAGCACAGCCACGCGCTCAGCGCCAAGAGATCAAGAGAGCGAGCAGGTGCGCCAGCCACGTCGCCGGGCGCGGCGCGGGCGGGTTGGATAGGTTGAATAGGTTGGATGAATTGAGCGGCTCCAGGACCGGGGCGCTGCTGGGCAAGGATAGGTCCGGCGCCGGTTCAGGGTCAGGGGCCGGCGCCGCTGGGTCCTGCACCGCGATGACCTGGCCCGCGTGGGCAAAGATCAAGTTCGTGCCGGCCTGCAGGTAGGGTCGGACCGCCGGGTCCGCCGCCAACGCAAAATAGTCCTTGGATCCAAAGATCACCTGCTGATCCACGGCGATGTGACGCGCAATCCACTCGGCGGTGACCGGACCCTCCGGGGCGTCCAGGTCTCGCAGCAGCGCCAGGTCCACCTGCTGGTTGGCCACCTGGACCAGCCCGCCCTGGCTGTGCTGGACCACGTTGGCGCCGTGGGCCAGGTTGGCCTGCTCGGCGCCCTGGTAAAGTTGGTTCTGCACGCGCGCCTGCACGGTGGTCTGGCCCCAGGCCTGGTTCAACCCCGCCGTGTCCGCATACAGCGCCATGTTGGCCGCCGAGGCCGCGCCCTCGGCCTGGGCCGCGATGGCAAAGGTGGTATAGGGCGTCACCAGGCCATAGCTCAACCCCAAGTTACGGATCTCGTCGACCAGGGCCGGGCGCTCGCCCTCGACGCGCACGCGGTCCAGCAACGCGCCCACGCGCCGCGTGGCCCACAGCCGGGGCACAAAGTCGCGCCCGGCGTCGTCCGCCCCGGGCAAGTCCAAGTGGTACACGTACTGGCGCGTTTCACCGCCGGCGCGGCCGCGCACCCGCACCGTGACGCGCTCATTGGCACGCGCGCCCGGGGCGCGATAGCGCCCCGTCAGCAGCAAGCTCGACCCTCGGAACAGGTCGGGCAGTCGTGACGGGTACAAGTCGCTGGCCTCCAGCCCCTCGAAATCGACCGTGACATCGGTTAAAATCGGATGCGCGATGCGGCTGTAAAACGCGGTCAGCGCCGCCTCCAGGCTCTCGTCGGGCTGGACATAGGTCACGCTGCCGCCGTTCTGGGCCGCCAGTTGATCCAACAGGTGGGTGTTGACGTCATAGCCCACGCCAAACACGTGCAAGCGGCTCTCTGACCCGGCGTTGGCCTCGCGCACCTGGCGCAAAATCAACGGCGTCTCGGTGACCCCCGCCGTGGGCAGGCCGTCGGTCAAAAAGACCAGCAGTGGTATCGCGCGCCCCACGGCGTCGTCACGCCCAGGGGCGCGATTCAGGATCTCTAGCCCCGCCTGCAGGGCCGCATCCAGGTCGGTGTTGCCCGCGGCCGTCAGGCCGTCCACAAAGCGCCGCGCGCCGGCCAGGGTGTCGCCGTCCACCGGCCGCAGCGTGGGCGACCAGACGCTCAGGCGGTCGTCAAAGCCGACGATGGAAAAGCGATCGCCCGCGTCGAGCTGCCCCAGGATGTAGCGCAGCGCCTCGTGCGCCTGCGCGATCTTGTTCCCGCCCATGCTGCCCGAACGGTCGATGACAAACACGATATCCTTGGGGAGCGCGTCGTCGCGCGCCGGCGCGTCCTCGGGCGCAAACAAGAACATAAAATAGTCATGCCCCTCCCGGCGTCCGGTCAGCCAGCCGCCACCAAAGCCGCTTTCCTCGGGGGCAAAAAACAGCTCAAAATCTTCAGTGGGGCGCACGTCCTGCGCCGCCCAGGTAACCTGCGCCCGCCCCGGACCCAGCCGGGTCACGTCGACCGCGTGGCTGGGCGAGTACAGGCTGGACAAGCCGGACGCCAGGTCCAGGTTCACCGTGACCAAAGCTTGTTCCAACGGCTGCGCGCTGTAGCGCTCGGTGCTCAGCACGTAACGGTAACGGTACAGCCCGCCCTGCGGCGCCAGCGCCTCTTCATATTGCAGCGTCATCTGACGCGCGCCGCCCGCCGGCAGGTCCACATCAAAGGCCAGCGTCTCCCAGCCGGCGTACTGTAACAATGAGGGGTCCCGGCGCTGCATCACCCCGTCAAACAGCGCCGCGTTGCTCGTCTCGGGGTCCTGGCGCGTGACCGACTGGCGCTGGCCGTCCAGCGTGGCCTGGAAATCGGACAGCATGGCCTCGGGCGGCACCGGGAACAGATAACGCCCGCGCACCGGGAAGGGGTGCGGGTTGTAAAATTCCTGCGCCACCCGCGTCACCGCATGGCCGTCCTCAATGTCCACCGTGACGCGATGATAGCGCACAACCAGGTAATCCGGGCTGAGCACCTCAGGCAGGATCATGCCGTCGGCATAGGCCACGCCGGCGCCCAGGTTGCAAACTATTACGCTCAACACGATCCACAATATATATCTACGCATGATACTTACCTCCCACTAGGAAACTTGCCCTGCGGGATGTAGGTGCGATGCACCTGTTTTTCGGTGCGTTGCACCTGGTCTCCCCTCATGGCGCAGTTTCTTATTGACTGAATAGCGCCACGGCGCTATGGAATACTCGTAATGACTCAAGTGCCAGGCACTTTTGGCGAGAATTCGTGGTCAAAGAAAGGTCGAACCAGATCAGGCCTTTGAATTTGACACGCTTTGCAAGTGCCTGGCACCTATCCCAATCCCGCTACCGTCCTGTAAAGCTAAAGCTGACCGCGACCCGCGCGCTGACCGTGATCTGACCGGGTGCGACGGTCTGGCCGTCGATGGAGACGCCGCCCCCGACCTCCTGCACCACGTTCTGGCTCATGCCGC
>CAZSJU010000395.1:0-3068 GCA_964607235.1 uncultured Anaerolineae bacterium | reverse complement strand
CCGCTTGCAGGCGGGGTTTGGTGGTGTGTCATATCGATGAGGTGCCATTTGACACTGGACCAATAGGGCGCCGAGTTTTATATTAAAGGTGAACCGCGTATTACCCGACGGGCGCAAAGCCCGCTCTACAAAATCCTCTTAGGAGTGAAGGAATGTCTGAAGAATTAAATCCCTTTACCATCGCACAGCAACAGTTAGACACCGCAGCCGAGATCCTGCAGTTGGATCCGGCCATCCACGAGTTGTTGCGCTGGCCCCGGCGTGAGCTGCGCGTGACCATGCCGGTCAGGATGGACGATGGAACGACCAAGGTCTTTCATGGCTTTCGAGTCCAGTATAACGACGCGCTTGGCCCGACCAAGGGTGGGTTGCGTTTCCACCCCAACGAGACCATCGACACCGTGCGCGCGCTGGCTGCCTGGATGACCTGGAAGACGGCAGTGGTGGATTTGCCCTTGGGCGGTGGCAAGGGCGGCATCATCTGCAATCCCAACGCCATGTCTCCCGGTGAATTGGAGCGCTTGAGCCGGGCGTACATCCGGCAAGTGGGCCGTATCCTGGGCGACGACGTGGACGTCCCCGCCCCGGACGTGTACACCAACGCGCAAATCATGTCCTGGATGTTGGACGAGTACGAAGTCATCATGCAGCGCCACGTGCCGGGCGTCATCACCGGCAAGCCGCTGCCCCTGGGCGGCTCGGCGGGTCGACCGCCGGCAACCGGCATTGGCGCCGTCGTCACTATCCGCGAGGCGCTCAACCGCCTGGGTATCGATTCCGCTTCGACCACGGTCGCGATCCAGGGCTTTGGCAATGTCGCCCAGTCCGCAGCCATCAACTATGTCGACATGCTGGGGGGCAAGGTCATGTGCGTCGCGTGCTGGGACCATCAAGACCGCACCTCCTACACCTACACCAAGACCGGCGGCGTCGACCCGCGCTTCCTGATGACCATCGCGGACGCTTATGGCAGCATTGACAAAAAAGCCGCCAGCAAGGCCGGCTATGAGATGCTGGACGGCGACGCATGGATCGAGATGGATGTCGACGTGTTGATCCCCGCCGCCATCGAGAACGTCATCACCAAAGAAACGGTGGGCAAGATTTCCTCCCAGGTCAAGGTGTTGGCCGAGGCCGCCAATGGCCCGACCACGCCCGACGCGGACAAGGTGCTCGAAGAAAAAGGCGTGTACGTGATCCCCGACTTTTTGTGCAACGCCGGCGGCGTCACCGTCTCTTACTTTGAGCAGGTACAGAACGCCTATGGCTATTACTGGAAGGAAGACGTGGTCTATGAGCGGCTGGACGAAAAGATGAGCACCGCTTTCGACGCTGTACACGAGACCGCCCAAAAGTACGAGATCTATAACCGCATGGCCGCTTACGTGGTCGCGGTGCAGCGCGTGGCTGAGGCTTGTCGCTTGCGCGGTTGGGTCTAAGATCACCCGGCGTGAGAGTGGCTGCAGTCTCTTGCAACACGTGAACCTGTCAGGCCCCCACAGCGCGTGGGGGCCTGTTGGTTAGATTACCCCTTGATCACGGCCAGCGGACGCAGCCGCGCCACCCGCCGCGCGATGCCCGCGCCGTGCACCACCTGGACCACCTCTTCGACCGCCTTGTAGGCCAGGGGCGCCTCTTCGGCCAACCCCCGCATACTGCCGGCCCGCACCACGATGCCCTCGCGCCCCAACTCGTCCTGCAGGCGCCGTCCATGGACGCGCTTTTTGGCCTGGGAGCGACTCATAGTCCGCCCGGCGCCGTGGCAACTGCTGCCAAAGGTCTGGCCCATGCTTTCCTCGGTGCCCACCAGCACAAAAGACCGGGTGCCCATACTGCCCGGCACCAGCACCGGTTGGCCGATCTCCCGGTATTCCGGCGGCAGGCCTTCGAATCCCGGCCCAAAGGCGCGTGTGGCGCCCTTGCGGTGGACGCAGACGCGCATGCGTTTGCCGTTGACCTGGTGCGTCTCTAGCTTGGCCATGTTGTGGGCAATGTCATAAACCTGAAACACGTCCCAGTCGTCCACCTTGCCCGCCAGGGTTTGCTCAAAGCTCAGCCGCACATAGTGGGCCAGGACCTGGCGATTGACAAAGGCGTAATTGGCCGCGCACGCCATCGCCCCGAAATAGGCCTGCCCTTCGGGCGAGTCCCAGGGCGCACACACCAACTGCCGGTCGGGCAACTGGATACCGTATTTGTGGACCGCCGGCTGTAGCTGCTTGACGTAATCGTCGCACACCTGATGCCCAAAGCCGCGCGAACCGCAGTGAATTTGCACGGCGACCCCGCCCTGGCGCAGGCCCATCGCCCCCGCGGCCTGGGGGTCGTACACCTCGTCGACCTCGTCGACTTCGATAAAGTGGTTGCCCGCGCCCAGCGTGCCCACCTGGGGCTGGCCGCGTTGCTTGGCGCGCTGGCTGACGTGGTCGGGGTCCGCGCCGTCCAGTTGGCCGCCTTCTTCGGTGCGGGTCACGTCCTGCTGGCGCGCGTAACCCTTTTTGAGCGCCCAGCGCGAACCCTGGACCAGCAGTTCTTCTAATTCGCGTTGCGAGAGGCACAAGTGGCCCTTGGTGCCCACGCCGCTGGGGCAATTCTGATACAAGGCCGTCGTCAGGTCTTCCACATAGGGCGCGATCTCTTTTTGTAACAGGTTGGTGCCGAGCAGCCGCACGCCGCAATTGATATCATATCCCACGCCGCCGGGCGAGATGACGCCGTGCGGCAGCGCGGTGGCGGCCACGCCGCCGATGGGAAAGCCATAGCCCTGGTGGATGTCGGGCATGGCCAGCGCGTGCTTGACAATGCCCGGCAGCGTCGCAGTGTTGACTAGTTGATCCAGCGAGCGGTCATCCAGCGCCGCTTTGAGCAATGCCTCGCTGGCATACAGGCGCGCCGGCACGCGCATGTCCTCGCGAAATGATTGTGGAATCTCCCATAAATATTCGTCGATCCGTGTAAAATCCTGCTTTCTCATCGTACCCTCCCCTCATACATCAAATACTAACGTCACCTGGTACCCGTCGTCCGTCTCGATAATGTCCAAATCGTGGAACGTCACCGCTTTGATA
>CAZSJU010000394.1:0-3087 GCA_964607235.1 uncultured Anaerolineae bacterium | reverse complement strand
ATGGCGGCGATAATGTTGACCTGGCTGATGCGCAGCGCCGAGAGGCTGACGGTGACAAACGTGATCACGACGCCCAGCGTATAGCCGATGGCCACCGAGCGCGGCGCGATGCGCGGCGTGATGCTCAGGTCGGCTGCGCCCACCAGCAGTTCCAGGATCGTGCCCGCCAGCAGCCAGGCCGCGAACACGCCCAGGGCGGCGCCGACAGCGGCCGCCACCAGGTCATAGGCCAGCCCCTCGGTGATAAACTGGCGCACCAGGTCGGCGCGCTGCTGGCCCACGGCGCGGCTGATGCCCATCTCGGGCCGGCGCTCGGCCGCCAGGACGGTAAAGATAAGGAAGATGAGTAAAACTCCCGACAGGATGGAAAAGCTGCCGAAAGTGATAAACAGGGTGGTGATTAGCTCGGCGCTACCCTCGGCGGCCGCGATCTGTTCCGCCTTGACCGGGTTGACGACCAATCCCGGGGCGGCGGCTTGGAGCCGTTGGACCGCCTGGTCGCTCAGCGCGACGCCGGCCTCGGTGTCGCCGGTGTTAGAGACCAACACGGCGTTGATCTGATCCGGCTGTCCAAATAGCGTCTGGGCGTGGTCCAGCGGCATCAGCAACGCCGGCGCACTCCCGGCCAGCTCGCCGTCGATCACCACGCCGGCCACCCGCACGGGTGACGGCGCGCCCTTTATCACCAACAGCGTGTCGCCGGGGGCCGCGTCCAACGCCTGGGCCAGGGCGGCGTTGACCAGCGCCTCGCCCGGAGCCAGGTCGTTCAGGCCCTGGGGCAGCGCCAGCCCGTCGCCGGTCACGGCGCCCAGGCCGCGCACCTCGACGGCCGCTTCGGACAGGCCAGAGTCATTGTTCAAGGCGGGCAGTTGCTGCACGATGAGCGGCGCGACCCCATCCAGGAGCTCGGGCGCCTCATAGCGCGCCAGGTCGGCCAGCGCCTGGGCTACGCGGGCGTCGAACCAGCTTTCGTCACCGGCGTCGCTGGGCGGCCCGCCGCCCAACGCAAAGGCCGCCTGGGCGCGTATCTGGCCGGTGCTGATCTGGATGTCGATCCCGCCCAGGTCCTCGTACACGCCGGCCTTGGTAGAATAGTCGATAGTGTCGCCGATGCCCAGCGCGCTGGTGATAATCATGGTCGACAGCGCCAGCCCGCCGATGACCAGGGCGGTCTGGGACTTGCGGCGCGGCAGATTGCGGATGCCCAACCGGAAGGGTAGGGGGTACAGCCAGGCGCCGGCCGCCACGGCGGTGATGATCAGGCCGGTCAGGACCAGCAGGACGTTTAACAGGGCGTCGGCCGGAAGGCCAAAAATCTCGTTCATGGGAACCTCCTCTATTTTCTGTGCGCTGAGCGATGCTATGACAGGGCCAGGCCGCCGGCCAGGGCCGGTTCGCTCGGTATCGGCCACTCTGAGGGCTTGGCCAGCCGCTCGGTCTCGCGCAGCGCTTGCTCACAACTGGCGCACAGGCCGTCGCGCATGAGGATGATGCGGTCACACTGCTCGCCGATCTCTAGCGCGTGGGTCACGACCACAAAGGTCTGGTGGTTCTCCACGTTCAGGCGGCGCATCAGGTCCAGGATGTCTTGTGCGGTTTTCGAGTCCAGGTCGCCGGTGGGCTCGTCGGCCCACACGATGGCGGGGTCGTTGACCAGCGCGCGCGCGATGGTCACGCGCTGCCGCTGGCCGCCCGATAGCTCGCCCGGCAGTTGCTGCGCCTGCTCGGCCAACCCCACCGCTTCCAGCGCGGCATAAGCGCGCTCGCGCGCGCGTTTGGCGTCGGGGCGGCGGGTGTTGAGCAACAGCGGCATCTCGACGTTCTCGACGGCCGAGAGCACGGGCAGCAGGTTGTAGAACTGGAATATAAAGCCCATGTTAGCGGCGCGCAGGGCCGTGCGCTGGCGGTCGCTCATCGCGGCCAGGTTCTGGCCGTCGATCTCGATCACGCCCTCGTCGATCTCGTCCAGGCCGGACAGGGTGTTGAGCAACGTGGTCTTGCCCGAGCCTGATGGCCCCATCACGGCCACCATCTCGCCGCGCTGGACCTCCAGGCTGACGCCGCGCAGCGCCGGGACCTTGATTTTACCGGTGTCATAGGCTTTCTTGACCCCTTGGGCACGGATGATGGCGTCGTTGGAAAGATTATTGTCAGACATTATAGATCCTCCTCTCGAACGGGCGCGGGGCCATCTGCCCCGCGCCGGGTTTTCCTCTCTCACTCAAGGGGCATGATACTATAATTTCTATGTTTTGTCAATGTTTTGTATAGGTTTTATATCTCGCTCGCGGCGGATTGCCAAATCCGCTGCTGGGTCGGGCATGGTGCGTTGCACTTTGCCTGTGCAACGCACCTGTGGCGTGTGGCTAGCAGATGACGGGGATATGGCTATCCCCTTGGAGCAATAAGCATATCTCTTGCTCGCGGCGGATTGCCAAATCCGCTGCTGGGTGAGGAGTGCGTGTGCGGCACGTGACTGGCGGGCGGCGGGGAGTGAATCCGTCAATCCCGGCAATCCTGTTCTTTCCAGCGGCGCACAGCAGGGATTGGCCTGCTACCCGAGGGGCGGAGGATGAGGGCAATTGGGAGCGCGAGTCAATTTTGGCAATGCGCGAAACGGCGCTTGACTTGGACACACCTCACGGCTATACTACGCACATCCGTTCACGATGCAGTGCGCTAGCGCGCCGGGCTGAAAACGCCGAGCGTGCATCACCGGCGCAGGGAGAGACCGCCTATGCCAAATGATGACATGCCCGCCTACGACACCGAAATCGTGCGACAGTTGCTCACCGACGCACTCAGCGACGGTCAATTGCGCGACCTGGCCTTTGACCACTTTCGCCCCGCTTATGAGCAGATGGGGCAGGAGATGGGCAAGGGCGCCAAGGTGCAGCGCTTGATCGAGTACTGCGTGCGCCAGCGCCAGATGGCGCGCTTGCTGGCGCTGGTGCGCCAAAAGAACCCGGCCTGTTATGCGGGGTACGCGACCCGTCTGGGTGACGTGCCCGACCCTACTCTTGAACCCACACCTGTGCCCAGCGCGCTGTCGCCCCCGGCGCCCAACCCCTTTGGCGACGTGGGCCG
>CAZSJU010000393.1:0-3098 GCA_964607235.1 uncultured Anaerolineae bacterium | reverse complement strand
CTGTCGAAGGACCTGTCCTGAGCTCTGTCGAAGGACCTGTCCTGAGCTCTGTCGAAGGACCAAAGGCCGCCCGCAGCAGGTCCACCACCAGCGCTGTCAGGCTCTCCTGGCGTAGCCGGGGGGCGAACCCGCGCGTCAGGTCGGTCTCGGGCAGGTCCAGGCGCAGTATATCGTTCAACAACGGCACGCGAGGGGCCAGGGCAGGATTCACGCCGCTGACGCGTTCCCGCACCCGGCGCTGTCGTTCTGCCTGGCTCATGTGTGGCTCCAGGTCAAGGTAACCCGCCAGCACGTCCCGCCAGGCGCGATAAGGCGTTCTCTGCTCGATGGATTGCCCCGCCCCTTCCAGCCAGGTCATGTCCTGTCGCTGTGCGTGTCTCTTTAACTCGGCCAGCAGGCGGCTCTTGCCGATCCCCGCTTCCCCTTCCAGCAGCAGCACCCGCCGCTGCCCCGATTGGGCCTGCGCCAGGGCGCGGGCCAGGACCACCATCTCTGTCTTCCGTCCTAGCAGTATCTCCGCGTTGCGGTCCGCCCGCTCCTGCGCGCGGCCTAGCGGGCGGTAAATGGCCAGGGGGGCGGGGCGTCCCTTGAGCGTCACCGGCGCCAGCGGCTCAAAGGTCCACCGTGCGCCGGCCGCTTTATAAATGGCGGGGCTGCACCAGACCTCCCCCGGCGGCGCGACCTCCATCAAGCGGCAGGCCACGATGGCCTCGGGACCGATGGCGCCGTAGGTGCGCCGCGTGCGACTGCCATAGGCTCCGGCGCGCACCCGTCCCCGGCTGAGGCCGATCTGTACGCCGCTGATAAAATCCAACTCTGGCGGCGGCCGGCGCAGGGTCAGCGCTGCCTCTACCGCGCGCGCCGCGTCGTCCTCGTGGGCCACCGGCACGCCAAAGGCCGCGTAGAAAAAGCTGCCCTTGTCCCCCGCCGTCAACTGCAACAAGTGTCCCGCATAGCGCGTCAGCACCGCTTGGACCCAGCGCACAAAAGCGTCCAGCCGGGAAGCGGCGTCGTCCCGTTCGTAATCCAACCCCTCAAAGCGCAGAAACAGCGCCGCCGCCGGACGCAGTTCGGCCAGGAACTCGCCTTGTCCGGCCGCCAGCCGTTGATAGATCGGCGGCAATAGGTAGGGCTGCATCCTCTCCTCCGAGGGCTTGGGCCACGGCACTGCCGGGTCCGGTGTGTCCTGCGCCGCCAGAGACTCGACCACCCCGAATCCCTGTCGCCACGCCTTGAACCGCAGCCGGTGGCCCAACTGGCGCGCCGCTTCTGGCCCCAGGACGACCTCGCCCGGCTGGGCCAGGTGCTCGGCCAGGGCCATGCGGTCCAGCGTCGCCCCGGCCAACAGGTCCAGCCGCTGTACCCTGGCGTCCCCCACCTCAAAGCGCCGCACCGGCCCGGCGGCCACACCCGCTTGCATCGACACGGGGATCCCCTGCGCGTCCGGCGCGGGCAGGGCGGTAAAGGAGGCGAGGACGCGCTGCATGGCCAGGCCGCATGCCACGGCGCGGTGCGCAGCCTCCCCGTGGGAGTGACCCAGGTCGTCGTCGAACCAACATACCAACCCGTCGCCGACAAAACTGACGACGCTGCCGCCATGGTGATGCACCTGGGCGATGAGGATCTCATACACGCCGTTCAGCAGACGGGTCAATTCCTCGACCCCGCGCCGGGGGCCCAGCGTGGCGCTCAGGGCGTCGGCCAGGGGGGTAAAACCGGCAAGGTCAGCCAGCAAGACGGCCCCCTCGGCACGGTCTGGCAGGGGGCGGCCGGTCGCCAATGCACAACGACGGTCCCGGGGGAGATAGGCGCTCAGCAGATTCAAGTCCATGTTGCCCCTCCAAAGCCTCGTTCATCCGCACTTCGCTAGATCCACTGATCGACCATGTTAGCATAAATTTGCCCCCCGCCAAATTGCCAACCCCCGCCATCTATGCCATAATAGGCCCGACACACCGACGACCTGCACGAGGAGACCCGATGGCGGAACGCACCAACCAACAGTGGCTGGCCGACCTGCGCGGCCCAGGCCGGGAAAGCGCGCTGACTGACCTGCGCGCCTTGTTGCTGCGCGGTCTGCGCTACGCGCTGGTGGACCGCTATGGCGTCAGCGAGGCGCATCTGGAAGATTTTGTCCAGGAGGCGCTGCTCAAAATCCTGGATGGGTTGGACACGTTTCGCGGCGAGAGCCGTTTCACCACCTGGGCCAACAAGATCGCCGTGCGCGTGGCCTTTTCCGAGCTGCGTCGCAAGCGTTGGGAGGACGTGTCGTTGCAGGACCTGCTGGCGCCCTATGCGGGGGATTTCACGCCGGCGTTCCTGACCGACCCCGGCCCCTCGCCCGAAAAGCGCGCCACCCAGGAGGCGTTGCTGGCGCTGGTGCGCCGCACCATCGACGAGGACCTGAGCGCGCGCCAACGTCAGGCGCTGCTGGCAGTGATGGCCGGCGGCATGTCGCTGGAAGAGGTGGCGCGCCGCATGGACACCAACCGCAACGCACTGTACAAGCTGATCCACGACGCCCGCCGGCGGCTCCAGCGCGCCCTGCTGGCGCAGGGGCTGTCCCCACAAGAGATCCTGGCGGCCTTTGAGTGAGGTAAGACCCTGGCCGCTCGCCGCGTCTAGAGGGGGTGAGAAGCGATGAAAGTAGAACCGACCCGGTTGAAAAATATGGTGCGTGCGATACTGTCCACCCGCCCCGATGAGATCGGATGCGAGGAATGCTTTGAGCAGCTCGACCGCTTTGTCGAGCTGACGCTGGCCGGACAGGACGCGGCCGCGGCCATGCCCCTGGTGCAAGAGCACCTGGCGCGCTGCCGCGACTGCCGCCAAGAGTTCGAGGCGCTCCTGACCGCCCTGCGCGCCCTGGAGGCGTGATCGTCGTGGGTCATCCTGTTGGCAGGGATTCCTCGATTCGTGGTCTTGCACTGCGTTTCAGGCCACTCACTCGGAATGATGGATTGCAGGGGCGAGGGCTCTGACACAAGCCTGGTTCACTTTCTTTGCGCCTCTGCCTCTTGGCGACTCGGCGTTAAAAATTCGTTCCTTTCCAAAGTCATCCACTCAAAACACCCATAAAAGCACATTTGATATATGTG
>CAZSJU010000392.1:0-3109 GCA_964607235.1 uncultured Anaerolineae bacterium | reverse complement strand
GCGCCACCAGCACGAGCGGCACCTGCCCTACATGATCAGTTTCGCCGGCGCCGGCCTGGCGCTGGGCGCCACCGTCGCGATTGACGGCTCGCCATTGTTGCGTAGCCTGGCCGTCTGCAACGTGGTCGGCCTGGGCGCGCTGGGCATCATCAACGTGTATTGGTTGATCAGCAATCACAGCGCCGCGATGATGATGGCGACGGCTTTTGTGGGGGTCGCCTTTGGCGCCCAGGCGGGCCTCACTCTGACGCCCCTGGTGGCGCTCACGGTCTGGGCGCGGTTGTCGCTGCGCCGCCACACGCCGGCACAATTGGTAGCCGGGTTAATGGTCGGCGCCGCCCCTGTCCTGATCCTTGCCAATCTCGGCTACCTCCGTTAGAATCCACTCGGGTATCCTGAAACCCACATCGTCAGATGTGGGAGCGTCACAGCTATGCCAGGGGGTCCTGGGTCGGCTGTCAAGGACCGCACGACTGACGTCGTGGGTTTGATGAGTCAAGGACCACACGACGTCAGTCGTGGGTTTGATAAGAGGAAATATGCAAATCACCAAACGAGCACCCAACATTGTCTTTATCGTGCTGGACACGCACCGCCGGGACCGCATGGGTTGTTATGGCTACCCGCGCGGCACGTCCCCCAACCTGGACGCCTTTGCCCGGGAAGCGACGGTGTTTGAAAACGCCATCTCGCCCGCACAATGGACCACGCCGGTCCACGCGTCGATGTTCAGCGGCGAGTTCCCCAGCACACACCTGACGCTGCAACCACCCGACACACTAAGCCCACGCTTCCGCACGCTGGCCCAGTGGCTGCGCGCCAACGACTATCACACGGCGGGCTTTTGCAACAACCCGCTGGTGGGCGTCCTGAACAACGGGTTCCGCCGGGGCTTTGAGAATTTTTACAACTATGGGGGCGCCATCCCTTCTACGCTGGATGGATCGTCCAAGAGCTGGGTGGCCTCGCGCGACCGCGTCTGGGCGTGGTACACGCAGTTGCTGCGCAAGATCTCGTACCCCATCCAGAACTTGTTTGCCAAATCCGACCGTTTCTTCCAACTGGCCATGCACCCCCGGCTCGTGTTCCTGTGGACGCGCTATGCCAATTTCAAGGGCAAAACCGCCGATTCGATCCGCGAGGCCACGCTGTTCGTCAGGCAGCACATGACGGGGCAGGACAAGACACCCCATTTCCTGTTCATCAACCTGATGGAGACACACTTGCCGTTCACGCCGCCCCAGCATTTCGTGGACACCTTTGCGCCCCAACTGCGCCAAGACCGCGCGGCGTGGGATTTTATGCGCGTTTACAACACGCAGGCGCTCAGTTGGCTGTTGCCTATGGAAACGCCATTCTCCCCGCTGCAAGCGCGGACGCTCAGCGACATGTACGACGCCGAAGTGGCCTATCAAGACTATCTGCTGGCCGAGCTGCTGGAACCTCTGGACCAGCCAGAACATCGAGAGAACACAATGCTCATTTTCGTGTCCGACCATGGCGAGATGCTGGGCGAGCACCAGTTAATGGGACACGGCTTTGGTGTCTATCAGGAATTGGTGCACGTGCCCTTGATGATCCGCTTCCCCGGCCAAAGGGAGGGCCGGCGCATCGCGGCCCCGGTCTCCACGCGGCGCTTGTTCCACACCGTCTTGGACGTGGCCGGCGTGAAAGCGCCTCAAGACGACGTGTCTCCGGCGGCGGATGCCGAACGGCTCAGCCTGGCCCGCCAGACGGAACAGACCCGCGCCGACGAGGGGTTGGTGTTTAGCGAAGCCTATCCACCGCAAAACGTGCTCAAAATCATGGACACGCGCGCGCCACACCTGATCGACACGTTCCAGGCGCGCGCCGTGCGCCGTGCGGCGTATAAAGGGCGCTACAAACTGATCCACGTCGAGGGGGCGCCCCCTGCGCTCTATGACTTGGACGCCGACCCCCGCGAACAGCACGACCTGGGGGACGAAACCGAGGCCCAACGTGTTCAGCGCCTGGCCGGTGCGCTGCAAGCACGGGTAAAAGAGGCTACGGCGCGGCGCCCCGAGAACTGGGCGCGGCGACAAGCTGCCATGGACGACGAACTGCTGCTGGAACGGTTGCGTGGCCTGGGCTACATCGAATGAGCATCGTGTGGGTCGGCAAGTTGACTCACGCGCGCTCGGGAGGGGTTAAATGATGGATCCGGTGATATTTTCGATCGACATCTTGGGGCTTTCGCTCACGCTGCGCTGGTATGGGGTGCTGATCGCGATGGGTATCCTGATCGCGGTGTGGGTCACCGCCCGCGAGGTCGGGCGACGGGGCGAGAACCCCGATTACGTGTGGGATGGGCTGCTGTGGGTGGTACCGGCGGGCATTGCCGGCGCCAGGCTGTGGTACGTGGCCAATGCCACGCTGGGCGGGTCGCGTCACTATATCGACAACCCCGCGCAGATCTTTAACGTCCCCGCCGGCGGGCTGCACATCTATGGCGCCATCCTGCTGGGCGCATTGGCCGCCTGGTTGTACGCCCGCCATTACAAGATTGACATGTGGCTGCTGTTAGACGCGGTCGCGCCGGCGTTGTTATTGGGCCAGGCGGCGGCGCGCCCGGCCAATTTCATCAACCAGGAGCTCTATGGTCCACCCACCGACCTGCCGTGGGGCATCGCGATCAGCGCGCAGAACCGGATCGCGCCCTGGACCGACCTGCGTCTCTATCCCGAGGCGTCCACGCGCTTTCATCCCACCTTTGCCTACGAGATCATCTGGAACGTGCTGGCGGCCATCCTGCTGCTGTGGCTCGCGCGGCGCATGGGGAAAAAGCTACGTCCCGGGATCATCTTTGCCGGGTGGCTGATCCTGGAGGGCGCGGGCCGTTTCCTGGTCGAGTTCTTTCGCCCTGACCAGCCGCGCGTGCCGGGCACTGACATCAGCATCACGAGCGTCGTGACGGCTCTGATGGTCCTGGCGGGGGCGCTGCTCTTGCTGGTCAAATACGAGCGAGTGCGCGTGCCGTTCCTCGCGCCGGGCGAGAAGGACTATACCCTCGCGCCGTCCCAGGCCGTGTCAAAAGTACCCGAGAAAAAGAGGCGCGGCAAGCGCAAGAAAAAGGCCCGGTAACGCCCCG
>CAZSJU010000391.1:0-3125 GCA_964607235.1 uncultured Anaerolineae bacterium | reverse complement strand
GAGATTGCTGCTTGCGGTTGCGGTTCCCTCACAAGCACAGTATACTTGGTCTCAGCATTATCCAAAAGACCGTCTTGCCAAAGAGGAAACGCCCGGCCATGCAGCGACTGCCACAGTCCATTCGACAACGCCTGACACGACGCGCTGTGCCCGAATCTGCGGTCATTATCGGCAGCGCCGTGCTCGTCGGCGTAGGCACCGGCCTGGCCTCCGTGCTCTTTCAATGGTTGATCGAGCGCGTGCAAACGCTGGCCTACGATGGGCTGGGCGGCCTGCTGAGTAGCATCGCCCCTTTGCACCTGCTGGTCATCCCTGCCCTGGGGGGCGCCCTATTCGGCCCGCTCGTCTACTGGCTGGCCCAGGAGGCCCGAGGCGCCGGCGTGGCCCAGGTCATGGAAGCGACGGCGTTAGAAGGCGGCTATATCCGGCCCCGGGTCGCCGTCGTCAAACTGTTGGCCGCCTCGTTGTGCATCGGCACCGGCGGTTCGGCCGGCCGGCAAGGCCCCATCGTGCAGATTGGCGCAACGCTGGGCTCGACCGTCGGTCAGGCGCTCAGGCTGACTGACGCACGCCTGCGCAACCTGGTAGCTTGTGGCGCGGCCGGGGGTATCGCCGCCACGATGAATGCGCCGATCGCCGGCGCGCTGTTCGCCCTGGAAGTGATCCTGGGTCAGCTACACACGCTCTATTTTAGCGCCGTGGTCATCTCGGCGGTCACAGCCGACATTGTCGTCCACGGGTTAGAAAGGGAGCTACGCACCTTTGCCGTGCCCGCGTACGCGCTGGTCAGCCCCTGGGAATTGTTGCTTTACGCTTTGCTGGGCGCGCTGGCGGGCGGGGTAGCGGTCGGATTTGGCGAATTGTTGCGCCGGTCAGAAGCGCTGTGGGCGGCCATCCACCTGCCCGAATATATCGAGCCGGCGGCCGGCGGCGTTTTACTGGGCCTCCTGGGCATACTGACCTTCAAAGTCGATGGGTTCCCCCGCGTATTCGGCGTCGGCTATGACAGCATCAACCAGGCGCTGTTTGGTCAACTGGCATTAGGGATCACACTGGCGCTGTTGTGGGCCAAGATGCTGGCCACCGTGCTCACCCTGGGCGCCGGTGGGTCGGGCGGCGTCTTTGCACCGCTGCTGTTCATGGGCGCCATGTTGGGCGCGGCCTTTGGGCAGGTCGCGCACGACACCCTTCCGCGCCTCACCGCCCCGGCGGGGGCCTATGCGCTCGTAGGGATGGCGGCCTTTTTCAGCGGCGCTACCCACGCGCCGGTCACCTCAATCCTGATCATTTTCGAGATGACGGGCAATTACGACATTATCCTGCCCTTGATGCTAACATCGGTCATCAGCACCCTGGTCTCGCGACGCTTGCGCTCAGCTTCCATCTATACTTATAAACTGGAAGGGCGTGGCCTGCAACTGCCGCAGGGACAGGACATTGACATGCTGGAAGGTGTGACCATCAACATCGAAATCCCGCCCGGCGCGCCGGCGGCCGGCCAGCGCGTCGGCGCGTTGGCCCTGCCCGAGGGGTGCCTGCTGGTCTCGGTGCGCCGCGGGCGTGAACTGCGCGTGGCGCACGGTCACACCATCCTGCAGGCCGGTGACCGGATCGCGCTGTTCGCCGACAAAAGCTGCGTCCCGCTGCTACGCAAGCGCCTGCTCGGGGCCAGAGCCGGCGAAGAGATAGAGAGACGACCCGGCGCCCGCTACCGCGACTTTCGGGTGCCTCAAGACGCGCCCTGCGTCGACCAACCTGTACGCGCGCTGGCCTTAGCGCCGGATTGTATCCTGGTCAGCATCCGCCGTGGCGATGAGGTCATTATCCCCCACGGCGACACGCGCTTGCGGGCTGGTGACGTGGTCGAGGTTTTTGGGCTAGAGGAGAAACTGGATCAAGTGGAAGAACACCTTCTCTTTCAACGTCCAAAACCAACGGATTAGCGCCCATTGCGCCATATGTTAACGCTTCCTGGGTCGTCACCAGCGTCGAAATGACCCGGTCCTTCTCAAACCCGACCTCCCAGGCAATCTCACTGATGCGCTGACGTAACGCCGGGGTGCACGCTTCCAACACAATGAACACATCCAAATCCGAATCAGGTGCCGCGTCGCCCCTGGCCCGCGAACCAAACACCCGCAAATCAAGGATAGGGGTAATACTTGCCAAACGACGCCGGAACTCGCACGCGACTTTTCGATCCGTTTCTGTCAACATCTAATTTTCCCTCCGCCTATCCTAGGCTCTCCAAAGCCCTTCTAGTATACGCCCCCTTGCTTCTACACGCAAGTCTTGACTGTACCATGTCATGTGATAGAATAGACTCGTCGATACACCCGCTTTGCCCACGTGGCGAGAGGGAGGGCCATGAACACACAACCATTCCGTTTCCTAGAGTCGCTGGACATCCACTGCGTGGGCACTCGACATCTGCCTAATTCCCCCACGCGCAAACCCCAATCGAGGTGCAAAATGTCAAGAGACAGAATCTCGTGGCCGGTGATCCTGGTCATCATTTTCGCGCTGCTGGCCACCTCGGCCTGCCAGTCTGACCCACCTGCGTCGGAAGCGATCGTCGCGACGTCCACCCCTGTGCCCGAGGCAACCGCGCAACTGCCGACAAAAGCACCTGCGTCGAGCAGCCGGCCCGCACTGGATCCCGGTCCCGTCATCGACGACTTTGAAGGGGGCGACCTTGACCGTTGGTGGTCCGACATCGGCGGAAGCGCCACGTCTTTGACCTGTGCACCGGCCTCACCCGGTCACGAGGGCGCCCAAGCCATGCAACTGACCTTTGAAATCGGTGCAGATGGCTATGCCGGTTGCGGCACAGAGGTCCCCCTCGCTCAATGGGGCGACGCCAGTGGCCTGCGCTTTTTATGGCGGGCTGACCAGCCGGGTTTGACGGTCAGTGTCGGCGTGGCTGTCCAAGACCCCGCCCAGACCGACGGGGATGTCACGCCCTTTCACGTCGAGTTGCCCGCGCCTGGTGACGAGTGGGCGCCGGTCACGCTGGCCTGGGACGACCTGGCCAAACCCGAGTGGATAGGCCAAGGCGGCGTCGATACACTGGATCCAGCGCACATTGTCGGGCTGAGCTTTTATGTGAACAGCGGGCAGCGCGG
>CAZSJU010000390.1:0-3131 GCA_964607235.1 uncultured Anaerolineae bacterium | reverse complement strand
TCAACGACGTGCTGGACATTGCCAAAATGGAAGCAGGCCGGATCGAGTGGCACATGCAAGAGACCGACATCGGCACGGTCATTCAGAGCGCCGTCGCGGCTACTTTTTCGCTGGCCAAAACCAAGGACCTGCCCGTCGCCGTCCAGGTCGCGCAGGACTTGTCGACCACCTGGGCAGACCACGATCGACTCATCCAGGTAATGACCAACTTGATATCGAACGCCATAAAGTTTACCGATGCAGGACAAATCACCATCCGGGCGACCCAGGCTCACGTACAAAGCGATGGCACATGCGACGTCGCATGGGTCAACCTGCCAAACCTGACGCCCGGTGAATGGTTGGCGGTAAGCGTCCAAGATACCGGCGTCGGCATCGCCGAGAAAGATCTGCCCCAGGTATTCGAGCGCTTCAAGCAAGTTGGAGAGTATCGGACTGACCGGCCCAAGGGCACCGGCCTGGGCTTGCCCATCTCCAAAGAGATCATTGAGCATCATGGGGGACAGTTGGGAGTGGACAGTGAGCTGGGCGTCGGCAGCACCTTTACCTTTGTCCTGCCTGCGACGCCCCAAAAAATACCACATATGTCCCTGCTCGACGAGATACGGCGCCGTGTATTTGAAACCCTACCAAGGACAACCCAGACGGGGCAACGCATCCTGGTCGTGGACGATGAGGCCAACATCCGCACCCTACTACGCCAGGAACTAGAAGACGCCGGTTACCGGGTCACCGAGGCCGCCGATGGCGCCCAAGCGTTACGCCAGGTACGACAAGCACTTCCCGACCTGATTATCCTGGACATCAGGATGCCCGGTCTCAGCGGCCTTGACGTCACCAGCGTGCTCAAGAACGACCCCCACACCGCCGACATTCCGATCTTGATGCTGTCCATCATCAGAGACCGGGAACTGGGGATTCGTCTGGGGGCAGACGATTACCTCACCAAACCCCTGGACGCTCAAAAACTGCTCGCCTCGGTTGCCACCTTGCTGGCGCGCACTGAACGCAAGCAGGGGCGCAAAAAAGTGCTGATCATTGAAAGGGATGCCGCCATCGTCCAGGACGTCAGTCGTATACTATACGAACAAGGGTACGAGGTCGTCAAAGCGCACAATGGAAATGAGGGGCTGGTCAAGGCCAGATCAGAACAACCTGACCTGGTCATCATGGACGCCACGCTCTCCCAAGTGAACGATTGCGAACTGTTGCGCGCCCTGCGCTACAAAGCCGAAACTTGCCAGGCCGGCGTCATCTTGTTAACCGCGATGTCGTGATCTATATCTCGCGCGCCGCCCAAAACGCCTGCCGGAAAGCCTGGAACTGCCCGGCGACGATGGATGCCCGCATTTCTCGCGCCAGTTGAACCAGCACATACAAATTGTGGATGGACAACAATTGGTGTGCCAGGATCTCGTTCGCTTTGACCAGATGGCGCACATAGGCACGGCTAAAATGGGTGCAGGCGTAACAAGCACACCCCACCTCGATCGGGCGCGGGTCCTCAGCGTGAATGGCGTTGCGCATGTTCAATTGGCCACGTCGGGTCAACGCTGCGCCGTGACGGGCGACGCGCGTAGGCAACACACAGTCAAAGATATCTATCCCGCGCGCCACACCCTCTACCAGGTCTTCAGGGGTGCCGACGCCCATCAGATAACGCGGCTTGTCAGGCGGCAAGTGCGGGTCCACAACCTCCAACGTGGACAACATGTCTGCTTTAGACTCGCCCACACTCAAGCCGCCGATCGCATAACCGGGGAAATCCAGGCCTACCAAAAACTCGCAACTCTGGCGTCGCAACTTGGGATCAACCCCACCCTGAACGATGCCAAAAAGCGCCTGGTCATCCCGGCTCTGAGCAGCCAGACAACGCTCGGCCCAACGATGTGTACGATCTAGCGCCGCGGTGATGTAATCTGGGTCTCGCGGGTCGGCACATTCGTCCAGCGCCATAATAATATCGGCGCCCAGATTCTCTTGGACCGCCACCGCCCTTTCCGGGGTCAAGCGCTCCTTAGCACCATCGATGTGAGAGCGAAAAGTGACCCCATCGTCATCAATTTGACGCAATTGTCCCAGGCTAAAGACCTGAAACCCCCCCGAATCGGTAAGGATTGGACCGTCCCAACCCATAAAGGCGTGCAGACCGCCCAATTGGGCGATCAGCGCATCACCAGGACGCAGCATCAGGTGATACGTGTTGGCCAGGACGAGCGTGGCGCCCAGGTCTTGCAGATTACAGGGCAGCACGGCCTTGACCGTGGCCTGGGTACCGACAGGGGCAAAAACAGGGGTCTCTAACGGACCGTGCGGCGTATAAAAGACCCCAGTACGGGCACGACCGTCAACAGCACGCAACTCGAAGCGAAAGTTTGACATAATGGCGTTATTATAGCCATAGACCTCTGGATGTCAAAGGTTTGGTTTGACATTTATCGCACTTCAGAGTATGCTAACGGCAGTAACGTGAACCAGGAGGCGACCGTGTTTGAAGATCTAAGAGAAAGAGCGACAGCCGATATCCAAGTCGAGGAGACTGAATCAACTAACGCGCTGGAACAGTTGCTGGAAAGTATCAACCCCAAGCAGCGTTTCATCCTATCGTTGATGCTCTTGTTTAACGTCATTGTGCTCGGCTGTATGTGCCTCGTCGCTGCTGGCCGTATCCAATTCTAAAGACGTCACCCTATCATCTGCCGTCCTCCCCAAGATAATTGGAGACCAACAGCCGCAGCCTGGGTCGCATCGTCCGTGATGGCCGGTTCGGCAAAACCGGCACGGAATGGCGTGACTTGTCGCTGGATGAACACCAGGGCGTGAAGCGGCTTGAGACAGGGAGGACGCTTGGGTTTACGAGGGATCATGTCCGGCACTGGGGCCCTAGCTCAAACGGTAGCCGCCTATGTTCCATCCTGCCTGGTGCGCCAGATCCTGGCCGGCCATTCGCCTGTGCCGGGCCACCCCCACGTCACACAGACCGCGGTGCTGTTTGCCGACATTTCGGGTTTTACCCCAATGTCCGAAGCCTTGGCGCAAGTTGGACGCCAAGGCGCCGAAGAGATGACCCAGCACCTCAACACGACCTTTTCCGCCACCATCGCCCAGGTGACCGCCTATGGCGGTGACAT
>CAZSJU010000389.1:0-3142 GCA_964607235.1 uncultured Anaerolineae bacterium | reverse complement strand
GATGGTCAGATGGGAAGAGTGTTTGTCAGAGGCGGGGTATCGCATCACTGCATCCCGGCGGGCAGTGGCAGAGGTGCTCATACGAGACAGCGCTCCGCTTTCGCCCCAGGAAATTTTAGAGCAAGCGCAGGCGGTGCATGCCAATCTGGGGCTGGTAACGGTGTATCGCACGTTGAACTTGTTGACCGATCTAGACCTGGTGCGGCGCATCCACCGTGAGGACGGTTGTCACGGTTACGTGCTGGCCTCTCCGGGCCACCACCACGCCGTCGTTTGTCACAGTTGTGGCCGCGCGGTCGAGTTTACCGGCAAGAATGACATCGACGCGTTGATCGTCCAGGTGGAGGCGCGGACCGGCTACCGGGTGGACGATCACCTGCTGCAATTATCGGGATTGTGTCCCAACTGTCAGGAGACGTGATGAGGGAGCGGTAGATTTTTTTGCCGCTTTTTGAAAATTTTTATCAATAAGGAGGTTTGAAAGATGTGCGAACGGTTGACGCGATGGGTTTTTGCTGTATTATTGGCTACGCTGTGGTTGGCAGGTTGTGGGAGCGACGAGGAACCGGCTACTGCCGAGGAGGCGCTCCAGATCACGGTGAGCATCTTGCCCCAAAAGTACTTTGTGGAGCGGGTCGGCGGGTCATACGTGGACGTGAATGTGATGGTGGCCCCGGGCAACAGCCCCGCTACCTATGAGCCCAAGCCGGAGCAACTGGCCGCGTTGAGCGCGGCGGACGCGTATATGAGCATCGGCGTACCTTTTGAGAGCGCCTGGCTGGACAGAATCGCCGCCGCCAATTCCGAGATGATGATGGTGGATACAGCGCAAGGCATTGAAAAAGTGGGCAACGATCCGCACATCTGGCTTGCGCCCGAGTTGGTCAAAGTTCAGTCGCAGAACATTTATGAAGCGTTGGTCGTCTTGGATCCCGCGCACGAGGCGACGTTCAAGGCCAACCTGAACGCCTTTGACGCGGACATAGAAGCGCTCCAGGGAGACATCCAGGAGACGTTGACGGGTTTGGTCAGCGACAAGTTTATGGTCTTTCATCCCGCTTGGGGCTATTTTGCGCGCGAGTTTGGACTGCAGCAGATCCCGGTCGAGGTGGGCGGGCAGGAGCCCAGTGCGGCCGAGTTGGCCGCGCTGATCCAGACGGCCCGGGAAGAGGGCATCCAGGTGATCCTGGCCCAACCCGAGTTCAGCACCCAGGATGCTGAGACCATTGCCCAAGAGATTGACGGTGAGGTATTGTTGATCAGTCCGTTGAGTCCAGACTGGCTATCCAACATGCGCGATGTGGCGGAGACCTTTGCGGAGGTCTTGAATCGATAAGCAAATAATGGTCGGGATGGGGCAAGTGATGAAACCAGTGACAGAAGCGCCACGAGAGGTCATTTCTATTCGACATCTGTGGGCGGGATATGAAAACGAGATCGTGCTGGAAGACGTCAACTTGTCGGTCAAGGCGTTGGACTTTATCGGTTTGATCGGTCCCAACGGCGGCGGCAAGACGACGTTGCTCAAAGTGTTGTTGGGCTTGTTGCCGCCGCTGCGCGGCCAGGTGCGCATCATGGGCCAGTCTGTCGAGGCAGGCCGTCGTCATCTCGGTTATGTGCCTCAGGTGTTAGAGTTCGACCGCGATTTTCCCATCAGCGTGTGGGACGTGGTCCAGATGGGGCGGCTGGGCCGGCGCCGCTTGTTGCAGCGCTACACCGAGGAGGACCAGACGGCGGTGGAAGAGGCGTTACGGCACGTCGATATGCTGCCCCTGCGGGACCACAGCCTCGGTGAGCTGTCGGGGGGGCAACGCCAGCGGGTCTATATCGCCCGCGCGTTGGCCACACAGCCGGACATCTTGTTGCTGGACGAGCCTACCGCCAGCGTCGACCCCCAGGTGAGCGCCAGCATCTATGAGCTGTTGGCGCAGTTGAACGATCACATCACGATTTTGTTAATCTCGCACGATATGGGTGCGATTTCCTCTTACGTCAAGACGGTGGGTTGCCTCAACCACAAGTTGTTTTACCATGGCGGCAAGCAGATCACGCCGGACATGTTGGAACAGGCCTATCAATGCCCCATCGACTTGATCGCCCACGGCGTGCCGCACCGTGTTTTTCCCGAGCACCCGACCGACGGCTTGACCGAATCGATCGAGTCAGTCGAATCTAGTGAACCTAGGGCTCAACGAACGTACGAATTGCCACGTTAAAGCCTGAAACTCGAAATCGACCCGCTATGCTACAGGTGGAGGGAGGAGGATACGCGTGATCGAAGCGATCATTGAGGCCTTGGGGTTTAGCTTTATGCGCAATGCGCTGGCGGCGGGCGTGCTGGTCAGCGTGGCCTGTGGCGTAATTGGCACGTTTGTCGTCGTGAACCGCATCGTCTTTATCAGCGGCGGCATCGCCCACGCCGCTTATGGCGGCATCGGGCTGGGCTATTATTTCCGCTATAGCGTGTTGCCGACGTTGCTGACCGAACGCGCGCTGTCCCAGCTCGATCCCAGTCCGGGCTATTATCCGATGTTGGGCGCGATCCTCTTTAGCCTCCTCTCGGCGTTGGCGATGGGTGTGGTGCAGCGCAAGACCCGCGAGCGCGCCGACACGGTCATCGGGGTGATGTGGGCCATCGGCATGGCGATCGGCATCATCTTGGTGGATTTGACGGCCGGGTACAAGGTGGACCTGATGAGCTACCTCTTTGGCAGTATCCTGGCCGTGCCTCAATCAGAGCTTTGGATCATGTTGGGGTTAGATATCATCATTGTGACTCTGGCATTGCTCTTTTACAAGGAGCTGCTGGCAATTTCCTTCGACGAGACTTTTGCCACCGTGGAGAATGTGCCTGTGAACGCCATCTATGTGGTGTTGTTGTGCATGGTTGCCTTGACGGTGGTCATGATGATGCGCGTGGTGGGCCTGATCATGGTCATCGCTATGCTGACTATGCCGGCTGCCATCGCCGGGCAGTTTGTCAAAGATATGAAGCGCATGATGGGGCTGTCCAGCGCCCTGGGGGTGGTCTTTACGGTGGTGGGGCTGTGGATTTCCTATTTTTGGAACCTGACCTCCGGCGCGTCCATCATCTTGGTCTCCGGCGTGGCCTACCTGCTCAGCCTGGCGTTCAGGTCCTGGC
>CAZSJU010000388.1:0-3144 GCA_964607235.1 uncultured Anaerolineae bacterium | reverse complement strand
CGCTCGAAATGACGGGTGGCCCAGAGGCGTGTCGCACCTCTGGGCCACCATCCGTTAATCCTAGAGATCCTGTTCTATCACGACTCAAGCTCGGGTGCCGGCGGGGCCTCTAAAAAGTCGCCCCGCGCCTTTTCCACCCAATCCGTAGCCGTAAACTCGGTCACCAGCACATAGTAGGGCGAGGTGGCCGACTTGATCACCCAGCCGCCATCTGCTTGCGCGTCACCGACCCGCAGGATGTAGGTATTCTCATTCCCTTCCTCATCTTGCGTCTCAACCACGATGGACGCGCTGGGGTCTTGGAGACCGTATTCTTCCTTTTCTTCCCGGCCCAACGGCCGGGACATCTGCACCGACTGCAGGCGACCGATCGACGAGGCGACGTTATTCTGGTTCAGCGTCTCGCCGGGCGCCAGCCCTTCCATCGTCCACGTGCCGGCCTCGTCCTTTGCAAACTTGAACGTGCCGTTCGGGTTGTCCAGGGTCCACGCCACGACTTGTCCGGTGGGCACCGAGAGGTACACCGGGTCGACCCAAGCGGTCGCCTCGGCGCGGGCATCGTAAACGGTCAGGCCCAACGCCAAATAGACCGCGTCTTGATCATCGGCGCGCACGTGCAGCACCTGGTAGTTGGGCGCGCTGCCCAGATAGAGCTTGTGGGATGTGCCATCGGCCAGCTCGAACATGATCAGGCGCTCAAAGGCCGCGTCCGAGACCTTGAGCCGCTCGTGGCTGGCGCTCGTTTGCGTCACGACGCGGTCGCCACTGATGGCGACGACCTTTGCCAACAGCGCTTCCACGGACGCCGCTTGCACAGGATAATCACCTGCGTCAGGCAACACCCAGCCCGCCCCATCCCGGGCCAGCGTGATTTGCTCCCCCTCGGCGTCGTGAATCGTCAGCCGCACGACTTGATCGGCGCTCAACCCGGCGAACAATGGCCCGGTGCTGGCGACTGACGAAGGCCAAAAGACCACGGCCAGCACCACGAGTTGTATCGCTAGAATTGCCGCTAAAATCTGGTTCCGTTTATTCATGCTTGCCCTCCCGCTTGCTCTGTCGACACCTCTACCAACGCTATCGGCATCTCACTGCGCTGACGCACGTTCCACACCACACCGATCACGATCACTGACAACACGGCCAGCCCATAGTTCAAGAACTCCCAGAACGACTGTTCGCTCTCTTGTAGCGGTTCGAGCAGACGGGTGTACGAGCCCCGCGAACGGATGCTCAACAGGTCCTCGTCCTCCACTGCCCAGTCCACGGCGTTCTGCAGGAACTGCAAGTTGAGCAAATAGCGGTCCGTGCCCAGGTTGGCCGAAAGGTCCAGCACAATGTCGTTCAAAAACTCGGCGCTGCCGACCACGATCAGCCGCGCAGATTCGGGCGAGGAGTCGATGGTGCCCAGCACCGGCGTCTCTTGTTGCAGGTCGCCCTCCTCCGGCGCCTCTGTCGCTTGCTCAAAGGGCGAAGGCTGGTCCTTAAAGTAACTTTCAAACGAACCGCGCACACTCACCGCTAACGGAAAAGCCGCCTGCTCGCCCTCGACCGGGAAACCGTAACGCGGATAGCGCTCTGGCTTGGGCTGCATGTCGGTCGAATTGTACAGCCAGGCCTGGTCCGTTGACTCAAACAGCACTTGTACGTCCCGGTCCTGGTTCTGCTCAACGTCCAACTCGAGCGGCGAAGCCCAATGCAGCGTCAGGGCGGACAGGTTGGCCAAAATGGGACTCTCGGTCGCCATGCTGTTCTGGCGCACATCCACAAAGGGTGGATAGTCCACCTCTTGCCACTCGAGCACGCTAAACCCGCCCACGTCGCGCTGCACCTGCACCGGGAACGGCGTGTTGCGCGGGTCCATCACCACACCTTGCCCCACTTTGACACCATAGCGCTCCAGCATATCATGGAGGCTCTCCTGCAGCGGCGCGATATACAGCCCGCCAAACTGCTCCGGGGCCAGCATATAGCGCCCCGCCGCCACAATGACCGCGCCGCCGCGCATCAGGAACTGGTCGATGGCGAAACGCGCCTTGTCGCTCATGCCTTGAGGGCCGAGCACCAGCAGCACGTCCACGTCGCCAGGGACCCGGCCGGTGCTGAGGTCCACGTCCTTGACGGCATAGTTTTGCGCCAGTTGCTCCCGCACCATGGTCCAGCTATAGGGCGGCTGCGTCGTGCCCCCATAAGCGGTCGGGATCGGGTCCTGGGGCGGGGTCCACAGCCCGACCGTCTTGAGAAAGCCGGGCGCTGCGCGCTTGAGCGTGGCCTCGATCTCGCTGCGGATCTCGGCTTTGCTCAACTCACCGCTCGGGTAAAACACCTGCGTCTCGTCCCCGATCTGTAACAGCAGATGCAGGTAATAGGATTCGGGCGAAAAGAGCGAGACGGCAAAGGCCTGCAGCCCATAGTTCTCGTACAAGCTCTGGCGCGTGAGCGCGCTGCCGGGCGCGTCGGGGTCGATCTGTTCGAACACAAACTGGCCACCCGACGCTTCCACGAGCTCCTTGATCGCCTCTTCGACCCGCTCTGGCACGTCCGCCAACGTGGCCGGCAACGTGGCCGGGGTGACCAGGGCGGTCAGCCGGACCGGTTCCTCGATGCTGGCCAAGACCGCGTCCAGGCTTTGAAAGCCATACACCACCTTTTTGATCGAGCGGGTCAGGTCATATTCCAGGTTGCGCAGCCGCACGTCAAAATCGTTGCCGCCGCGCGGCTCGATCTCGATCAGGTCATCAAAGCCCAGCGTGACAAACTGATCCCCGTAACGCACCAGGATGTCAAAATAAGAGTTGATCACCGCCGACTCGTAACGCTCAGCGATGCGAAAAGGGGTGGGCCGGATGCCATACGCCGCGCTAGCCTCGGCCTCCAGCTCCGGGTCCTCCTGGGGATCGATGATCTCGACCGCGATCTTGCCGCCCGAGAGCACCTCGTACTCGCGCATCAGGTCGCGGATGGTGGGCACCAGCGGCGACAACAATGGGTGAGTGCGCTCGCTAAAATAGCCACGGATCAACAATGGCTCTTGCAAGTTGCCGATCAACTCGCGCGTGGTGTCCGACAGGCTGTACTCCCTATCCGCCGTCAGGTCCGCGCGCAGCGTGTGCACGGGAAACAGCCAGGCGTTCAGCGCCACCA
>CAZSJU010000387.1:0-3151 GCA_964607235.1 uncultured Anaerolineae bacterium | reverse complement strand
TGCTGGGCGCCGATATGCACATCTCTTATACGGACTTTGTCTGGCTCTCCAGCCCCGGCCACATCCTGCCCGTCTACCCGGCCGAGCTGGACTCGTTGGTGCGGACGTTGATGAGCGAGCTGCACATACGCGAGGAGCCAGTCTGATGAGCGGCCGGCCGCCTAATTAGGCGAAAAGACAAATACCTTTAGGACGCAGCCCTTCGACAAGCTCCCCTGGCACCGCCACCATGGCAGGTGAGGACATGGATTTACATGATGCACGCAGATAAAGCAAAAAAATCAGCGTCCATCTGCGTTAATCTGCGTCCCTTATCGTATGCATCAATTCAGATGACGGGGATCTGGCGATCCCATGGGAGCAAGAACAAGAGGAAAAGATCAGCGTCCATCTGCGTTAATCTGCGTCCCTTATCCTGTGCGTCAATTCAAATGACGGGGATCTGGCGATCCCCTTGGAGATGGGGTATCTAGTACAGATCGAGGCGTTTTTCTACGGCGCGCAGGACCAGCGCCAACCCCACGGTCATCACCAGGTACAGAAAAGCCACAATGTTGTACGTCTCGAAGAATTTGAACGTCGAGGCCGAGTAGACCTTGCCCAACTGGGTGATGTCCTGCACGCCCAACACGGAGACCAGGGCCGAGTCTTTGAGGATAGCGATGAACTCGTTGCCCAACGCCGGCAAGACGTTGCGAACGGCCTGGGGCAAGATGATGTAACGCATGGTCTGCCAATAGGTCGCGCCCGCCGACTGGGCGGCTTCGGTCTGCTCTTTTTCAATCGAGGCAATGCCCGCGCGAAAGATTTCCGCAATGAACGCGCTATAGCCGATAGTGAGGGCCAGGATCGCGCGCACGACAAAATCAACCTGGCGCACATTGATGCGCTGAATGACCTCTGCCCTGATCAAAGGCCCGCCGAGCCAATTCAGCGCGTCGACCAGCGCCGGCGCGCCCACAAAGGTGATATAGTACAATAGCACCAGCATGGGGATGCCCCGGACGATTTCGATGTAAAACGAAGAGATTTCCTGCGTCAAACGGCTCTGATAGACGCGCAGCATGGACAAGCCAAGCCCCAACAAGGTGGCCAGCACATAGGCGATCAATGAGACATAGATCGTCGTCCACAACCCTTTGCGGACCGCGCCAAAAATGACGCGATAATCCCCCTCGTTGATGATGGTCCATACAAAGATCGCCGCCAACAAAATGGCCGCCAGCAGCCAATAGGGCAGCCGGGACAACCGGTCGGCGAGGGGCAACAAGTGCGAATGATGGGCGCGGTATTTTTTCTCAGCGGTCACCAGGACCTCCTATGCGAGCCTCCAGACCTCCGAGGTTGTGCGAACCGTTGGTTCGCACGAAACCTCGGAGGTCCTTTTTTAGCAGAGATGGATTACTCGGCTGTGGGGTCGTACATAAAGAACCAGCGGGTGTTCAGGTGATCCAGGAATCCATCTTGATCCATCGTCTCAATGGCGGCGTTAAAGGGCGCGACCAGGTCAGAGCCGGGCGTAAAGATAAAGCCAAATGCCTCGGTGCCCAACGGCTCGCCGATGAGGGCCAACTGGTCGGGGTTGGCGCCGATATAGCCCCGGCTAGAGGCAGCGTCCATGAGCACCATGTCCACGTCCCCGATGAGCAGCGCCTGCACCACCGCGCCAAAGTTCTCAAACAGCTTGATGCGCGGGTTGGCCTCGTCCCCGTCCAGCACGTCGTACACGGCGACGTAAAAGTTGGTGGTGCCCGTCTGCGAGCCGATCAACAACCCCTCGTCCGCCGCAAACTCTTCCGGTGTGCTGAAACGGTCCTCCCCGGCGCGCACCAGCATGAACTGCTGCGAGACCATATAAGGGTCGGAAAAGTCGACCTGCTCGGCGCGCTCCTCGGTGATGGTGATGCCGTCCATGCCCACGTCAAACTGTCCCTCGCGCACAGCGGCGATCATTGTGTCCCAGGCGGCAACTTGCCAGTCCAGCGCACAGTTCAGGCGGCGGCAGATCTCGTCCACGGCGTCATACTCCCAGCCCACCGCTTCGCCGGTCAACGGGTCGATAAAGTTCAACGGTGTATAGTCGTTGCCCGTGACTGCCACGATCGTCTGCCCGTCCAGGTCGGGCAGTTGGTCATAGACATCCTCGGCGTTGGCGTCGCTCAAAAAGAACCAACGGTTGTTCAAATATTCCAGATAACCGTCGGCCTCCATCTGCGCGATGGCGGCGTTAAAGGGTGCGACCAGGTCGGAGCCGGGCGTAAAGATAAAGCCAAATGCCTCGGTGCCCAACGGCTCGCCGATGAGGGCCAACTGGTCGGGGTTGGCGCCGATATAGCCCCGGCTAGAGGCAGCGTCCATGAGCACCATGTCCACGTCCCCGATGAGCAGCGCCTGCACCACCGCGCCAAAGTTCTCAAACAGCTTGATGCGCGGGTTGGCCTCGTCCCCGTCCAGCACGTCGTACACGGCGACGTAAAAGTTGGTGGTGCCCGTCTGCGAGCCGATCAACAACCCCTCGTCCGCCGCAAACTCTTCCGGTGTGCTGAAACGGTCCTCCCCGGCGCGCACCAGCATGAACTGCTGCGAGACCATATAAGGGTCGGAAAAGTCGACCTGCTCGGCGCGCTCCTCGGTGATAGTGATGCCGTCCATGCCCACGTCAAACTGTCCTTCGCGCACGGCGGCGATCATTGTGTCCCAAGCGGTGACCTGCCAGTCCACCGTGCAGTTCAGGCGGCGGCAGATCTCGTCCACGGCGTCATACTCCCAGCCAACCGCTTCGCCGGTCAACGGGTCGACAAAGTTCAGCGGTGTATAGTCGTTGCCCGTGACCGCCACGACCGTCCGCCCGTCCAGGTCGGGCAGGCGCAGGGTCGGCGCGGCCTCAGCGGGTTCGGCGGGCGGCGCCTCGGTCGGGACCGCCGTCGGTTCCTCCGTGGGGACCTCGGTAGGGACCTCGGTCGGGACCGCTGTCGGCTCCGGCGCGGGTTCCTCTGTGGGCGCTGCGGTAGGCGGCACCGGCGTCGCGGTAGCTGCCTGACCACAGGCCACGAGGATCAGACTCAACAGGACCAACATACTCGTGATCAATATTCTCTTCATACCTTCACTCCTTTGCTTGAATGGCGCGCTAAAGCGCCTACTACAAACC
>CAZSJU010000386.1:0-3155 GCA_964607235.1 uncultured Anaerolineae bacterium | reverse complement strand
TCACGTGCCCGAGCGCGATGGCATCCTGGGCAACCTGTATTTCCTGGATCTGATGGTCCGGACGGGCAAGAGCCCCAGCCAATTGCTCGAACAACTGTACGATAAACTGGGCGCCCGCTATTACTATGACCGCGTGGACACCCGGTTCCCCAGCGAAAAACGTCCGGCAGCCAAGGCCCGGCTCGACGATTCCCGGCCGCAGACCCTGGCCGGCCAAAAAGTGACAGACATTGTCACCGTCGACGGTTACAAGTATGTAATGGGCGAGGACAACTGGTTACTCATCCGCTTCTCAGGCACAGAACCGATCATCCGCGTCTATTGCGAGACCACCGACGAGGCGCTGGTGGCGCCGTTACTGGACGCCGGACTGGAACTGGCCGGGCTCAAATAACGCCTTTTAACCATGACATCCAAACTGGTTACTGAAAAAACGCTGCCCAGCGACGACATAGACATCACATTGATCGACACCCACTGCCACCTGGATGACGAGCGGTTCAACGACGACCGTAAAGCGGTCGTGGCGCGAGCGGTCGAGGCCGGCGTGCGGGCCATCATCAATCCCGGCACAGACCTGCGGGGCAGCCGGGCCGCCATCGCTCTGGCCGAGCGCTATGCACCGCTCTATGCGGCGGTGGGCGTCCATCCCACCGCCACCGACGAGCTGGACGACGCGGCCCTCGACGCGCTGCGCGAGATGGCGCGCCATCCCAAGGTCGTGGCCATTGGCGAGATCGGGCTGGATTACTATTGGCCCAACCAATCCAAGCGGGATTGGCCCTGTGCTTCACCCGAGACGCAACGCGCCGCCTTTCGTCGCCAGCTCGACCTGGCGGCCGAACTGGGCTTGCCCGTCATCGTCCACGACCGCGAGGCGCACACCGACGTCATGACCGGGCTGGAAGATTCGCCCGGCCTGCTCGGTGTGCTGCACTCTTTTTCCGGCGACCTGGACCTGGCCCAATGGGCCGTCGAACTGGGATTTTACGTGGGTATCACGGGTCCGGTGACCTTTAAAAAGGCTCGCGAGTTGCAAACGGTGGCCCGCGAGATCGACTTGGACCACCTGCTGATCGAGACCGACGCGCCGTACCTGACGCCCCATCCGTATCGCGGCCAACGCAACGCGCCGGCGCACGTGCGCCTGGTGGCCCAGCAGATCGCCCAATTGCGGGATTGCGACCTGGTCGACGTGGCCCGGCACACGAGCCAAAACGCCCACACACTTTTCCAACGCCTGTCGCCCGCTGGAGAAACATCCGCCGAGGCAGACAGACGGTTCCATGAGGATCGTTAAACGCGGGGTGAATCTTGCCCCTTTGAGGTTATTGAGTCTTGAACAACGCCATCGCTATTCTTGATCTAGTAAAAGACGAACTAAAACAAGTCGAAGCCAAAATGCGCGAGCCCCCTCGCCCCCTCAACTCGTTAAAGGACGGCGACGGGGCTTCTGCTCGCCCCTATGACGCTCGCTACGACGTGAGCCATCCGCTTCTGAACCAGGTCATCGAGCGCTTGTTGGACAGCGGGGGCAAGCGGGTGCGCCCGGCCCTGACGCTACTGATCAGTCGCGTCTATGCCGTCGAGCGCGAAAAGGCCATCGCGCTGGCCGCGGCCATCGAGCTGCTGCACACCGCCACCCTGGTTCACGACGACTTGATCGACGGCGCGCTATTGCGGCGGGGACATCCCACGCTCAACGCCACCTGGCCTGCCGGGGCCACCGTGCTGGCCGGCGACTATCTCTTTGCGCGAGCGGCCGAGCTGGCCGCCGAAACCGAACACGTGCAAGGTATGCGGGTTTTCGCCCACACGCTGATGGTCATCTGCAGCGGCGAGATCCGCCAAATGTTTGACAAACGCGCCCACATGGACCGCCAACAATACTATGAACGCATCTATGCCAAAACCGCCGCGCTCTTTTCCGCAGCGACCGAGGCCGCCGGGGTACTGGGCGACGTCTCCCCAGCCGTACAAACGGCACTGCGCGAGTATGGCGAACAATTGGGGATGGCCTTTCAAATCGTGGACGACGTGCTCGACTTTGCGGGCGACCAGCAAAAGCTGGGCAAACCGGTCGGCAGCGACCTGCGCGCCGGACTGGTGACCATGCCCACCCTGTGGTTCCTGGAGCGCTATCCCGATCACAAACTGGTCCAGGATATTTTGAACGATGGGCACAAGGACGACACGTCCATCCAGACCGCCGTGCGCCTGATTCGCGATGCCGGCGCCACTGAAGCCGCGCTAGATGAAGCGCGCCAGTTCATCCGCCGCAGCCAGGCCGCCCTGGAAACGCTGCCTCCCGGCCAGTACCGCGACGCGCTGCGGGAGCTGGGTGATTTCGTGGTGGACCGTCAGCGATGAAGCCCGGTCACCACCAGGATCACAACGCGATAGACCTATCCATCGTCATTGTCAATTGGAACGTGCGCGACCTCTTGGCGCACTGTCTGGCCTCGGTGCTGCGACCCGACCCGGCGCGGCCGGGTCGCCCCACCCGGCAAGTGATCGTCGTGGACAATGCCTCCACCGACGGCAGCGTCGCGATGCTACGCGCCAAATTTCCCCAGGTCCAGGTCATCGTCAACGACGCCAACCGTGGCTTTGCCTTTGCCAACAACCAAGGCCTGGCCGTGGCCCAAGGGCGTTACGTGCTATTGCTCAATCCCGACACCGAGGTGCTGGGCGACGCACTGGCGACGCTGGTGCGTTACATGGATGCCCATCCCGACGTGGGCATCGCCGGCCCCCAACTCTTGCATCCTGACGGTCGCATACAATCCTCACGCCGTCGCTTTCCCAACCTGCCCATCCTGTTCCTGGAAAGCACCTGGCTCGAGTGCCTGGCGCCAAAGGGCTTGTTGCGCCGCTATTACGTCCTGGACCAGCCCGACGACGCCACGTTGGACGTGGATTGGATCATGGGCGCCGCAATGTTGGCCCGGCGCGCGGCAATACGCCAGACAGGGGGGATGGATGACGGCTTTTTCATGTACTCGGAAGAGCTGGACTGGTGCCGCCGCGTCAAGGCTGCCGGCTGGCGCATCGTCTACCACCCGGCCGCCCAAATCATCCACTATGTGGGCAAAAGCAGCGAGCAAGCCGTGCCGGCCCGCCACATCAACTTTCAACGGGGCAAGATCCGCTAT
>CAZSJU010000385.1:0-3174 GCA_964607235.1 uncultured Anaerolineae bacterium | reverse complement strand
AAAGTCCTGGCGGACGTTTGCCAGGGAGGGCAAGTGAGGGCAGGCTCATTCCCGGCTTTTCCGTTCAGTGATGTCCAGCGCGGCGCAAGTGACCCCGATGACGGCGCCGGCGTCGTCGCGCAGCGGTTCAACTGTCAAGTCATACACAAAAGTTTTTCCTTCAAGGGTGATCCAGACATTTTGCCGCGCGCCTTTTCCGCTCTCCAGTACCCGTCGCTTGATGGCCGTCAGTTTGGCAGCCTCTTGTTCCGGCAAGCGGTCAGCGTCGGTCTTGCCAATCGTCTGCTCCGCCGTGAATCCGAAGGGCGGGTTATGAATCCAGGTATAGCGCAGGTTCACATTCTGATTGAAAACAGAGATGGGAGAGGTGTTGAGCGCGACTCGCAGCCGCTCCTCGCTCACCCGTAGCGCATCCCGCAACTTTTTTGACGTCGTGATGTCCACAAAGGTGAGCACCGCGCCCTCGATCACGTTGTCCAGGGTGCGGTAGGGCTGGATGCGCATCGCGTACCACTTGTCCTCGGCGGTCTGCACTTCCGTCTCTTGGGGAACCAGGGTGTCGAGCACCGCCTGCGTGTCCGCCACCAGGCGGTCGTAGCCGGGCAGGTTGGAGACAATGTGGCCCACGGGCCGCCCCACGTCGCTTTGGATCAGGTTGATGATCCTGGTGGCAGAGGGGGTGAAGCGCAGGATGCGCAGTTGGTGGTCCACAAAGACGGTGGCAATGCCCGTGCCGGCCAGCAGGTTTTTCATATCGTTGTTGGCCCGCGACAGGTCCGCTATCTTGGTCTGCAGCTCGGCGTTGACCGTGGACAGCTCCTCGTTGACCGATTGCAGCTCCTCCTTGGAAGTCTCGAGCTCCTCGTTGGTGGACTGGAGCTCTTCATTTATCGACTGCATCTCCTCGTTCGAGGATTTGAGTTCCTCGTTGGAGGTCTCTAGTTCCTCGATGGTGGTCTGGAGGTACTCTTCCTTGGCCCGCAGTTCTCGCTTTAGCGCCGCGATGCGGGTGTCCACGTTTTTACCTGCACTGAGCCCGGTCAAAGTGCCAGAGGCGTCTGCCCCTTCAATGGCCTGCGGGGCAACAGCCTGGGCCGGCGCGGGATCCAAGGAGCCTGCCCTGAGCTTGTCGAAGGGCGCGGCCTTTTTCAGGATGACCAGGTACAGGAGTGATTTGGAGGGATCGGGGCCTGCGGTCACCGGGCGGACGGTCAGGTTGACCGGGATCAAATCGCCGTTGGTCTTGACCCGCAGTCCCGCGCAGCGCACCGTTTCTCGAGTCCCCGCGGCTTTGTACAGGGCCATGGTCAGGTCGCGGCGCAGTCCTTCCCGGGCCATCTTTAAAATGTTGTTGGCGCCGGACTCACCGGGGGCCGGTTCCAGGTACATCCCCGTGCGGCCGTGGATATAGAGAATGTCGCCCTGACCGTCGACCAGGGCGGCTGCCTGAACGACCTGCTGCAACAGCGCCTGTTCGGTCAGCTCGCGCAACGGCAGCTTGCTGGGACAAGCTGTCTTTTTGATGGCCCGCGGAAGCGCCACATCGGTCGCCGTCATAGGCGGCAGAAACCAGCCCCGGCCCGCACGCCGGCCGAGGATATCTTGCTTGCGCTGGTACAATTTTAACTTGCGGTCCAGCACGGCAAACAGATCGGTAAACTCGCCCACGGTCTCGGATGTCCCCAGAAAGAGAAACCCGCCCGGGTTCAGGGCATAGTGGAACAGCGGGATGAGCTTTTTCTGCAAGTCGCTGTCCAAGTAGATCAGGAGGTTGCGACAACTGATCAGGTCGAGCCTGGAAAGGGGCGGGTCCTTGATCACACTCTGCTCGGAAAAGACCAACATGTCGCGGATGCCTTTGCAGATGCGATAGGCGCTGTCGTCCGGCTCGGCCACGAAAAAGCGCGCCAGCCGCTCCGGCGTGACGTCGGCGGCGATGCTGGCCGGATAGATGCCGGCCCGGGCCGCGGCAATTGCCTGGTTGTCAATGTCGGTGGCAAAGACCTGCACCTTGAAGCGCTGCTTCAGCGCCTCCTGGCACTCGACCAGCAAGATGGCCAGGGAATAGGCCTCCTCGCCGGTGGAGCAGCCCGGCACCCAGACCCGGACCGCGCTTCGACCCGGGTCAGCGTAGGCGGCGTCTGCCGGCTTGCCGGCCAAGAGTTGGGGGATGACTTGTTCCTCGAGCGTCTCAAAAGCCTCCGGGTCGCGAAAGAAATGGGTCACCCCGATCAGCATGTCGCGAAAGAGGGCCTCCACCTCCTCCGGCGTCCCCTGCAGAAACCTGACGTACCCCTCTAGCGTTTCGATCTGGTGGATCGCCATACGCCGTTCGATGCGGCGCTGGATGGTAGAGGGCTTGTACTGGGAAAAGTCATGGCCGGTCTGGGCGCGCAGCAGGATCAATATCTTTTTGAGCGCGTTCTCAGACTTGGGCGGCGGGGCAGCAGGCCGGGGCGGCTTGCCAAAGGCGTGGGTCACGTAGGCAATGAGCTGGGTGGGCATCTCGGCCGGCGGCAGCACATAGTCCACCAGGCCGGTGGCGATGGCGCTGCGCGGCATGCCGTCGTATTCGGTGGAGGCGGGGTTCTGGGCCATGACCATGCCGCCCTCGCCCTTGATGGCCCGCACGCCCAGCGTGCCATCGCTGCCGGTACCGGAAAGGACGATGCAGATGGCCCGCTCGCGCTGGTCCTGGGCCAGAGAGCGGAAGAAAAAGTCGATGGGCATGCGCCGCCCGCGGGGGGCGGAGGGTTCCAGCAATTGGAGCGTGCCGTTCAGAAAGGCCATGTCCCGGTTGGGCGGGATGATGTAGGCACAGTTGGGTGCAACCTCCATCCCGTCCGCCACCTCAAAGACTTGCAAGCGGGTGTAGCGGCGGATGAGATCGGCCAGGATGCTCTTGTGGTCCGGGGCCAGGTGCTGCACCAGCACAAAGGCCATACCCGGGCCTGTGATGAGCCTGCCAAATTCGTCGGTGTCGGCGGGCATGCCGGAAAAAAAGGCCTCAAAGGCCGCCAGCCCGCCAGCCGAGGCGCCAATGCCGACGATGGGAAAGTCGCCGGCAGCGGCAGGGGCCGGCGACTCGCCGCTCAAGGCGGGTTCGGCTGCATGGCTCTCGTGCAAACGATCCTTTTTCAAATCATTCTCCCTTTTGATGACTGTATCTGGTTC
>CAZSJU010000384.1:0-3180 GCA_964607235.1 uncultured Anaerolineae bacterium | reverse complement strand
CTGGGGCTGGCTTGCTGGGTGATCAAGATGTGTTGACCCAGCACGCACGAGCCGACCGGCAGCGGCCCGACGTTCCATGCCAGCAGCAGCCCGTCGACCGTGTCGGGTGGCAGCGGCGCGCCCGCGCGGTCGGTAGCGGTGATAAATTGTGTGCCAGCGGGCAACGTGGCCGTCACCCAGGCCTCAGGGGCGTCGGCGCTGCCGACGTTGGCATAAAGGATATTGACCTGGAACGTGGAACTGGGCGCGATGTGCCGGGGCGCCTTGATCTCGACCATCAAGTCGGGCTGCCCATCGGCGCGCACGGCGGCCAGGCTCGTCATGGTCAAGATGACGGCGAGCACGGCCAGCCCTAGCGCTATTCCTAGCTTGCCAAGTTGAACATTTTTAGACATGCTAACCTCCTTTTGTGGTATCCATTACTGTTTACGTTTGAACCTATTTTCGCGGTTGAATTAAAGCGGATCTGTCAGGGTCGTTGCTGCTCGTGCCTCTCCTCCGGCGGGGTTTGCCCGTCGTGCGGTCTAAAAGTCTCCCCACCAGACCCATCCGGACCCGGGCCGGCCGGCGGGTGTGGGGTGCTGGTCCCAGCGTCGGGGGGACGGCCTCCGTCTGACCTGCCGGAGGGAGGGGAAGCCGCCGGGGATGCGCAGTCGTCACCGGAACAGGCCTGATGCGGCGTGCCATCGGGCTGTGAGCGGGATGTGGGTTGCGGCCCGCACGTCCCGCCATTGCAGGGTGCGACGGTGGTATAGGGCGTGGGACTGGCGCCGGATGGGCGCTGACCGGGAAGATTGGTCGGACGGTCTGTACGGGACGGGGTGCGCGACGGGCCGGGCGCTTGCGCATCCTCTGGCTGGTCACTGGGCTGTGGTTCAGGCGTGTCTTGGGGCGTGCCGCCATCCGCATCGCGGCCGCGGCCGGGCGTCAGGCTGGGCGCTGGCGTCCCTTGTGGCGGGTGGCCGGCCCCGTATCGCCAGCGAAAAGTCTGGGGGTCCTGCATCCCACTCTCCGCCGCCAGGTATAGCTGGTGCAGCGTCATACGCGCCTGCTCTAGCTGCGCCTGGCCTTCCTCGGTGGCGCTAGATTGCGCCTGGTGCAGCCTGTTCTCGCCGGCTTGCGCCGTTTGTTGGGCCTGGCTCAGCCAGGCGAGCAGCGCGCCGTCGGACAGCCCGGCAGCCAGGTGGAGCCCCTGGTCTACGTGGGTTTGGAGCCGCTTTTGCGTGTCCGGACCGGGGACGTGACTGGCCTGGACGAGCCTTTCCATCTCGCGCAGCCGCTCTTGGGCCAGTTCCAGGTGCAGCGTGGCCCGGGTGACGTCGGCGGCGGCCAGGTCGAGACGCAGGCGCTCCCCGGCGAGTTTGACGGTATAGAGTGGAGAGCCCGGCAGGCTGTCGGCCGACAATGCCGCAGCGCCCCCGACGGCGACAATCAACAAGATGAGCATCAGCGCGGCTCGGGTCAGCAAGGGCGATAGACGGTTCCCTTGGCGGATGGTGGATCGCGCTTGAGAAAAGGGGCGGACGATCCAGCGGGCGAGTCGTCCGCGCACATCCAGGGCTGTGGCCTGATGTTGGCGTCGCGCGATGGCAGCCACGAATGCGTCCCGGTCGGCGGTCAATGCTTCTGGTGCGGGCAACTCGACCGGGGGATAATGTGCCAGCGCCTGGGACGTGTGCAGCAATGGCGCTAACTCTTGGGTGTGGGCCGGATAGCGCGCCAGGATGGCGGGTATGGGTTCGCCAGACTGTAGTTGGTCCAGGGCCGTGTCGAGTATATCGATGAAAGACGTCGTCATGGTAAAACTTGCTCCTGTTCCAGGTGGCGCTGCAGCGCGGCCAGCGCCCGATGTTGTAGCGCCTTGACCGCGCCGACCGATTTATCCAACAGCCGCGCCACTTCCTTGCTGCGCAATCCCTCCAAGAACCTGAGAATGATGACTTGTTGTTGGTCAAAGGTCAGTTCTTTCAGGGCGGCCTGCATTTGCGTCGTGGCGATGTGACGGGCGGCGATCTTGTCGGGCGCGTCCCCGGCGTCGATCAGTTCCTCGTGCAACGGTAGATGTTCATGGTGCTCCTGACGCCGGTAATAATTCGCCACGACGTTGCGCGCCGTGCCATACAGCCAGCCGGCCAGATGTTGCTCGGGACCGCCGCCCTGGTCCAGGGCTCGCAAAAAATGCTCAAAGACCTCAGACGTCAAGTCGCGAGCCACCTCGACATGCCCCACTTGTCGGTAGACATAGCGGTAGATGCGAGGATGATAGGCATCATAGATGTCGGTCAGCGTCGCGGGGTCCAGCGCCCGCGCGCGCTGTAAGGTTGTATAATCGTCGACCATGGTCCCTCTCATTATTCATGTCGCGTTTTGGGCAAAAAGGATACGGGTTGACGACCGTTCAGGTGACCGGCACTTTCAGTTCAAGTGCCGGTCACCTTGTGGGTTTATTATAGTCGTTTGTTACGGGGTGTCGATGGGGTTGGGGACAAGACCTCCGAGGTTTTGCGAACCGGAGGTTCGCTTGAAACCTCGGAGGTCTGAGACGTTTAATCAGCGCTCCCAGTTCAACGCGTCGGGCTGGGGACAGGCGTCGATACAGGCGCCGCAGGCGAAACAGTCGGCGTGGATTTTCTTGTCAGCGTAGAAATCGGCCATAGCGTGGGTGGGACAGGCCTTGACGCACAGTTGGCACTCTTTGCAGGCCGTGCGGTTGACGCGGGGCCGCAACAGGCTGAACTGTTCCACCAGCCAGCTCACCAACCCAAAGGGGCACAGGAACTGGCACCAGGGCCGGTACACGAACAGGCTGGCGAGCAACAGCAGCCCGGTGAAGCCCAGGATCCAGGGGGTGACCTGCCCGAAAAAGATCTGGAAAGGGTCGACGCGGCTGATCCAGTCGGTTTTGGCGGTCAGCAGCCCGATGATCAGCCCGGCAAAGGCCAGGATGCGCACGCTGTTGGAAAGCCAAAAGGGCGGCTTACGCCGTTTCCCCCGGCGCCGGCCAGGCAATACGTGGTGTAGGGCGTCTTGGAGCAGCCCGAACTGGCAGCCCCAGCCACAGATCGATTTATTGGACGCCCACACCATGAGCAACAGAGCCACCAGCATCCCCAGGATGAGCGTGGGGAGTTGGCCGCGCACCAGGAGCGCGGTGAGCACGTTGCGCAAGGAAAAGGGGGG
>CAZSJU010000383.1:0-3184 GCA_964607235.1 uncultured Anaerolineae bacterium | reverse complement strand
TATGGTAAAGACCGTCCCTTCGTTTTCGACCCCGCTGCTCTCTATGGTTATTTTGCCCTTGTGGGCCTCTATGGTTTCTTTGGCGATGGCCAACCCCAGGCCGGTGCCACCAAAGCGACGGGTTGTTGAGCCATCTATTTGGTAAAAGCGATCAAAGATGTGTTCTTGTTCTTCAGGCGGGATGCCAATGCCTTGATCGGCGATCCTGACATAGGCTTGTTCGCCTTGACACCACAGCTTGATGTCGACACGTCCTCTTTCCGAGTTGAACTTGATGGCATTGTCTAGCAGGTGGTGAAAGACTTGTATCAGGCGGGTCGGGCTGCCCTGGACGATAGGTGGGGTGTCGGGCCATTCGGTCTCTATGCTCACGCCCGCTCGTGCGGCCCGCTGGCGTTGTGTCATGATGCTGTGCACCACAATGTCTACCAGGTCTACCGGTTCGACTTCTGCCGGGTTTAGCTCGACGTCGAGCAAGCTGGCGATGTCGTTGACCAACTCTACCAATTGTAGACTTTTGTCGTTCATGATGTCCAAGACGTGACGCTGTTGATCTGCCAGTGCTCCCAGCTCGTCGTTAAGCAGCAGCTCCAGGTAGCCGCGCACAAACGTCAAGGGGGTGCGCAGTTCGTGGGAGGTGTTTTGAATGAACTGGCTCTTGCGACGGGCCAAGTCTTGTGACTTGCGGTACGCTTGCTCCAGTTGGACGGCGCGTTTTTCAGCTTGGGCGTACAGTTGCGCGTTGTGTAACGCCACGCCCAATTGTTGCCCGACTGTGGCCAGCATCTCGAGCGCGCTGGGCGAGATCGCATCGGGGATACGGGCAGCCACAAAAAGCACCGCTGTGCTCTCATTTTGAGCGATGACCGGCACGGCGGCCAGCGTGCGTAGCCCCTCGCGCCGGATGAATTCCGGCAACTGGGGATAGTGATCGAAGCTTGGATCAGCCAGCAGGTCGGGGATGGCGATCGGCTGACGGGTTTCGATGAGCCAGATGTGTTCGGCGGTCTGTAGCGGGGTGACAAAATCGAGCAACTCGGGAGAAAAGCCAATCGTCGTGTGCGGCGTCAGGCGGTTCTTTTCTTTGTCGAGCAGGGCCAGGCAGGCCGCGTCCATGTTGAGTGTGGCCATCAGCTTTTGTAGACCGCCGTGGACAATGTCGTCTATGTCCAGGCTGCGGCTGATGGAAGAAGCGATGGTGTTCAAGGCGGCGAGTTGTTCGGCATGCCGGGCGATGGATTGTTCGGCCTCTACCTGGGCGCTCACGTCGTGGACCACGGCATAAATGTGCTGGATCTGGCCACTGGGTTCAGGAGCAGAGACGGCGCTGAGCTGGTTCCAGCGGATGCTGCCGTCCTTGTGCAGCGCCCGGTAAGTGAGGTTGGAAACTTTGCCCGGCGCCTCTAAAAGTTTGCCCGTCCGCTGAATAACATTGTCCAGGTCTGCCGGGTGAAAGAAACGTTGAAAAGATAGACCGACCACCTCATCGGCCGTGTATCCAAGTATTTCCTCCCAGCGCCCACCGGCAAAAGTGATGATGCCCTGGACATTCGCAATGAGCAGTAGGGCGTTGGCGTTTTCTACAAGGCCGCGATAGCGCGCTTCGGATTCACGCAGCGAGTCGAGCAACTGGGCGTTGCGCAGCGCCACCGCGGCCTGGGCGGCCAAGCCACGGATCATTTGTTCGTCATCCCGCTCAAAGGCGTTCGGTTCCAGGCCGGTGACGCTAAGCGTGCCTAGAGGCTTGTCCTCTACGATCAGCGGCGCGACCAGCAGGCTGCGATAGACGGCGCGTCCAGGGCCACGGATGTAGCGCGGTTCGGTCAACACATCGGTCACGTTGATCAGTTCGCGCCGGGCAAAGACGTGCCCGGCGATGCCCTCGCCGATGGAAAAGGGTTGCTTCATAATGTGCCACAGCGGCCGGCCGGCGTTGCAATAGAGCTCTAGTATGCCGTCTCTATCTAGCAGGTGGACGCTGGACGTAAAGGCCGCGGGGATCACTGTCAGCGTGGACTCGACTACCTCTTGCAAGACGGCGTCCACATCTTGAGCAGAACTCATGGCCTGACCCACGCGGATGATGTTTTCTTGCTGCAGCGTCTGGCGTTGGGTGCGCTCGTACAAGCGAGCGTTTTCGATGGCGGTGGCAGCCGACGCGGCCAGCGCTTTGAGCAACTCGAGGTCGACTGGATCAAAGGGACTTTCCTTGTTTGTCACCTCAATAGCGCCGATGATTTTACCTTTGGTGACCAACGGGGCGGCCATCAATCCCCGGGTGGCCAAGCCGGTGGGTTTGTCTGGGATTTGATCGGTGCTGGGGTCAGATACAGACGTGGCACGCCCGTGACGGACGACCCAGTCCAGCAAGCTATCTTGTTCCAACGGGGCGCCGATCAGGTCGCGCGCTATGGCGCCGCCCACCGCGCTGAGGACCAGACGCTGATCTTGGTCCAAGAGCGCCAGCGAACCGGCTTGTGCCCTCAACGCGCGCACGGTGGCGTTGATGATGCGATGGGACAGCGGCTTTAACGCCAGGCTGGCGTCTATGATGCGGTTGGTTTCTTGAAAGAGGCCCAGTCCACGCTCACGCAGGTTGGCGCTATGTTGAGCGGCTTGTTCGCGCTTGATGCCGGCGATGGCAACGGCGGCGATGCTGGTGAACAGGGTCAGGCGGTGGCGGTCTTGCCGGGTGAACACTTGGGACCCGTTTTTGGCGTTGGAACGATGGCGGGCCAGTGTCAGGATGCCCAGCACTTGAGATTTGTCTTTGAGGGGCAGTGCGAGCTGCAAGGGCGAATCGTAGCTGTGTAGGGGACGGGTTTCCAGATATACGGCGCCCTCGTCAGCATCAAATAGGTCAATGGCCCGCCGGGCCACAAAGGCGCGCAATACGTCCAGGTCATTGATGGTCGCCAAATCTCGGGCAAAGTGGGTCAGTGCCCTGACGAACGCCTCTTCATCTGGAAGGGTGGTGGGGATACCTGGATCTGTTGGCGTCTCTTGCCAGTCCATAGATGTGTTCCTGTTGGGCTGTGTGGCCTGCGATGGCATCCGACCTGGTATGGACCCGGGACCGATTCCTCTCTCACAGCCTGTCGATAGGATCAACCGGACAAATTATACTGTCCGAATGGACTAGGGTCAAGTGATGGGAACCAAGGCTCCAAAAGTCCAGGCCAGG
>CAZSJU010000382.1:0-3185 GCA_964607235.1 uncultured Anaerolineae bacterium | reverse complement strand
CGGCTCGAATTCGGCCACTTGCTGACGTTCTAGCTTGGTACGAATCTGCTCAAAGCGTCGGACTGTCTCTTGAGCGTACAGCCGTTCGCCACAGCGTAGACAGACCTCGGCACGCACGCTCAAGACTGCCGTGTGCACCCCGCCTCGGAGCAGCTTTTCGACTTTCTTTTCGACCATCTCACCGCCACATACCGGACACTCGCTAAATGGCATCATTCCTCTTTCTCCTCTTGCACCAGTTTATCCATCGTTTTGGATCGGGGCGATAGACCGTGATCAACACCGCCCACTGATTCTTTTCATTGTACGCCCAGACACTATGTATTGGTTCACAGTTTTCGTTTTTTCTACCGAAATGGTTCATCCGTGCAGTAGGAGGGGAACTTTCCACTCGTTGCCGGGCGCCGGGGAACGGCGCCCGGCAACGAGAGAAACAGCCGTCTACGGCGCGTAGCGGAAGGGGTGGCGCGCGGAGACTTTTTCGTTGACCAGCTCGTCCACTGTCGGCCGGCCTTCGATGGCCTTGCGCACGGCCTGGCGCACGGCCTTATAGTTGTTGAACGACACCCGCTTGGCGATAGAGGCCGAGGGGTGCACGAACGCGTTGACGATCAACGCCACGTCGTCCAGCATGGCTTCGGGCAAAAAGCCGGCTTTGACCTCGCCGTCCAGCGCCAGGTTGACGCCCTCGGCGGCGTGCTCGTAGAACAGCCGCCGCGCCTTGGACGTGCGCAGCGTCACCGTGGGCACCAGCAGCGTCAGGGGGCGCTGGCGGATGATCTTGAATCCGCGCTCCTCGCCCCACTCGCGCATCGAGCGCTCAATGGCCTTGCCCACCGGGCCGTCCTTGAGGCCCATCAGCAGGTCCACGTGCGCCAGCTCTTCAAAGGGCGGCCCGGCAAAGCCTTCGCCCACTTTCATGACCCAGCCGCCGACCACGTCGGGCGTATAGTAGGTCGCGGGCACCTGGGTCTTGACCTGCTTCCCATTAGCAGCCGGCCCGCTGAGGTCATAGGTGATGGCCCGCTGTGGGATCTTGCCCAGGGCTTCCAGTTGCAGGCGCAGCTCTTCGTAATCCTCGCGCTTGAACCCGCCGCCGGGCATGATCGGGTGGCGCGAGTCGCTCATGCGCAGCCCCATCATGCGCAGCCCCTCTTTGACCGCCTGGGTGCCGCTGCAACGCACAACGATGCGCACCAGCTTTTGGATCTTGCGCTGCCAGGTCTGGGCCGTCGCCAGATCACCGGCCTGCACGGCCTGGTAGATCTTTTGCCAGATGTCGGGGATCAGGTTGGCGCTGGCCAAGATGACGCCGTCGGCGCCGGCCGCCAGCGCGGGCTGGATCACCTCGTCGTGCCCGCAAAAGATGCCCACCCGGCCCGCGACCTTTTCAAACATAGCGGACAGGAAAGGCAGGTCGCCCGACGAGTCCTTGATGCCCACCACGTTGTCCAGGTCCAGCGCCATCCCCTCGGCCGTCCACCACTTGAAATGGGTGCCGGCGCACTGGGGGATGTTGTATAGGATGATGGGCAAGCCTACCGCGTCTACGGCCTTGAAATGGTCGTACACTTCGTTAAAGTTGGGCTTGAGGAAATAGGGCGCCACGACCAGCGCGCCGGTCGCGCCAGCGTCCCTGGCCCAGGCTGTCAGTTCGACGGTCTCGCGCGTGGACATGGCGCCGGTACCGGCCACCACAGGAATGTCTTTCCCGGGGGCGCGCACCTCGTCCAGGCAGATCTCGATGGCGCGCTTGCGCTCGTCGGCGGTCAGATAAGAAAACTCGCCCGTCGTGCCACAGGGAACCAGGCCGTTCACGTGCGGCAGCACAAAGCGGATCAGTTCGCGATAAGCGGCCTCGTCCACCTGATCGTGCGCGTCAAAAGGTGTCACCAAGGCCGGGAACACGCCTTTGAACCAGTCTGTCTTGTAACCCATGTCACACCTCCTGTGAAAAAGCTTGCGCGAGCGCCGCGCCTGCCGCGGCCAACACGCTCTCGTACAGCGCGTGGCGGTCCAGCGCCTTGGGGTGCAGCGTGGCCAGCGCCACCATCACCCCGTCCTCCAACAAGCCGGCGGGGATCACGTCTCCCTCGACGGCGTCGACGATGGCGCGCGCCAGCGCTGCCTGGGTGGGGCCGTAAATCATGTTGGCCTGGCGCAGGTTCTGCTGGACCAGCGCCGGCAGCAGCAGCGTGCTGGGGCGCACCGTCAAGCCCGGCTCCAGGATGGTCGTCAGCGCCTCGCGCCGGTGCAGCGGATAGGTGAGCTGCAGCGCATAGGCGTCGCCCAGCGGTGAGGCTTTTGGCCCGGCGATCAGGTCGATCTGCGTGTGGTTTAGCCCTTCACCGGCCGTGCCGCTGCCGACCTGCAGCCCGTGTTGGGCCATCATGTCGGCCGTGAGCTCCAGATCGCCGAAACGGCCCGCCACCGGCCCATTGGGCCCATTAGGATAGGCGAAATCCGCAGCGGGGGCCTCGATCTTGCCCAGCCGTTCCAGTTCTAGCTGGATCTCGGCGCGGGTCTCGTGGCTCAGCGCGCCGCCCACCGCCTTGAGCGGCCGGCGCGGCACACCCGCGTCGACGCCCATCAGCTTGAGCGCGGCCTTGACCGCCACGCCGCCGCCATAGCGGCAAAAGATGCGCGACAGCTTTTGCACGCGCCGCTGTTCGGCTCGCGCCTCGGCCACCTGGCCTTGCGCCATCAACTTTTTTATCTTTTGCCACACTTCAGGGTAGACCTGCGCACTGGCGAGGATCATGCCGGCCACGCCGCCCGCCAGCGCCGGGACCACGACCTCGTCGTGGCCCATCAACACGTCGATGCGGTCGCTGACGTACTCGATGATCTCCATCGTGTAGGTCAGGTTGCCCGATGAGTCCTTGAGGCCGATGACGTTGGGCAGGTCGGCCAGGTCCTCGACCACGGTGCGCGGCAGGTAAGCGTCGGACACCTGGGGGATGTTGTACAGGATGAGGGGGATGTCGACGGTGGTGGCAATGTCGTAATAGTGCTGGTACATACCCTTGTCCGAGGGATGCAGGAAAAAGGGCGTCACGACCAGGACCGCGTCGGCGCCGGCCGCCTGGGCGTCGGTGACCAGGGCCAGCGCTTCTTGAGTACTGGCCGCGCCGCAGCCGGCGATGACGACCTTGCCGCCGACAGAACCGCCGACCTTGCCGCCG
>CAZSJU010000381.1:0-3187 GCA_964607235.1 uncultured Anaerolineae bacterium | reverse complement strand
GTCACTCGGTCCCAGCGGATTCACAGCGAGGCCTTGTCTCCAATTCGCCCGGCGTTTCCTCCGGGTCGCGCACCAAAATCATGCGCCGAAAGCTCTCAGCATAGGTCATCCCATGGCCCTCAGCCCGTTCCTTGGAACGGCGGGTCACGTGCTCGGTGGGGTCCCAGTCGCCCATCTGGCTCGCGTGCTGGCGCAACGCTTCAATCTTGAGTTCCAGGGTCGGGCTAATGTCCACCCACGTGTTCGGTTCGGACGCCCCCCAGATATAAACTTGCTTCACCGCATGAGGCGTCAGGCCTTCCTCAGCCAGCTCGGAAAAGACCAACGGCATAGAGGCGGCGGGAAAGACCGCCTCCAGCGCAGCCTGGGCCGCGGCGCGATGGTCAGGATGATTGATGTACTCGTCCCGGTAGAAAAAGGCTGTAGGGTCGCCACAAATCACCACTTGCGGCTTGTAGCGGCGGATGGCGCGCACCAATTCGCGGCGCAGGTCCATCGTCGGCTGCAGCATGCCGTCGTGATGGCCCAAAAAGAGCACCTCTTGCACGCCCAAAACTTTACAGGCCGCGCGCTGCTCCCGGCGCCGGATGGCGGCCAGCCGCTCACGCGTCATCCCCGGTTCATGGCTGCCGGCGTCGCCATCGGTGCACAATACATACACCGCCTGGCAACCAGCCTGGGTCCACCTGGCCACCGTCCCGGCCACAGTAAATTCGGCATCGTCGGGATGGGCAAAAATACCCATCGCTCGCTCAGGAATGCCATTGTCTTTCATCAGTGCCACCTCCCAAGTGCCATCTTCTCATCCAGGTGACCGGCACTGAACTGCAAGTGCCGATCACCTTTGCATCACGGCATCGTATACGCGCATCGTCTCCTCGGCCGCCCGCGCCCAGGAAAAGCGGGCCGCCTGTGCCAACCCGCGTGTGCGCATGTCCTGGCGCCGGTCAGGGTCGCGCCACACCCCACCGATGACCGCCGCCATCTGGTCCACGTTCTCGGGGTCAAAATAGCGCGCCGCCCCCCCGCCCAACTCGGGCAGGCTGGCCGCACGGCTACTGACCACCGGCGTGCCGCAGGCCATAGATTCGAGGACGGGCAGCCCAAAACCCTCGTATAGCGACGCCATCACGGTCATAGTCGCGCCGCTGTACACCGCTGGCAAGTCGGCATCGGGCACGAAACCGGGCTGCACCACGGCGTGGCGCGGTTCAAAGCGCGCCAATTTATCCAGGAAATCCTGATACAGCCAGCCCATACTGCCCACCACCACCAGCCGCACGTCCTCCCCCGTCGCGCGCAGTCGCGCCAGCGCGTCGAGCAAACGACTCAGGTTCTTGCGCGGTTCGATCGTGCCTACGGTGAGCAAGTAACGCTCTGGCAAACCGTAACGCGCGCGCACGGCCGCAACCTGCGCCGGCGGCGCGGGCCGGAAGCGCGGGTCCGCCGCTTCATACACCACGTGCACCTTGTCCGGGTCCACGTCCCATAGCTGCACCAGGTCGCCCTTGCTATGTCGCGAGACGCAAATGATGGCATCGGCGTGCCGGCAATACCTCGGCAGGGCAGCGTTCAGATACCAGCGGTTCAACCGTTTATGATGCTGGGGAAAGAGGTGAAAGATCAAGTCGTGGACGGTTAGCACGGTAGGACAACGGTGCGTAGGCAACAACAAATGCTCGGTGGCGTGCAACAGCTCGCATCCGGGCAACAGCCGGTCAAAACCGATACCCGTCAGATGCCCCAGCCACACCGCCATGCGCCACGGCTTGTAACCGGCGCGCACACTGCGCGTCGACTGTCCCGCCAGCCAGGCCGGCAAATGACAATAGCCAGTACGGTTGTAGAAAAAGGCAAAACGGCCCGGCGCCGCGCGCAGCAGCGCCTGGGCCAGGCTGTCCGCATAGCGCCCTAATCCGGCCTTGGCGTGAACGGCTGGAGAAATATCCAAATAGATCATAGTTACGAAACCCAGGTCTCTTTTCCAGTCTCTGCGGTGTCATAGCCCCCCAGAGCAGCGACCGCTTCTTTAAAGGCATCCGAACGCACGATCGCCACTAACGCCTGCGCCGCCGGCGTACGCCACACGGCTTCCAGTAACACCAGGTCGTAGCGCTCCTGGGTCAGGGACACAAATCCCAGGCCATAGACCGCGGCCGCGGCGTGAATGCCCAGCCCCACGTCAGCCTCACCCGACTCTACCGCCCGCGCCACGGCCAGGTGCGTCAATTCCTGGCGCTCGTACCCCGGGATCTCTTGGGGCGTGATTTCCAGCGCCTTGAGATGAGCGTCCAGCCACACCCGCGTGCCCGACCCGGACTGCCGGTTGACCAGGCGCAAATCAGAGCGCGCCAGGTCCACCAATCCCTCCACCCCCCGCGGGTTACCCGGCGGCACGATCAATCCCAACGAACGATGCGCCACGGTCAACAGCGCCACCCGTTTGCCCGGCAACAGGCGCCGCACGAACGGCAGGTTAAAGGTGTCCGAGGTTTCGTCCCACAAATGCGCGCCGGCCACGTCGGCCTCGTTCCGCGCCAGCGCCATCAGCCCGCCCAGACTGCCCACATACTCGACCTCCAGTTGGGCATGAGACGCCTCCTCCTCATCCAGGTGACCGGCACTTGCAGTTGAGTGCCGGTCACCTTCACCCAGCATACGCGCCAGGATAGAGATAGTGAGATCATGGCTGCCGGCAAAGCGCAACCGCATGGCCGGACCGGCCGGCGGGGCAGCAGCTTGGGGCACCCCCTGCTCTTGCAGCTCTTGCCAACGCGCGACGGCCATCGCCAGCGCGGTCTCGGCCTGAGCCGCCGTGTGCCCGCCGCTGATCGCTTCCAGCAGGAAACTCTCGGCGCGGTTGATCAGGTTGGCCCAGCCCCAAGTGGGCCGCTCTGGCTGCAGCGGGTTGGGCGTGACGCGCGTGCCGCTGCCACGGTGCGCTACCACCAGGCCGTCCTGCGCCAACTGGGAATAGGCACGGCTGACCGTGCCCGGCGTGCAGTCCCAGCGCCGCGCCATCTCGCGCACGGGCGGCAGCTTGTCCCCCGGCTGCACCTTGCCCTCGGCGATGCTGCGCCGCAACGACTCGGCGATCTCTTGATAGATGTAGGTTTTTTCCATAATTGTGCTCCTTATCGCGCGACAATCATAACAAAAGAGAGGGAATTGCGCAAGTGATCGAGAA
>CAZSJU010000380.1:0-3193 GCA_964607235.1 uncultured Anaerolineae bacterium | reverse complement strand
CGCCTGATCACCAGCCATACGAGTCTGGTCGCAGACCTGGCTATCTCTGGCGAACAGATCAAGGCCATCGGGCAAGATTTACAAGGCCAGCGCGAGATTAACGCCCAGGGTTTATATGTGCTTCCTGGTGCCATTGACGGCCACGTTCATCTGGACAATCCCAAGCTTCCACCCTATGATCCACCCACGGCCGACTCTTTTGCAAGTGGCAGTCAAGCCGCTGCAATGGGGGGCGTAACAACCGTCATCGATTTCGCACAGCCTAGACCCGGCGAATCTCTGCTCCAAGAGTTACAGCGTCGAAAAACGGACGCCAGTGGAACCGCTGTAATAGACTATGGGCTCCACTTGAACTACCGCGACCCTGACCCCACTCGGTTGGAAGAAATACCCGCTGTGGTCAAACAGGGAGTGCCTTCATTCAAGCTATATATGGCCTATGAAGGATATCAACTCTCAGACGCGACGATACTGTTCGCTATGGAAAAAATCGCACAGGAACGAGGGCTCGCCATCATGCATGCTGAGAACTTTGATATCACTCAGCGCTTGAAGAAACGGCTCGTAGAACAAGGCAAGGTCGGCCCGCAGTGGCATACCGCAGCCTATCCGTCCGTCATTGAAGGAGAGGCCACCCATCGAGCACTAGCCCTGGCACATCTGGCAGGTGTGCGCGTGCTCATCTTTCATGTTTCCTCTCAAGAGGGTGTGCGAGAGCTGCGACTAGCTCAAGCCCGTGGTCAATCGGCCTGGGGAGAAACTTGCCCGCACTATCTCACCTATACCGATGACGTCTATGAGCACGATCATACCTTGTCTCAATCCCTGATGGTCGTGCCACCGATTCGAGACGCCCAACATCAGACAGCCCTATGGGATGGATTGAGAGCGGGCACCCTCGATATCGTTTCGACCGACCATTGCCCAAGACCCTATCAACAGGATCAGTTATGCCAACGTCCAGGGGCATCGGGGATCGAGACGCGGTTAGCCTTGGTGCACACGTTCGGCGTGCGGACGGGACGTATAAGCCTTTGTCAGTGGGTATCAGCGTGCTGTGTCCGGCCGGCCGAGATATTCGGTCTTGCTACCAAAGGGCGACTAGAGCCTGGCTTTGATGCCGACATTGTCCTTTTTGACCCTGAAAAGGAGCTAACATACTCACCCGATACACTCCAAACCCCCATCCCTTTTAGTAGCTATGAGGGAGTGCGTGTGACAGGTGCGCCCGTTGTCACGATCAGCAGGGGCGAGATCATTGTCGACAACGCCAAGCTTTTAGCTGCACCGGGGCGAGGACGCTTTGTCGAGCGCAGTTATCCCTAGAGACATCACAAACTCTGTTCTGGGAACATAAAGACTGAACAAGGAGCAGATTTCAATGGTTTCAATGGATAGAAACGAAAGGCTTTCCCACTTTATAAGCAAGCTAACCTGGCAAGATATTCCCTTCGACGCGCAGCGACAAGCAAAACTTTGTCTAACAGATGCATTGGCCACAACGCTGAGCGGCACAGTGACCCGTATCAGCCAGATAGCGGCCGAGTATGCAGCAAAAGTCTGGGGAGCAAACGAGGCCACCATCCTGGGATACGGGCTCCGGTCCACAGCGGCGGGCGCAGCTTTTGCTAATGGCTATGCGGCCAACGCATTTGACAGCGATGATGTCGGCAAGTACACCAAGGGACATCCGGGAGCACAAATCTTTCCTACAGCACTAGCTGTTACAGAAAAAACGGGCAAGAGCGGCGCAGAAATGCTCACTGCTATGGTCATCGGTTACGAAATAGCCCACCGAACGGCCCGCTGCTGGCACGACCATCACGAGATTTACCAAGCTTGTGGGTCGTGGGGTTCGGTAGCAAATGCTGCAGTAGCCGCCCATCTGATGGAACTAGACCCAAAAGAGATTTACAATGCCCTAGGTATTGCAGAATATCACGCGCCAAACCTCCCGATGATGCGAGACATCGACCATCCTACAATGGTCAAGCACGGCATCGGATGGGGGGCATTTACCGGTATCACAGCGGCAGAACTGGCCAGCCGCGGGTTCACGGGAATTCCGAGCATCCTGAGTTTTCCAAAATATGAAGCGTGGGTGGACGATATCAGCGCACACTATATTATGGCAGAACCCGGCGGCGTGCTATTCAAGGAATACTGTTGCTGCGGCTGGGCTCACGCTGCGCTTGATGCGGTCCAAGTTCTGGTTCGCCATCACGACATCAAACCTCACGAAATCACAAACATTCAAGTCAATGGCTTCCACGAGATGGTGCGCCTAGGTAGTGACCTGCCAAGCACAACAGAAGAAGCGCAGTTCAATTTAGCTTGGCCGTTGACCATGTTGATACTCGACGGACAGGTGGGTCCACAACAAATGCTCAAAGAACGTCTGCGCGACGAAAAAGCAATCGAACTGATGCGCAAGATCAAACTGGTCGAATCCCAAAAATATACCGAGTTGGCTCATCTCATGAATGCGGGAGATCCCAGCGGCAAGTACGTTTGTGATGTAGAAATCTTTTTAAATGACGGCCGCAGTTACAACTCGGGCCCCCACAGTGGCGGCATTGATTTTAGCCAAACCTGGGATGAAACGCGCGTCGAAGAAAAGTTCCATTGGCTAACCAGTCATACACTTACAAATGCCCAAATTGAGAAAACTCTGAGCTTGGTTAAAAGATTCGAGTACATCACAAATGTTTCCACACTCACTGACCTTCTCGACAAGTCTTGTTGATCTGAAAGCCAAGCGAGAGAAGCGACGTCGTGCAGCCCCACCCTCTGGCGAAAGCGCGGGACTGGTTTGCACAAGCAGCGCAATGCGATACAATGCGTCAGAAATAAAAAACTACCGCACCCAACCACCAGGAGAAAAAAATGCCCCCATATCACATGCAAAAAAGCGAATGCGAGATACACGACCCCGACGTGATCCAAGACATACTCCAGCACGGGCAATATCTCACGCTGGCCCTGTGCCGGGACGACGAACCTTACGTGTTGACACTGAGCTATGGGTACGACGCCGCCCAAGGCGCGCTGTACTTTCACACTGCGCCCCAGGGACTAAAAATCGCGTTCATCCGTGAGAACCCGGCCGTCTGCGGCACGGTCGTGGAAGACCAGGGTTATAAGCAAGGGGAATGCGCCCACGCCTACCGCTCGGTCGTCTTTCGCGGCCAGG
>CAZSJU010000379.1:0-3194 GCA_964607235.1 uncultured Anaerolineae bacterium | reverse complement strand
ATCTTGTCGGTTTGGGCAAGAGTGTGTATACTTGCGGTATGGGAAAAAAAAGCGACACGTTCACGTTCGACACACCTCAAGACAAGGCGCGCTATGTCAACGCGGTGTTTGTGCGCATCGCGGACGGTTACGACCGCATGAACCGCATGATGTCATTGGGGCGCGATATGGCCTGGCGGCGCCGCGCCATCGAACTCGCCGCGGCGCCCCCTGGCGGGCGGTTGCTGGATGTGGCGACCGGCACGGGTGACATGGCCTTGCTCAGCCTGGCACACGACCCCTCCATCCGGGTCACCGGCGTCGATTTTACCCCCCAAATGCTCAAGGTCGGGCGCGCCAAGGAAAATGGCCTGGAGAGCCAGGTCGGCTGGACCAACGGCGACGGGTTGCGATTGCCGTTTCCCGACGAGACGTTCGACGCCGCGGTTTCGGGCTTTATGATGCGCAACGTGACCGACGTCGCCGCCGCCATGGGGGAGCAACGGCGCGTGGTGCAGACCGGCGGACGCGTCGTGTGCCTGGAAATGACGTATCCGGTGACGCCCGGATGGCGCACCCTGTACCGTTGGTTTTTTGACCGGGTGATGCCCGTCTTGCCCGGGTTCCTCACCGGGCAGCCGGACGCTTACCGCTACCTGCCGGCCTCCCTGGCCCACTTTGTGAGCGCCGAGGAGCTGAAAGGCATCATGGAAAGCGTGGGGTTGCGCGGCGTGGGCTACCAACGCATGATGTTGGGCAGCGTCGCCGTGCATGTGGGAGTCAAATGATCTGCCACAGAGACACGGAGGACACAGAGAAAGATCAAGAGATAAATAAGTGCGTAACACTTTGAAATCGATGATTGACTCACCACAGAGACAGTGCAAAGCCTTCCTGCGGGACAGAGGACACAGAGAAAAATCAAATCATAGATTAAATCCTCTGTGCTCTCTGTGCCTCTGTGGCAAATCTTTTAGAGGAGCGAGCTTTGCGTTTGGGAATTGATTTTGGCACCACCAATTCGGGCGTTGGCATGTTTGACGGCCAGCAGGTGCATATCTTGCCCATCGACTGGAACGGCAAAGATCCGGGCGTGGTGCGCACCCTGCTCTACCTGACGCGCGACGAGCAAACCTACGTCGGCCAGCCGGCCATCGAGACCTATTACGAACAGAACATCGGCCGCGCGCGGCGCCTGGTCAAAAAAGTCGTGGGCGAGATCGAAGTGATCGCCGACGAGATGTTTTACGTGCGCGACGTGCACGTGATGGTCGACACGCTGACGCCGGGGCGCCTGTTTCAATCGCTCAAGAGCGGGCTCAAAGAGGCCGAGTTTAAAAGCACCGACGTCTTTGGGCGCACCTTGAGCCTGGAGGAACTGATCGCCCTATATCTCGGCGCGTTGCGCGAGCGGGCGCGCGCGTTCGTTGGGCAAGAGGTGACGGCGGTCGTGCTGGGACGTCCGGTCAATTTTGGCGCTGACGCCGCCAGCAACGCGCTGGCCGAGCGCCGCTTGCGGGCCGCGGCCAAACTGGCCGGCTTTGAGCAGGTGACCTTTGAGCTGGAGCCCATCGCCGCGGCGCTGGCCTACGAACGGGGCGTGAGGCGCCCGCAGCGCGTCCTGGTCTTTGACTTTGGCGGCGGCACGCTGGACCTGACGGTGATGCGCATTGGCGGCAAGCGGCGCGAGGTATTGTCGACCGGCGGCATTGATGTGGCCGGGGACACTTTTGACCGCGAGATCATCCGCTATCGCCTGTTGGATCACTTTGGCCGGGGCACGAGCATCGGGGAACGCGCGCTGCCCTTCCCGGCGGGGCTGACCGAACCGTTGACCCACTGGCAAGAGATCCCCCAGCTCAGCGTCCCCAAGACGTTGCGCCTGCTGGAAGAGTTGCAGCGCACCGGCAGCCATCCCTCGCGGGTGCGGGCGCTGACGTCCCTGGTCGTCAATAATTATGGCTTTGCCATGTTTGACGCCGTCGAGCGGGCCAAGCGCGCGCTGTCTGACGGTTACAGCACGGTGATGCGCTTGCAGGCCGAGGACATTGACGTGTGGCAGTTGTTGACGCGCGCCCAGTTTGAGGCCATCATTGCGCCCCATCGACGCGCCATCGCGTCCGAGATGCGCGAGACCGTACGCCGTTCCGGGTTGCGTCCCGACGAGATCGACGCTGTCGTGCGCACCGGCGGCTCTTCGCAAATCCCGTGTTTTATCGACCTGTTGGCCGAGCAATTCGGCGCAGACAAGCTGCGGCTGGAAAACACCTTTAGCGGCGTCACGGCCGGGTTGGCCATCCGCGCGTGGGAGCTGGATCAAGGGTACAGTTAGGGAGGATGAGGATGTCCAAAGAGCGGATGATGTTTCCCTCGGGCTTTTTGTGGGGCACTGCCACCGCAGCCCATCAGGTCGAGGGATACAATGACAACAATGACTGGTGGGCCTTTGAGCGGGCGCCGGACACCATCTGGCATGGCGACCGTAGCGACCGGGCGTGTAACTGGTGGGAGGATGCCGAGGCGGATTTTGACCGCATGGTGGCGCTGAACCACAACACCCACCGGCTGTCCATCGAGTGGAGCCGGATCGAGCCGCAAGAAGGTGAATGGGACGAAACGGCCGTCGCCCGCTACCGCGAGATGTTGCGCGGCTTGCGCGAGCGGGACATTGAGCCGATGGTCACGCTGCACCACTTTAGCACGCCGCTGTGGCTGGCGCAACAAGGGGGCTGGTCCAACCCGGCCGCCGTGTCCTATTTCCGCCGTTGGGCGGGCAAGGCGGTGGGGTATTTTGGCGACCTGGCCAAGCTGTGGTGCACCATCAACGAGCCGGCCATCTATGCCGCCCTGGGGAACCTGTTTGGCCTCCACGCCCCGGGGGCGCAGAGCTTGCAGCGCTATTTTTCAGTGCTGCGCCACATGCTCCAGGGGCACGCTGCGGCCTATCGCGTGATCCACTCTTTTGACGGGCAGGCGCGGGTGGGGCTGGTCAAGAACTTGCAGCTATTTGACCCCGCGGACCCCGAGTCGCGGCTGGACCGTTTTTTCGCCGGTTTTTTTGACTATGCCTTTAACGACCTGGTCATAAAGGCGCTGGCCGAAGGGCGGCTGTGCCCGCCGCTGGGGCTGGGGCTGTCGTCGGCCAAAGGGCTGCTGGATAGCTATGACTTTGTCGGCGTCAACTATTACAGCCGCAGCCTGGTGGCCTTTGAGCC
>CAZSJU010000378.1:0-3194 GCA_964607235.1 uncultured Anaerolineae bacterium | reverse complement strand
ACCCGGACAAGGGGGGAGACATGCTGGCCAAAGTGCTGAGTTGCGCGGTCGTGGGGCTGGATGGCGAACTGGTTGAAGTCGAAGTAGACCGGGGCCGGGGGTTGCCCTCATTCGTGCTGGTAGGATTGCCCGACGCCGCCGTCAAGGAAAGCGGGCAACGGGTCGAGGCCGCCATCAAAAACACCGGCCTGGTCTGGCCGCGCGCGCGACTGACCATCAACCTGGCGCCTGCCAACCTGCGCAAAGAGGGACCGGCCTACGACCTGCCCATCGCGTTGGGCGTGCTGGCCGCTACCGAACAAGTGCCCTCGGACGCCCTGGACGGCGCCATGGTAGTGGGTGAACTGTCGCTGGATGGCAGCGTGCGCCACGTGCGCGGCGCGCTGCCCATGGCGGCCAAAGCGCGGCGCGAGGGGGTCAAGACGCTCTATGTGCCGGCCGAGGACGCCGCCGAAGCGGCCATGATCCCGGACGTCGAGGTCATCGGCGTGCCGCACCTGGCCGATCTGGTCAACCACCTGCACGGTGCGACTGTACTACACCCCCTGGACCCGGACTCCCTGCCCCAGCCCCAGCTTCCACCCGTGACCGACCTGCGCGAGGTCAAGGGTCAGGAACACGTCAAGCGCGCGTTAGAGGTGGCCGCCGCCGGGGGCCATAACCTGGTTATGGTCGGCCCGCCAGGCGCCGGCAAGACCTTGCTGGCGCGGGCGATGCCCGGCATCATGCCCTCGCTCAGCATCGACGAGGCACTAGAAGTCACCAAAATCTATAGCGTGTGCGATATGCTGCCCCCTGAAACGCCGTTGATCCAGATACGGCCCTTCCGTGCGCCCCATCACACCATCAGCAACGCTGGGTTGGTAGGAGGCGGACGTTGGCCCCGCCCGGGCGAGGTCAGCCTGGCCCATCGCGGCGTGCTCTTTTTGGACGAGCTGCCCGAGTTTGGCCAGCGCACGCTAGAAGTGTTGCGTCAGCCACTGGAGGACAAGCGCGTGACCATCAGCCGCGCCCAGGGCACGCTGACCTTCCCAGCCAGCTTTATGATGGTCGCGGCTATGAACCCCTGCCCCTGCGGCTATTACGGCGACCCTGGCCGCGAGTGCACCTGCTCGATGAGCATGGTGAGTCGCTACCAAAAGCGCATCAGCGGGCCGCTGCTGGACCGCATCGACATCCACGTCGATGTGCCGCGCGTCGAGTACGAAAAGCTGGCCGACGAGCGGTTGGGCGAGCCCAGCGCCCAGGTGCGCGAGCGTGTCGAGGCGGCGCGGGAACGCCAGCGCGCGCGTTTTGCGGCGTCGACGGTGGTCGGACGTCCCTCGCTGAACTGCAACGCCGATATGCAGCCGGCCGACGTGCGGGTGCACTGCCAGGTAAATGAGACCGGCAAGAGCCTGCTGAAGGCCGCCATGTCTCAACTGCAACTCTCGGCGCGGGCCTACCACCGTGTGCTCAAGCTGGCACGCACCATCGCCGACCTGTCTGGCAGCGAGACGGTCCAGCCGCCCCACCTGGCCGAGGCGATCCAATACCGGCCCCGACGCCAATTTTAAAAGAATTGTAAAGACACTAGTGGAGGTTTAGAGTGAACCGGGACAAGATATTGACGCTCTTGAGCCAACACTGGACAGAAATACAAAGTTTCGGAACTGGATGACATTTTCTCGGCAGCTAAAAAAGTGTTGCGGTACACACGCAGCCTCAATTTCGATCAATTTGTCAGCGACGAAAAGACCTTTGATGCCGTCGTACGCAACCCAGAAGTTATCGGTGAAGCCGTTAAACATATTCCAAGACGCCCGAGAGCGCCACCCTCAAGTAGAATGGCGCAAAATCTCCGGCTTGCGAGACATCGTCATTCACGAATATCTCGGGATCGACGACCGAATTCTATGGGATGTCATCCAGAATCACGTGCCCAGACTGTTAACTCAGATACAAGAAATCCTCACGCAGAGCAAAAACTCGCATCAAAAGTAGCTAAACACGTCATCCCACCTTCGATCTTTAGGGCACGTCCGCCAAAGCCTCCGACGATGCAAAGGCCACGCCTACCATGGTCGGCCCCGTGTGAGCGCCCAACACCAACGACATCGCGCGCACCGGCCACCAGGTGCACGCAAAACGCTGATCAATCTGTTCGCGCAACATCTCTGCCCCCTCGAGATTTTGGGCGTGCATCACCTGGACGCGCAATGCGCTGCCCGGCGCGTGTTGCTTGGCCATCAGGTCCACCAACCCGCTCAACGCACGATTAAAGGCGCGCGCGCTCCCGCGTTGCACATAGGTCCCACCCTCTTTTTCTACCCCGATGATGGGCTTGATTTTCAGCAACGATGCGATCAATCCTTTCATATGACTGATGCGCCCGCCGTGAATCAAATAATCGAGTTCCTTGAGCGTAAATATACTCTCGCTGGCGTCACTGACGCGCGCGAGCAAATCCAACACCTGATCTTTCGACCAGCCGGCCTGCAGCGCGCGAGCGGCGGCCTCGACCTGCCATCCGGCCGCGCCCGACAGCGTTTTGGTATCCACGTGCGTCACGTTCGCCTCCGGCGTCATTTCAGCGCCGGCCAGAGCCGATTGTAACGTCCCGCTCAGGCCCGAGGACATATGAATCGACAAGATATCCGGGTCGGTGGCCGCCAGGCGACGGTAGGTTTCGGCAAAGTCACCGGCGGAAGGCTGCGACGTGGTCGGCATAGCCTTGGTGTTCGCCAGCAAGCGATAAAACTCCCTTTTTTGGATGTCGATCCCTTCACGGTAAGACTGACCCTCCAACGTCACGACCAACGGCACCACATGCACGCCCAATTCAGCAGTTCGCTCCGGCGGCGGGTACAAGTCTACTCCACTATCGGTCACAATTTGCATCTTTCCTCTCCTTTGCGAGCACCTCACAGCCGTCACATCCAAGCGGATAACGCCTATGCCGGTGAGCGCCTACCTGAACCTGATCCTTGGCGGGGCAGGGATCCCCCAATGCGTCACACACATCGTCCCATCCCCCAAAAGTTTGTTGGAACTAGATTATACTGTTCTCTATCCGAGAGGTCAAATGCAGACAGGTCTCTAAATGTTCAGAGGGGGGATATCACCCTGTCTATGGGTGGACGCAGGTGCATCCCCTCACCGGCCGCGCCGCAGCCACCGCACGACCCCGACCAGCAGGTTGAGCTGGGGCACCG
>CAZSJU010000377.1:0-3208 GCA_964607235.1 uncultured Anaerolineae bacterium | reverse complement strand
GGCGACTGTGCCAAAAAGTCAAAATTTTGTTGGGCCGCCGCCGCGGGTTGGCATGCAAAAGACCTGCCCCTGGGGCAGGTCTTTTGTAGGTATCGCTTGTGCGGCAAGTGGTTTATTGGGGGGGGCGGACATCAGGCAATGGTCTGCCCATCACGCCCAATTTGTTGAGCGTTTCTTGTGCAAGACTCAGCTTGCGATACACTAACTGGTCAGGGTCGTTGGGCAGAGATTGGCTCAACCCGAGATAGAGCGAGTCAAACAAGTGGTTGTAGGCATCAAACAATGCCAGCGTCTGAGGATCGTTTGCCAGGCGCTCGCTGATCGCCAGGTCCATCTGCACAAGGGTCGCCAAGGCCGCTTGAGTCGTTGAGGTCTTTACCATAACATCATCTCCCTCTTTGGTACGTTTTTTGTTTCACTCTGGACTTGTCCAGGAGCCTGAACACATCATTTTTATCTCACATCTGTATTGTAACGGTAAAGCGCCGGCGTTGCGTTACAAAAACGTGACGGAATGGTGACGAAATGGACAGGGCGTTCAAGCTTGGCTTGCCACGACCTGTCGGTCCGGGTACAATACGAGCCGTACTATTGTAAGGGTTTCTATCGTTAGCCACGTGACGAGAGGTGATGAGAGCGCTGTGTTCGCCGATTGGATTGATTATGGTCCGTTACATTTGCCAACTTTTTCCACGTTGCTTAGTCTGGGCCTGGTCGGCGCGGTATGTATTAGCCTGTGGCAGGCGCGCCGCCGCAATTTGCCGCTGACTTTTTGTTTTGACGCGGCCTTGGTGGCGGCGAGTGGCGGGCTGGTGGGGGCACGCCTCACCTATGTGGCGGTCAATTGGACGTATTACCAGGACCATTCACTTCCAGCGCTTCCAGGGTCCGAAGCGCTGCACTTGGGAGCGGGTGGCCTGGCCTGGCAAGGGGGATTGGTGCTTGGGCTGCTGGGTGTCGTCTTGTATGCCTGGCGCAGAAAGGTGCCATTAGATACTTTGTTGGATGTGTTGGCTTTGGGCCTGGCCTGGTTTGTGCTGTTCATTTGGCTGGGGAGCGGGGCCGCAAATGATGTCTATGGGCGGGAGACGTTTCCTGGCGAGGGCCTGTTGTGGACCTTGAGCGCCGATTTGCCGGACCTGTATGGTTTGCGGGCGCCGCGAGTCAACGTGTCGCTGTTGGGCACTGTCTGGAGCGGGTTGGTGTTGATCGGCTTGTCGTTGTCCTCTTTTAGATGGACAGCGCGGGGCGGAGTGCTCTTTTTTGTATGTATCGGGTTGACCGGATTGGGCGGCCTGTTGCTCGTGCCGCTACAGGCCAACCCGGCGCCTTTTTTGTTTCACGTGCGTGTGGATTGGTTGTTCAACCTGGCCTTGTTGGTCGCAGGGCTGGGGGGTGTGTCTTTTAGCGTACGAAACTTGAACTCTGTGTCCTAGCGCCTGGGTTCCTGGAAGCGCCGGAAGTGCAGGTTGGAGGAGGGTGGATTGTGGAGATTGCGATTAATACCGGGAGCCTTTCCTTTGATACGCCGGCAGCCGTGGCGCAGGCTAAAGGGCTGGGTTTTACGGCCCTGGAAATCAATTTGCAGCAAAATGAGCTGCGTTACGACTTTCAACGTGAGCCTAACCTTGATTTTTATGAGGTGCTGGCCCAAGAAGTCCAGTTGCGAAGTATGTCTGCAGTCTCGGTCCACGGTTTGTTCCTCACGGGCGCTCAGGTCTTTTCCGAGCAGGCGCGTTTGGAACTCTTGAGCCTGAGCGTGCGTCTGACTGCCCAGTTGGGCGCTCCTCTTTTGGTGGTGCACCCGGACAACTTGTTTCAGGATGAGAAGGCTTTGGTGGCCTATTTGTCCGCCGCACCGGAGACGCGCGGGACGTTGCCGCTCATCGCAGGGTTTGACGAGGTGCGCGCCGAGTTGGATCAATTGGGGGTCAACCTGGCTCTGGAGAACGTCAATCACTGGCGTGATACGTTGTTGACTAACCAGGCTGAGCATATGCGTATCTTGACCGATGCGCTCGAGTGTCAGGTTGTGTTGGATGTGCGGCGGAGCTTGCGGCGCCCTAGCCTGGAGCGTTGGGTTGAATTGGTGGGCGAGCGCATCGTGTTGCTGCATTTGCACGACTATGTGGAGGGTGAAGAGCATCATCCGCCGTTGGACCCGGCCTGGCGGGAGCGCGTCACGTTGCTTAAACAGACGGCCGCGCAGGCGTGTGTCATCGAAGCCAGTGCGACGCCGTTGGCCCACGGCAACATCCGCGCCAGCCGTGACTATATCGCTCAACTGTGGCGCGATGCGTAAAAATTTGGCCTGGCTGCTCCTGGTTGCGCTGGGGGTGGTACTAGTCCTGCTGCTTCCAGGGCATGCCGTTGTTGGGACCGGCGCCGACGAGGGCGACCCAGTATCTTGGACAGGGAGCCGGTCAACGCTGGCCCAATTTCTGGACGAGGTGGATGTTACCTGGGCAGGTGTGTCCTCCGGCCTGACCAAACTTTCCCCGGCCTTGTGGTCCGACTTGATAGACGGTGGTGAGACGTCGTTTCTGCTAGTGTTGGCAGAGCAGGCTGACCTGGGTCACGTCACGACGTTGCCCCAGGCTGAGCGGCAGCGTGCGGTCTATGATGCCCTGCGCAACACTGCACGACGTGTCCAATCCCCCTTGCGCGTAGCGCTGGACGCCCAGGGTGTCACCTATCGGCCTTTTTATGTCGTGAACATGCTGTACATAGAGGGCGATGTCGCCCTGGCTTTGCGCCTGGCGGCGCGTTCCGAGGTGGCACGTTTGGAAGCCAACCCGGCCGTGCGCATGCGCCCCTTTGAGGAGGGGTCTGCAGCGTCTGTCACCCGGTCTGCCGTCGAGTGGGGCGTGCGCGCGGTCAACGCTGATCAAGTGTGGGCGTTGGGCTATAGCGGTCAGGGCATACTCGTTGCCGGGCAGGATACCGGTTATGATTGGCAGCATCCGGCTCTCAAGGGGGGGTATCGCGGCTGGGATGGCGTGACCGTGACGCATGATTATCATTGGCACGATGCGATTCACAGTGAGGGCAGCGTGTGCGGGGCGGATGCGCCCGCGCCTTGCGACGATAATGGTCATGGCACGCACACGATGGGCACCATCCTGGGAGATGACAGGGCGGGCGCTCAGACCGGTGTCGCGCCCGGCGCGCAATGGATTGGCTGTCGCAATATGGACCGTGGGGTGGG
>CAZSJU010000376.1:0-3215 GCA_964607235.1 uncultured Anaerolineae bacterium | reverse complement strand
CTTGCCCAACTTTTTATAATATGCTACAATCTTTATAGCTGGTAAGTAATCCCGGTTTTCGCCGTTAAAACCCCTATTTGTTCATCAGAAAGGCGAGGTGCAGCGTGGGAATAAAAGATCTACTCGGTATAGCTGGCGCCATCCTGGGCACACGAGAGCGTATCATCCTCAGTTTTGTTGGCGGTTTCCTGGTAGGCCTGGTCATCTTTGGCTGGGCCATCTGGCCAGTAGGCTGGAAAAACGCTGCGCCGGTTGATTTACATCCGGACTACCGCCAGATTTATCTAGAGACCGTCGCCCGGACGTGGGCGACGAACCCCAGCATCGACGCCAGGCGCTTGTTGGGTGGCGACAGTTGGAGCGACGAAAAACTGGCCAGCGATCTCAACACAGCCTACAATAACGCGCCCAACGCAGAGACCCAGGCTCAAATCGAAGGGCTGGCCCAGACGCTGAACGTCCCGCTTGGCGCGGAAGAAGAAAAAGGCGGCGGCGGCGGCCTGGGTAGCCTCCTGGCGGTGGCATTTATCGTGCTCATCGCAGCCAGCGTCGGCTTTTTATTGTTGCGTCGCATGCAAGGCCGCAGCACCGAGCCGACGCTCGTCGGCGGCGACCCGGGCAAAGTGGCGGCTGCCCGCACCCAGTGGAGCGAGGCGGAAGCACCCTTGGCCCAATTTGTCACCAGCTATGCCATCGGTGACGATTACTATGACCAGTCGTATAGCATTGAAACGCCCTCGGGCGAGTTTTTGGGAGAATGCGGCGTCGGTATTTCAGAATCCATCGGCGTTGGTGATCCTAAAAAGGTCACAGCTCTTGAGGTATGGCTGTTTGACAAGAACGACATCCGCACCGTGACCAAAGTGCTCATGACCGAGCATTGCTATAACGATGAGACCTTGAGAGCCAAATTGGCCCCCAAAGGTGAAGCGGTACTGGCCCAGGAAGGCGCAGTCATCGAGCTGGGCACGGCCAGTCTGAGCATCCAGGCCAAGGTCATTGAGCTGGAATACGGCGAGGGGAACTTGCCGGCTAACAGCTTTATCAAGCGGCTGACGATAGAACTGGCAGCCTGGCAACTAGAAGGTGCAGATCAAGGCACCCTGCCCAGCGACGTCTAAGCACCAATCTTTTGCCTAGAAAAAGGCCGAAGGTGAATCACCTTCGGCCTTTGATATCCTGGGTAGCACGAATGCCTCTAGAACCTGCCATCCGCAGCTTGCCCCATCAAGTGGCCGAACGCATCGCCGCTAAAGTCGTCGAACGCCCCGCCTCGGTAATCAAGGAACTGATCGAGAACAGCTTGGACGCCGGCGCCCAGGCCATCAGCGTCGAAATTCACACCGGTGGACTCGAGTGGATGCGCGTCAGCGATGATGGAACAGGTATGCGGCGTGTTGACGCGCCGTTAGCCCTGGACCGCTTTGCCACCAGCAAGATACAGTGCGCCGCCGACCTGGAGCACATCACCACGCTGGGCTTTCGTGGCGAGGCTCTCAGCAGCATCACGGCCGTCGCCCGCTTGGAACTTTTGACCAGGGCCGCCGATGAACTTGAACGCGCCTGTGTGCGCGCTCGCTCCGACCCAAGATGCTCCCCCCAGGTCTTGCCGGCGGCCAGCCCCCTGTCAACGCCACGCCACTTGAGCCTGACCGCCCATGAGGCCGAGAGGCCGCGACCGGCTTTGCCTATACTGGCCAAGTCCCCGACGGACCCACTGCTGCCGGCCTTGCTGGCCACGTTGGAACAGTTGCGTGACTGCGACCCAGACACCCTGCGTGAAGAGCTGGCGCTAAAGGCCGCTTGCACCGCTGCCGTCAAGGCCGGCGACTATCACCGCACAAACAACAGACGCTGTTGGACGACCTGATGCACACCTGGTCGCCCGCGACGTGCCCGCATGGCCGGCTTTTATCACGCTCACCCAAGAAGACTTGGAGCGTCGTTTTTTGCGGCGCTAAAGTCTTGTATCTCGCTGAAAGAACATGCGTCTCACAAACAAAGAATTCGTACCGGCCCTAATTTTTTTATGCCTGGTGGCCCTGCTGCCCTTTTGGCGCCTGGTCACAGGGCCAGGCATGGTCATCACCAACGATTATGCAGTCAGCGACATTGCCAACCTACAGTATCCCTTGCGCCACGCTGTTGGCCAGGCGCTGCGCCAGGGCGACCTGCCGCTGTGGACACCCGGCGTGTATATGGGCTTCCCCCTGTTGGCCGAGGGGCAAGCCGGCGCCTTTTATCCTTTCAACTTGTTGTGCTTGGGTCTGCTGCCGTTCCCCAGCGGGGTCAACCTCAGCATCCTGCTAACCTTTATCATCGCAGCGACAGGCGCTTACTTGCTGGCCAGAACGCTGGACGCCAGCGTCAGCGCCGCCTTGACGACCGGTGTGGCCTATGCATTGAGCGGCTTTTTCGTGGCTCACGTCAAGCATATGTCAATGGTAAACGCCGCCTGCTGGATCCCGATCCTATTATGGTTGGTGGAGCAGGGGGTCCGAGGGAACAACCACGCGCTATTGGGAAGCGGGCTGGTCCTGGCCATGCAATGGCTGGCTGGGGCGCCACAGATCACCTATTATACCGCCGGTGTGGCCATCCTGTACTTCCTGGGGCGGTCCTGGCAACACCATCCTGTGCCCAGGACATTCGGCCGCCGCGCGCTTTTCTTTGGGATAGCCATCACTCTATCGGTGGGATTAGCCGCTCTACAACTGCTGCCCACCTACGAGTTGATCAACTTTTCCGAGCGCGCTGGCGGCGTCAGTTACGAGTTTGCGGCCAGATTCCCTTATGCGCTGCAAAACCTCAAAACTTTTATCTATCCGCTGGCCAACGGCAGCCCCGGCACAGGAGATTACGATATATCTGGCATCTTTTGGGAAGATTACGCTTACTTTGGCATCGTGCCCTTGCTACTGGGGCTGGTAGGTGGGGTGGCATTAGCCCGTCGTTCACACCTAGCCCGCCTGCTACTCGGCCTGGCGTCCATCACCTTCCTGGTGGCGCTGGGCGACAATACACCGCTCTTTCGACTTGCCCACCGGCTGGTGCCCGGCATGAGTTTTTTCCGCTTTCCACAGCGTTTGCTGGCCTTCTCGGTGCTATTTTATATATTGCTCGCCGCACTGGCCCTGACCCACTTGCAAAAGTGGGTGGCCCATCACTGCCCACCCTTTGGCTGCCTTTCACAGACCGCCAGCGCGCGCTGGCGG
>CAZSJU010000375.1:0-3232 GCA_964607235.1 uncultured Anaerolineae bacterium | reverse complement strand
TTGCCCTGCCGGGCATAGGCGAGCATCATCAGCCGGTAAGCGCGTTCCCAGCAATTATCGCGGGCCAGGATGCGCCGGCATAAACTGATGGCCTCGTCGTAGCGGCCCTGGCTCACGCGCACGCCGGCCAACTTTTCGGCAGTACGCAAATAGAGCGCCAGCAGCCGCTCCCGTTCTTCGCTGGGCCAGTCTTCGTATAGTTCCTCTTTTAAGTATTCGCCCTGGTACAGGTCCAGGGCGCTTTGGTAGGCGTCGGCGCAGGTTTCGACTCCCTCTGGGCCCTCCGGGCTATGGTCCCCGCGTTCAATCAGGCATTGGAACACGTCGGCGTCGAGCCAGATGTCGGCGTTGGGCCGCAGGCCATACGTGGCGCTGTGGCGGACGATGTAGGCGGATTCGCTGCCGGGAGGGCGGTCGGGTTCTAGCGCTTTGTTGATCGCGTTCAGGGCGACTTTGAAATCGCGCTGTGCGGCGTCGGGATCTAGCTCGGGCCACAGGATGTACACGATCTCTTCGCGTTGCAGCATCCGGCCGCGATGGGTGAGCAGCAACTGGAACAATTGGCGCGCCTTTGCGCGCCGCCATTCGCGGGCGTCAATTTCCTCACTGCCGCGCCAGGTGCGAAAGGGGCCCAGGGTCTGTACTCTTAGCTGGTAGCCCGGATGGAATTCGACCTGGGACATCCCCATCTGGTCCAGCAAGCGCGAGACCGTGGCCGGGCGGCGGCGCCGGCGGCGCGCCTCTAGCAGCAGGGGGACGAGGGCGCGCTGCTCGGGCGGGCTGAGCAGCGCCCGCCGGGTAAACAGGTGATCGTAACCGTGGCGTTCGGTCAACTGTAGCAACACGTCGGCGCTCTCGGCCAACCGCTCACGCTGGTCCAGGCGCAAGTAGGCCAGCCCCAGCCATAGCAGGGCGGCGGCATGCCCGTGGCTGTCCGAGCAGTCGCGAAAGGCGGCGGCGACCCGTTGCAGGATCTGGACCGCTTTGGCGTGGCGGCCGGCCAGCACGTAACTGGCGCCCAGGTTTAACTCGATCAGGGCCACGATCCAGGGGTCCCCCGCCCGGCGCCCGATCTCGATGCCCATCTCGGCGGCCTCTTGGGCCGCGGCCAGGTCCCCATAAAAGCCATAGGCGCGGCACAGCCCCCATTGGGCCTCGACGCGGGTGCGCCGCACGGCCACGGCGTCGCCCAATGTGATGGCCTCCTTGTAGCATTCGATGGCGCGGCGTTGTGCATCGGGTTGGGGGCCGATGAGATAAGCGTGCCCCAGTCGCATATAGCCTACGGCGGTGACAAAGGGCGAGTCCAGTTGTTGGCCAATGGCAATGCCCGTCTGTGCGGCGCGGCGCGCGGCCTCGGCCTGACCCTGGAACGCCAGCACCAGCGACAACAACAGTTGCCCTTCGCGGTGAGAATGATGGGCGCGCTGTAAGACGGGGGGCAGATTGTGCTCCGCTTGGCCGCTCCCGACCTGCTGCGCCAAGGCCGCCCGCGCTTGTTCCAATTGCCCGGTGCGCAGCAACACCCGCGCGCCGACCAGACTTTCGCTGGGGCCTTCCTCGCGCCATTGCCGGGCCTCGGTTTGCAGCCGTTCCGCCTCTTGCGGATGCCCGAGGTTGAGTTGATTTTCGGCCAGCAACTCGAGCAGGTGCGCGCGATCCTGGCGGTCCTGTTGCCCGTCGCTCAGGCGTAGGGCCTGGGCCAGCAGCGATTCGGCCTGCGCCGGGCGCACGGTGTCCAGGTAGACCAGGGCCTGGCCTTGCAAGGCCCGGCTGAGGCCCATGCGGTCGCCCTGATCGCGCCAGCGCGCCTCGGCCTGGGCGTACCAGCCCAGCGCCTCGTCAAAATGGCTGCGCAAGCGGGCAATGTCGCCCAGAAAAGTCAGCAGCGCGGGGTGGGCTTCGAGCACCGGGGGCGCTAATTGACCGATATAGTTGGCCAGGGTGTCCAGGCGCCCCTGACGCACCATGTTTTCGCCCCGGGCGCTCAACAGGTCGGCGGCCTGGCCGTGCGCGGCAGCGGCCAAAAAGTGGTGCACCGCCGTTTCCCCGTCACCGATGGCGCGATAATAATGGGCCGCGCGTTCTTGCAGCATCTGGGCGGCCTCTGGCGCGAGTCGCTGTTTCAGGAACGCGTGAAAGAGATGGTGATAGCGGCCCTGACCTTCGCCCAGCTCGACCACAAACAGGTCCCGTTCTTGCAAGTAGGCCAGCAGCCCGGCGCTGTCATGTGCCTGGCGCAGCGCGTCGCAGGCGTCCGGGGTCAGGTGGCGCAGGACCGAGGTGTCGCGCATAAAGGCCTGCACGTCGGGCGGCTGCTGGTCAAAGACTTCTTGAGCCAGGTAGGTAAACATGTCTTCCAGCGACTCGCAGCCGCTGAGAGGGGCGGTCAAGTCGGTGATGGCGCCGCTACGCAAGCCTTGCCAGATCAACTGTAAGGCGATGGCCCAACCCTCGGTTTGGCTGGCCAGGGATGTGACCTCGGCCGGGCGCAGGGGGTGCTCGAATTGTTCTTGGAACAGGGTGGCGACCTCTGGAGGGGTGAAGGCCAGATCACGATGGTCGATTTCGAGCAGTTTGCCCCGCGCGCGCCAGTTGACCAGGTTCGGCAAGCGGGGCGGATAGCGGCCGGAGAGGATGACGTGCAGGTCAGGCGGCGCATAACCGACCAGGCGGTCCACGAGCGTGGCGATGGGAAGGGCGTCGCTCACCAGGTGATAGTCGTCGAGGATCAGCAGGGCCGGTCCTGCCAGGACCTCGTCCAGCGCGTTGACCAGCGCGTCCACCACGACGTGCCACGCCGAGGGGGGGCTGGACCCTTCCAGGGCAGCCAGGGGCGCGTCGCTCAATTCGGGCAGCGTCCGCTGGCAGGCGTGAATCAGGTGCGCCATAAAGACCGAGGGGTCGCCGTCCGGCTCGGCGATGCTGTACCAAATGGTCGGCTGCGCGCCTTGGGCCAGCGCGGCCAGGGCGGTGCTCTTGCCATAACCGGTGCCAGCGTGGACCAGGGTCAGGCGGTAGTGCAGCGCTTCCGCCAGCCGGGCTGTCAGGCGCGGACGTGGCAGCGTGTGGCGCTGGGGGCGGGGCGGCGTCAATTTAGTGCGGATGACGATTTGGGATGGGTACATTGGCTTTATGTCTATGGGTGTTTTCTCAAGATCTGGGCCGCGTGTGGTCGGATCGCGTGTCCATTGTACCATCGCTGGGGAGCTCCGGCAAGCTTGAACCACGG
>CAZSJU010000374.1:0-3233 GCA_964607235.1 uncultured Anaerolineae bacterium | reverse complement strand
GCGAAGAGACGCGCCTGTTTGCCCTGGCGGTGGCGGCGTTGGAGCGACGCGCCGTCGACCCGGGACGCGCGCTGCTCTTTTTCCGGGGCTACAACACGGCCACGCTGCTGGTCAAGCCCGATGGCTTTACGCCAGACGAAATGGGTCAGGTGCGCGCCTGGCTGGCCGAGCGCGCCTTTGACCTGGTTTACGCGCCTGACGTGCATCCCGAGGAGGTCAACCGTTTCAACCGGTTGCCGGCGCCGCTGTACTACCAGGCGGCCACCGGATTGCTCAGCGCCCCTGATCGCGCGGCCTGGTTCGATGATTTCGCCTTTGACGTGACGCCCCCGACCGACGACCACCCTTTTTTCGGACACTATTTCAAGTGGCGCCAGGCCGCTCAAGTCCTGGGAAAAGTCGGGCAGATCTGGCAGCCCTTTGGGGGCGCGGGCTATTTCGTGCTGTTGGTGCTCCTGGCCCTGGCGCTGGTCGCGGCGCTGGTCGTCATCCTGCTGCCCCTGCTTGCCGGCCGGCTCACCCGCGCCCGGCAGGACACGTCTGCCCCGTCGCCCACTGCCCCAGTGCGGTGGGCGACGCTGGCCTATTTCGGCCTGATCGGCCTGGGGTTCCTGATGGTCGAAATCCCACTGGCACAACGCTTTATCCTGTTCCTGGGCCAGCCGGTTTATGGGTTGACGGCCGTGTTGTTCGGCCTGTTGTTTTTCTCGGGGTGGGGCAGTCTGGTCTCGGCCCGGCTGCCCCACCGGGCAATGCTGGCGGCACTCGTGGCCCTGGTGCTCATCTATCCCCCTTTGCTTTCGTGCCTGTTCGACCTGTTCCTGGGCCAGGGATTGGGCCTGCGCCTGCTCGTCACCATGCTGGCTCTGGCCCCGCTGGGTTTCTTGCTGGGCGTGCCGTTGCCGCGGGGGATCCAGCGCCTGGAGCGCCGGTCGCCGGCGCTCATCCCCTGGGCCTGGGGCGTGAACGGGGCCGCGTCGGTGGTGTCGTCGGTAGCGGCAGCGTTGTTGGCATTGTCCATTGGTTTCTCGTGGGTGTTGGTCATCGGGGCGCTATGCTACGGTGGGGCGCTGGCCAGCGTAGCACGCCAGCGGGATTAAAGGGTATTGCCTCGCGGCGCCGGCGATGATAAAATAAAAATGCGTTCCCCCCGCCAGACGCTTTGGACGGGAACATTGCTAGGGTATAAGGAGAAAATCCAATGATCACTATCCGTGTATGGACCAACTATAGCAGATCCGCCGACCCGCCGCGTCTCAACGTGGAAGAGATGGAATTAGAAACGTACCTGCGTGGCGTTGTGCCCCACGAGATGTCCCCCTCGGCGCCGCTGGAGGCGCTCAAAGCGCAAGCGGTGGCGGCACGCACTTTTGTCTTGGGGACAGTACCCCCTTTTGGGGCGCCCCGTCACAGCGACATCGCCGACGTCTGTACCACCAACCACTGCCAGGTATGCTCAGAGGAAACGTTCCCCTCTGCCGATGCAGCGGTGCTGTCCACAGCCGGACAATATCTCAAATTTGAGGACCACATCGCCCCGGCTTATTATTCCGGGCACTGCGGCGGCCGGACGAGCACGCCGGCCCAGGCAGGCTGGCCAGGCTCGGCGCCCTGGTGTCAGCCGGTGGGCTGCCTGTGCGCGCCCCCGCGTCCGCCGCATCACCATGGTGTGGGGATGTGCCAGGACGGTGCGGTGTTGATGGCCCAGCGCGGCCTGGACTATCAGACCATCCTGCACCACTATTTTACAGGCGTGACGCTGTCCATCATCGGGGTAGACCTGCCGCCGAGCGCCCTGGGCTATGACAGTCAGTACATCCTGATGGCCCAATCGGCGGGGCCTGATGTGTGGGGCACGCTCAGCCCCTATGCCATGCGTTTTCGGGTGACGTGCGGTTTTAGCCACGATGACGCGTTGCGCGTCCACGGCGACCGCCACACCATCACCCTGATCGGCAGCGCGGATCAGGCCTGGGGCGTGTCACAAGAGATGGAAACGTTCTTGTGTCAGGTCGCTCCATCCAACGTGAGCGTCGAGCGTATAGCCGCGTCATCTCTGGATCAGCTCTACGCCCGGCTGCACGAGTGCATCGTCCAGGGAGACCCGTTCGCGTACCGTCGTTGAAATGGCCCCACCCATCACGCACTGTCAACCGCATCCTGATCCGTTCAGGTGAATGAGAAAAAGAGAGGTCTGAACGTCAAGATCGCTCGACTGGGAGAAAAAAAGATGCGCACGACAATAGCATTAAAGACAAGTCTGTGCCTGGCCTTGCTCCTGTCAACTGCCTGTGGCACGCCAAGCACGCCTACAGCAACCACTGAACCGGCCGGCGCTGCCGACCGCACCGCTATGCCACAAGAAGCTTACGCCGCCGAGCGGGAAGCCCTGGTCGAACGCACCATCGAGGCGCGGGGCGTCACTGCGCCCGCCGTGCTGGAAGCGATGCGCGCCGTTCCCCGTCACCGCTTTGTGCCCGACTCATACATGGACCAGGCCTACGCCGACCATCCACTGCCCATCGGCTACGGGCAAACCATCTCGCAGCCTTATATCGTGGCCCTGATGACCGAAGCGCTAGAGCCTGAACCCGACGACCGGGTTTTGGAAATTGGCACCGGGTCTGGCTATCAGGCCGCAGTGTTGGCCGTCATCGTGGACCAGGTCTATACCATAGAAATCGTGCCCCAGCTCGCCGAGTCCGCGGCGGCGCGCCTGGAGGCGTTGGGCTATGATAACGTCAGCGCCACGCAAGGCGACGGCTATTTTGGATGGGAGGCATTTGCGCCCTTTGACGCCATCATTGTTACCGCCGCCCCGGACCATCTGCCGCAACCGCTGGTGGAGCAGCTAAAAGAGGGTGGACATATCGTCATCCCCATCGGCCCGCCCGGCGGCTATCAGAGCCTGTGGCGCTTTACGCGCGTCGACGATGAACTGCAGGCAGAGAACCTGGGTGGCGTGCGGTTTGTGCCACTGACCGGCCCGGGCATCGAGGGTGAGGATTCTTGAAACGCTACTCCACCCGTCCGCTGGGCCGGATCATGGTCACGCGTTTGAACGGCTTGACCTGCCGGCCGACGTTATCCTTGAGCAGGTTGCCCGAGACGTGCATCAACGTGTCATTGAAATCAGGGTCCCTGACCATGCTGGCCCAGCAAGGGTAATGATGGTGCGCCAGACCGGCCTGGACCTCAGCCTCGTCTACAGATACGCCGATCAGTTTCTGGGC
>CAZSJU010000373.1:0-3238 GCA_964607235.1 uncultured Anaerolineae bacterium | reverse complement strand
CATCAGATCCAGGAAATACAGGTTGCCCAGGATGCCATCGCGCTCGGGCACGTGACCCCGGAACGCATAGCCGCCGCTCTCCTCACCGCCGATGAGGGCGTTCGTCTCGGTGAACTTGGGCGCGATGTACTTGAACCCGACGCCGGTCTGATAGACGGGCACGTCGTACATGCGGCCCAGCTTTTCCAGCATCGAGGTGGTTGAGATTGTCTTGACGATGGCGCCCCGCTCGCCGCGCACCTCCAGCATATAGTAGGCCAACAGCCCGTAGACCTGGAGCTGGTTGACAAACACACCGTGCTCGTCGCCGATGCCCATACGGTCGGCGTCGCCGTCCAGGATGAGCAACACATCGGCGCCGATTGCGGTGGTCTTGGCCAGGGCCACGTCGATGTTGGGCGGGATGGGTTCTGGCCGCTGCATGTCAGGGAACAGTGGGTTGCGGGTATGATGGATTTCAGAGACCTGGGTCTTGCCGCCGGACAGCAGGCGCGGGAACCAGCCGCTGCCGTTGCCCCACATGGGCTCAACCAGGACCTTAAAGCCGGCCTGTTTTATGCGCTCAATATCCACCAACTGGCTGATGCGGTCGATATAGCTGGCGCCCGAGTCGAAATAGACGATGCGCCCGTCGTCCAAACCGTCTTGGAGGTCAATGCGTTGCACCGCGTCGATGTCGGGAATGGCGGCCTCGATGGCGCGCAGGCCGTCGGGCGCGATGGCGCCGCCGGTCTCGTCTCGCACCTTAAAGCCGCAGTCCCAGGGCGGGTTATGGCTGGCGGTGATATTGATCGCGCCGGCGGCGCCCTTGTCCGCCGCCGAGTAAGAGATGACGGGGGTGGGGGCGGCGCCGTCGGTCAGCCACACGTGAAAGTCGTTTCCGGCCATCACTTTAGCCGCGGCGGCGGCGAAATGTTCGGCCGCAAAACGGCAGTCATAGCCGATGACAATGTCGGCGCCTGGGTGACCTTGGTCGATCAAATAGTTGGCAAACCCTTGGGCGCAGCGCCGTACATTGTCGAACGTGTAATCCTCGGCGATGCGCGCGCGCCAGCCGTCGGTCCCGAATTTAATAGTTGTGCTCATATTGCTCGCTCCTTTCAATGCTTAACGCTGTTCTTTCAATTTTTTCAAATCGGCGTCGACCATCATCTCCACCAGCCCGCGGAAGGTGACGTCCGGTTCCCAGCCGAGCGCGTTGTGGGCCTTGCTGGCGTCGCCCACCAGCAGGTCTACCTCGGCCGGGCGCATGAATCGGGCATCTTGACCCACATAGTCCTGCCAGTCCAGCCCCACGTGGCTAAAAGCGGCCTCGCACAGCTCGCGCACCGAGTGGGTTTCCCCCGTGGCGACGACATAGTCGTCGGGCTCGTCTTGTTGGAGCATCATCCACATGGCTTTGACATAGTCACCGGCATAGCCCCAATCGCGCCGCGAGTCGAGGTTGCCCAATAGCAACTGCTCGTCGAGGCCCAGCTTGATGTGCGCCACCCCGTGGCTGATCTTGCGGGGCAGGAACTCGAGGCCGCGACGCGGGCTCTCGTGGTTGAACAGGATGCCGCTGGTCGCGTGCAGCCCATAGCTCTCGCGATAGTTGACCGTGATCCAGTGACCGTAGACTTTGGCCACGCCGTAGGGGCTGCGGGGGTAAAAGGGGGTGCTCTCTTTTTGGGGCACCTCGCGCACCTTGCCAAACATCTCGGACGAGCTGGCCTGGTAAAAGCGGATGGTGGGGTCGACCATACGGATGGCATCCAGGATGCGGGTGACGCCCAACGCGGTCACCTCACCGGTAAAAACCGGCTGTTTCCAACTGGTGGGCACAAAAGACTGGGCCGCCAGGTTATAGATTTCCGATGGGCGGTACTCTTGTAGGATGGCGATCAGGGAGGGCTCGTCCAGCATATCGCCGGAGACCAGGGTCAGGTCGTCCTGGATGTGGGCGATGCGGCCAAAGTTGACGGTGCTGGAGCGTCGCACCATGCCCAGCACTTGATAGCCCTTTTGCAACAAAAACTCGGCCAGGTAACTGCCGTCCTGGCCGGTGACGCCGGTGATTAAAGCAACTCTTTTATTCATCTTTCCTCTCTTATCTGCGCTCGCCAATAGTCCAGCACGTCCCGCAAGCTGGTCTCGAAGGAAATCTGGGGCGTCCAGCCGGTCAATGCGTGGAATTTGGTGGCATCACAACGCACCACGGGGACGTCGGAAGGACGCATCCGTGATGGATCCGGTTCAACGTTAATCTCGACTGTACTGTAACTCAGCAGGACGTCGAGCAATTCTTGGATGGCGTGGGCCTGTCCGGAGCCGAGGTTATAGACCTGGCCGGGCTCCCCTTGGGTGACCGCCAGGTAATAAGCGCGTACCATGTCGCGCACGTCGGTAAAGTCGCGCTGTGCTTCTAGATTGCCGACCTGGATCACCGGCGGACGTCGTGTTGCGCTTCCAGGCTGACCGATTTCGGCGGCCGCGATCTGCCGGGCAAAGTCGGGCGCGACAAAGCCGGGCGCCTGGCGGGGGCCAATGTGGTTAAAGGGGCGCACCCGGATGACGGGCAATTGGTAGCTGAGATAGTATTGCAAACCCAGCATGTCCTGGGTCACCTTGCTGACCCCATAGGGACTGTTGGGTTGCAAGGGGTGCGCTTCGTCCAGGGGCAGGTCTTGGGGTTTGACCAACCCGTACTCTTCGTTAGAGCCGACAACCATGACGCGCGGGGTTGCCCCCAGTTGGACCAACGCGTGCAGCAGGTTGAGCTGGGCGCGGATGTTATTGTGCAGGACGGGCCAGGGGTTCTGCCAAGAGTCGCCTACCCGCGCCAGCGCCGCCAGGTGAAAGATCACGTCGGGTGCGGTTGTTTCCAGCATGCGCTGCACGGCTTCCGGGTCGCGCAGGTCAACCGCGTAACACGTCACCCGGTCTGCCAGGTGGGTTGGGATGTCACACTCGCTTAAAACACAGCCGACTAGGTGCCAATCGGTTTGGGCCAATAAATAGTCGGCCAGGTGGCTTCCTGCAAAGCCTCCGATACCAGTGATTAATGTTCGCACTTTTCTTCTCCGAAAAAGTTGATCGCCTTGGGTGCCATCGCGTGGGCAGCCGGTGCCTCGTGTGGGTTAAATTATACTCTAGTTTGAGGCTTGCAGCAACAAGTGAGCGGTGATGTGTGTTAAGAACACGGATTGTCAGGGTGGACGGACAACCCAACGTCATTTCGAGCGTCGCCGAGAAATCT
>CAZSJU010000372.1:0-3245 GCA_964607235.1 uncultured Anaerolineae bacterium | reverse complement strand
AAATAGGGTAGCGGTGCGATGCATCTCAGTGCGTCGCACCGCCGAACTATTTTTGTAAGCACTGGACGCTGACGGCTCTCGCCAAATTACTTTTGTAATCAGCGTGCATCTGCGAAAATTTGCGTCCTGGTCAGTTCTATCGCTAGAACAGATGGAACGCGGCGATCACGGGCGCAAACAGCGAAGCGACCAACGACATCACGGTGATCAGCGTGTTCAACGAAGGGCCGGCTGTGTCCTTGAACGGGTCGCCCACCGTGTCGCCCACCACGCTGGCCTTGTGTGCGTCCGAACGGAGACCGCCAAATTCGCCCGACTCGATGAACTTTTTGGCATTGTCCCACAGCCCGCCCGCGTTGGACATCAACAGTGCAAAAATGACGCCGGTAAAGATGCTGCCGCCCAGGAACCCGCCCAGGGCTTCGGGGCCGAGCACGATCCCCACCACCACAGGCAGGACGATGGCCAGAAAGGCCGGGATGACCAGCGAGCGCAACGCGCCCTCGGCGGCCAGGCCCACGCACGCTGCATAGTCGGGCTTTTCGGTGCCGGCCAGGATGCCGGGATGCTCGCGGAACTGGCGGCGCACCTCTTCGATCATCTTGAAGGCATTGTCCGTGACCGAAAGCATGGTCAGCGCGCTAAACAGGGGCGGCGTCATCGCCCCCAGCAGGATGCCGACCATGACCACCGGGTCGCGCAGGCTGATGTTCAGTTCAAAGCCTCGCGCTTCGACCACCTCGGCATAGGCCGCAAACAGCGCCAACACGGTCAGGGCGGCGGCGCTGATGGAAAAGCCCTTGGTGATGGCCTTGGCCGTGTTGCCGGCCGCGTCCAGCACGTCGGCCGTGTCGATCACTTCTTGCGACATCCCGGCCATCTCGGCGATGCCTCGCGCATTGTCCACGATGGGGCCATAGGCGTCCGAAGAGACGATCATGCCGCTGACGGCCAGCATCCCCACCGCGCTGACGCCTACGCCATACACGCCGCTGAGGCCTGACGCCTCGGCCAGATAAAAGGAGAGCAGCATGGCCACCGAAATGCCAATGATCGAGGGCACGATGCTGATCAGCCCATAGCTAAAACCGGTGATGATATTGATCGCCGCGCCCGAGCTTGAAACCCGCGCGGTTTCGATCACGGGGCGGTGCGCTGAAGAGGTGTAATAGTCCGACGTGAACCCGATGACGACGCCGGTGACCAGGCCGGCCAGCGTAGGCCACAACACGCCCAGGTTGTAATCCCACACCAACACTACGATGGTGACCAGCACGGCCAGGACGGTGCAAGTGATGATCGTCCCCATGTTGAGCGCCCGCCCCGGCTTGCCGCTTTCACCCACGCGCACAAAGCGGATGCCGACGAGCGAGGCAAATATGCCCAGGGTGCACAGGATCAAGGGGAAAACCGTATACTTGGCCTGCAAGCCGGCGTCTTGGGCAAACAGCGAAGCGCCCAGCAGCATCACGGCCACGGCGCTGGCCACATAACTGTCAAAAATGTCCGCGCCCATGCCGGCCACGTCTCCCACATTGTCTCCCACGTTATCGGCCACCACGGCCGGGTTGCGGGGGTCATCTTCGGGGATGCCGATTTCGATCTTGCCCACCAGGTCCGCCGCAATGTCGGCGGTCTTGGTATAGATGCCGCCCCCCGCTTTGGCCAGCAGAGCCAGGGCCGAGGCGCCAAAGCTAAAGCCCAGGACGATTTCAGGGTCTTGTGTAAAATAGTAAATCGTGCCCATGCCAATGATGGCCAGGCCGACCATGGCCAGCCCCATCACCGAACCGGCGTAAAAGGCCACTCTGAAGGCCTGGTTGAGGCTGTGGTCTGCGGCGGTCGCGCTGCGCACGTTGGCCGCCACGGCGATCGACATCCCCATGTATCCGGCCAGGGCAGAGCACACCGCGCCGCCCAGAAACGCCAGCGCCATGCTGCCGCCTCGCAACGGGTCGACGCTTACCGCTTCCAGGCCCAGATTTTCAATGTCAAAGCTAAAGACGATGGCGATAATGAGCCCCAGCCCTGCCGCGACGAGGGTCAGCGCCAGGTAGAGACGGCGCAGATAACTGCTCGCTCCCTCTTTGATCCAGCCTGCGACCTCTTGGGCCTTTTCGGACCCTGGGTCCTGGCGCTGCACCCAGCGGTACAGCCATGTGGCCACTCCGAGAGAGATAAAGCCTGCCACGATAGAAAAAACGGTCCATAGTTCGGATGTTTCCATGCTCTAGACTCCTATTGTTGTCTGAGGGATATGACCTTTACATGTTGGCCGAGCGCCACCAACGATAATGTTCGGCGCGCAATTCTTCCTGGGAAGGTAATGGGTAGTATAGGAACTGCTGCCGGTTGCCGACAAATAGCCCATTTTTCATCGTGCGGTATGGAAAGTCGATGGGATTGATGCGGTTCACCATCTTGGTGTAAACGGTCTTGGTCCGGAGTTCTACCAGGCAATCCCGCAGGTGGCTGATGTTAGAGTAGGGCAGGTCCCGCACGCCGCCGCCTTCAGGGTCTTGGGCCAGCGCACCCAGGCGTAGCTCCATAAAACAAACCGCCGGCAGTGCAAGCCGGCTGGCGGGGTCCTTGACGATGAATTCATAGAACGCGCGCGGGCCAACCGTGCTGACGACCAGCGGATGCACCGGCGCGATCTCTTGATAGAGGTGCAATTCCTCGGTCTCCTCGGGGAAATCGTCGCTGGACTCCAGGCCGAGCACCCGCCCGTCCTGGGTGGCGAGGTAGAGTTTTTGCAACGCGTCCAGGGACATGTGTTCCAGCACGCGGTACACCGAGATATACACCGAGCGCTTGGGGCTGCCGTCCTCGTGGGGCACGCAGCGTTCTATCGCCTCGTCGATGCGGAAAGAGTCGTGCCTGAACGCTGGGTCAATCTCGAAAAATACCGCTTGCCCGCGCGACTTTTTCATAGCGCCGACGGCATAATAGACGCCAAACTCCTCGGGGGTTAACATGGAGGCGATCAGCGCTTCGGGCAACATTGATAGATAAAGGTGGATGTCTCTGCTCATTTACTTTTTCTCCCTTCGCAAAGCCCTAGTGGCGAGTTCGCCGAACCATCAGGACTATGCCCTTCTCTGCTCTGGCGCCCCGCCCAGAGTCGAATGGGATGGGTCACCCCCCGGGGCAGGGGCTGTGGACGACATGGATGTGATACGGCTGACGCTGTGTTGTTTGTCCTCGACGATGCATCCTTGTAATTATATCTACAATGGCGCAAA
>CAZSJU010000371.1:0-3255 GCA_964607235.1 uncultured Anaerolineae bacterium | reverse complement strand
TGCGTGAGCTGGATTTTCGTGCTCAATACGGCTTTACTGTGTTGGCGCTGTACCGCAGCGGGCGTAGCTATCGTACCGCGGTTGGCGACATCAAGCTAAAGATGGGTGATTCGCTGTTAATGATCGGCCCGCGCGAGGCCCTGAAGCGACTGTATAATAGCCCGGATTACATTGTGCTCGAACCCGACACCAGTGATCAACCGGTGCAGCGGTTACAAGCTGGAATGACGGTGGGCGTGATTGTTGCCGGAGTTATAGCTTCGATTTCGGGCGTACCGGTGCATTTCTCGATGCTGCTCGGCGCGCTGTTGCTGCTGATAAGCGGGATACTGGGCATGGAAGAAGCCTATCGGGCAATCGAATGGTCCGTGATCTTTTTGGTCGCCGGCATGTACTCGGTCAGTCTGGCCATGGTACATACGGGCCTGGCGCAGCAAATTGGAGAGATTGTCGTGGCGGTCGTGACCCCGTTGGGGCCGTTGGGATTGGCCGCGGGGGCATACATCCTGACAGCATTATTGGCTCAGGTGATGGGTGGACAGGTCACACAGCTAGTGACCGGGCCGATTATGATCAGCGCGGCCATCAGCCTGAATACCAGCCCGCAAGCTGTGGCCATCGCTACGGCCATTGGCTGCGAGGCGGCTTTCTTTTTGCCCTTTGCGCACCCGATCAATGTCCTGATGATCACGCCCGCCAATTATGAGTTTGAGGACTTTTTCCGCGTCGGCTGGCGGTTGACTCTTGTGTGCTTTCTTGCGTTACTCGTTGGGTTGCTTCTCTTTTGGAATCTGTAGGAGAAAGGCAAGCGTTCAGGGGACAAGCCAGAAAACCGGGTTATCGAGCGAAATACCTCTCATCATTGGAGGATGACGTGCAAGGCTGAGGCCATTCGAGATCTGTATGTAAAGGGAGCTTGATATGGCACCAGGGAATAAGGTATGATATACTATATTACGCTACCATTGCTGAATGACATGTAAGGCTGAGGTCATTCCAGAACCGTAAAGGAGGCCCCAACCGATGATGGTCGTTTACATTCCCCTGGCAGTTATTGTCCTCGCAGGTGCTCTAGTCGCAGTGTGGTCCGAGAATTTACTGCGCGCGGCCGTCGCGCTAGGTATCGGGAGCGCGGCGCTGGCCACCTTGTTCTTTCTCATGGGCGCGCCTTATGCCGGCGGCTTTGAGTTGAGCGTGGGGACCGGCTTGATCAGCGTGCTGTTTATCATTGCCATCAGTTTGACAGAATCCATGCGAAAGCAAAGCCAATGAGCCGTGAACACGTTTTGTGGGCCGCTGTGGCGATGCTGTTGCTGTTCGTTGGCTTGTTGATCGGCCAGTATTTTACTGCTTCAGGCCCTCCGGATCACGAGTCGTTCCGGCCGTGGTTTTGGGAAAACCGCGGCCTCGATCTTGTGGCGCAGGCGTGTTTGATCTTTGCGGGCGCGTTAGGGATCGCAGCGTTGCTGCCTGGCGAAAAGGAGCAAGAGGGTGAGTGAGGGAGAGCTCTGGCTGGACGTGACCAATACGACCCTGACGGTCTTTTTATTTCTCATAGGCCTGGTGTGCTTGCTCACGCGCCGTAACGCGATTAAACAAGTCATTGGGCTGAAAATTATGCTCCAGGGTGTCACGCTGGGCTTGTTGCATGCCGGCCATTTGAATGGAGATGTGCGCTTTGCCGAGACGATGGTCATCTCGGCGTTGATCGTAGAGACGGTCGTGATTGCTATCGCCGTGGCGTTGATCGTTAACGTCTTTCGCGACCATCCTTCGGGAGACGTCGATCAATTAGACGAGTTGCGAGGATGATGTGGTAGGTGCATTAACTCTGGCTGTTTTGGGCCTGCCGCTGTTGGCAGGCCTGTTGGTGATTATAGCGCCACGCTTTGTATCTACACACGCGGTGCAGCGTCTGGCCCCTATGACGGCCGGCCTGGTCGCGCTGATTGCGTTAGCCTTGCTGCCTTACGGGGGTGAGAGCGTGGTGATCGTAGGGGCCGAGTGGTTTCCCGGTGCTGGCTCTATGGGCTTGGCTTTGGATGTGAGCAGCCTCTGCGTTGTTCTGGTAAACAGCGCGGCCGGCTGTCTCGTTTTCCTGTATGCGCTGGCGGATGACGTCCGACCTACGCCGCTATCCTGGACGTTGATGCTGCTGGCCTTGGGCGCGGCCAATGCCGCTTTCCTGGCGGATCATTTTCTGGGTCGCTATGTGGCTCTAGAGATCGTAGCCTTGTGTGTCGCTCTACTCCCTCTGGTCGAGTTCCGAGATTCTGCCGCCGGCATCCGCCTGTCCAGTGCCATCTATCTCCTGTTGCGCCTGGGAGACGCCGGGTTGCTGGTCGCCATTCTCGAGTTGGAAGCGGTTAGCGGGACCCTGTTTATCACCCCGGCGCTCCAGGCGGGAGAAGCGCTCAGCGGCGCGCCACTGCAGACCATGGTCGTGGGATTTGTGTTGGCGGTGTGGGTCAAGCTGGGCGGCTGGCCTTTTCATCTATGGGTCCAGGCGGGGCGACGGCTTGCTCTGGCGTCGCGGTTGTGGCTTTATGCGACGCTAGTGCCCAGCCTGGGCGCGTACTTGTTGTACCGTGTCACACCATTGTTGGCCGTGTCTAGCGCGCTGCAGACGACCGTGCTCTGGATAGGCGCCGGTGGCGCATTGCTGGCCGCGCTCATCCTGACGCAGACGGATCAAGACCGTATGCTCGCTTATGCGGGGGCCTTGCAAAGTGGGTTGATCCTGTGTGTGGCGGCTGCGGGGGTCAAGTATGCCGTCTGGTTCGGGTTATTGGCTTTGATACCGGTACGCCTGTTGTTATTTCTGTCCGTTGACCTGGCAAAACGTCGCCTCTTGCCAACGTGGCGTAGAGTGACCGTCGCGCTCTTTGTGCTGGGTGGGCTGGCGTTGGTGACACTGGACATGTTGCACATCTGGTGGTCTGGGGAAGGTGGCGCCTCATCAGCCGCATTGTTCGTCGCCGAGATGGCCGTGGGATTGACGGCCCTGTGGGTCATCCGTATGGCGTGGCAACTGTGGCATTTGGAACCGGCTCTCAAAAGTGCGGACGGCGCTGCCGGGGGGAGGGTGATGCGTTGGGTGGCCATAGGCGGGCTGGCTGGCGGTGTGCTGGTGGGCGGGGGGATGTTTAGACCGCTGGTCCACAGCTTGTCGCGTGCCGCTGACGTGACGCTTCCACTACCCTCCTCTTGGTGGGCTTTGTGGCTGCCCTCATTTGTCCCCCTGGCACTGTTGGG
>CAZSJU010000370.1:0-3291 GCA_964607235.1 uncultured Anaerolineae bacterium | reverse complement strand
GTTACCCACCACAAAAGTGGCATATATTGGCAAGGGTGTACAAGGCAACGGATATCTAGACTGCAGCGCTTGACGCTTGAAACGCGCTATTGAAGTGAGGCCAGCCCTTCACGCAGAGCATAGAGGGTGGCCTGCGTGCGGTTGGCGACGTGGAGCTTTTCAAGGATATGGCTGACGTGCCGGCGTACGGTCCAATCGCTAATCACTAGCTCATCGGCGATTTCCTGATTGGTCAGCCCGCGAGCAACCAGCTTGAGCACCGTCACTTCCCGTTCCGTGAGTGAATGCTCAGGCGGCACAATGTCGGACGACTCTTGAATCTCGCCAATGACCTTGAGAGCAATGGAAGGCTGGAGAGGTGCTTTCCCAGAGTGAATGTCATAGATGGCTTGGAGCAAATGTTCAGGCGAGGCGTCCTTGAGGAGATAGCCTAAAGCCCCGGCTTTGATAGCCAAGAAAACCTTGTCCTTTTCTGCAAAGCTGGTGAGAACCAGGATCTTTACCCCTGGCATGTCCCGCGTGATCTCTCGGATGGCGTCGATCCCTCCTTTTCGAGGCATGACCAGATCCATCAGGATCACGTCTGGCTTGAGACTTTGTGCTTTGCTGACCGCCTCAACGCCGTCGCCAGCCTCTCCAACAAGCACAAGCCCCTCCTCACTGCCGATCAGCGTTCGCAATCCCTCCCGGACGATGGCGTGGTCATCGGCTATTAAAACTTTGACATATTCCATGTGATCTCTCCTTCTATTCATAAGGACTGGACAGCAGCTATCGACCGAAAGAGAATCATCCCGACTTTTCTGATGCTACCTCTACCTTTACCACGGTACCCCGGTCAGGCTCTGAGTGGATCTCGACCGAGCCACCCAATTCGTCGGCTCGATGACGCATATTGATCAGGCCCATTCCGCCGGTACAGTCCACTGAATCAACGTCAAAGCCTTGGCCATCATCCTCCACTTCCAGCATAATGTTCCCTTTTTTGGTGCTGATCCGCACGACGACATTTTTTGCACAGGCGTGTCTCAACGCATTGTTCAAAGCCTCCTGTGCTATGCGGTATAATCCCTCTTCGATGGCGTGGGGCAATTCGACAATCTCGTCGGTCAGCAGGCGAGTGTTGATCCCGGCGCGCTTTTCGACCGCATCCAGTCGTTGATGCAGTGCACCCAGCAATCCTTCCTCTTCCAGGACGGGCGGGCGCAGCTCGTGGATCAACAGTCGCATCTCTTTGAGCCCCTGTTGATTGATCTCGCCGATCCGCGCCAGGTACTCGTCGACGTGCGCCTCACCCCCATTGCGGATCGAGCGACGCCAGCCCTCGGTCAGGAGCACGACGCTGTACATCGACTGGGTGACCGAATCGTGCAGCTCGCGGGCCAGCCTGGTTCTCTCTTCCAGGACAGCCAGTTCCTGGCTGCGATCGTACAGTTGAGCGTTTTCGATGGCTACCGCTATCTGGTCGCCCAGACTCTGGATGACCAGGAGATCCGGCTCAGTGAAGGCATTGATCTCTACGCTTTGAACGTCTAGGGTGCCGATCACCTGGTTGCCCAGGCGCAGCGGCGCGACGAGCTCAGATTCGATGTCGGGCAAGTACTGGTCGGCCAGGTAACAAACGTCGTTTTTTACATTATTGACGAGTATGGCGCCGCCATCCTGGATTGCCTTGCTGTTGATACTGTACCCACTGACATCGATACAATGGTGTTCAAGAGTCGTCGGACTGGTGCTGGCGCGCAGGGTCAAGTGATCGCCATCCTGGGCCAACAGGAAGATATGAACGTGATAATAGTGGAACGCGTCGCGGATCAATTCCACGACCTGCGTCAGTAGGTCATCAATATTGAGTATAGATGTCACCTCTCGACTTACCCGAGCACTTGTCTCTAGCTGTATAGCGCGGCGCTCAAGGGTTTCGTTCGCCTTTCGCAGCGCTCTCGTCCGCTCTGCCACCCGCTCCTCCAGATTATTGATCAGGTCCTGCAATTGAGCGGTCATACTGTTGAACGCCTGGGCCAGGACGCCAATCTCGTCGTGGCGGGCGTCGTGCGCCCTACGGTCGAGGTTGCCGTCCGCAATGTCAGTTACCGTCTCTGCCAGGTTGGCGAGAGGGACAGCGATTGTGCGGGTCACAAACAAAGCCGAGACGACCGCAAGAACCACAGTCGCCACCCCAATGGCTATGTTGAGCGTGATGATACCGCGCACGGCGTCCAACCCTTCGGATAAATCCTGCTCTGTCACGAGCACGCTGCTCCAATTGGGAAGCCAGCGATAGGTGCCAATAACCATAACGCCACGATAGTCTCTGTATAGACCAGACGTACTCGTCTGATCCTCCAGGGCCTTGTTTATTCCCAAGGCGTCGACAGGGGAACCGTTGGAGGTTGACAGCAGAGGTCCCTCCTCCGCCAAGACTGCCCGGTCCACGTTGACCAAATAGGCCTTGCCTGTCTCGCCGAGGCCGGTGCGCTCGCTCAGGATGTCCTTCAGCGGTTGCAAGGAGGCCCGAGCGGCGATGACGCCCAGAGGTTGCCCCTGCTGCCCCAGAACCGGCATAGCGACGGTAACGGACTCATCATACCACTGCTGGGACAGAGCGGTAGAGAAATCATTGCTTTGGAAGGGAATTTGAACATAAGGGGCTACCAATCCTTTGCTAAAGAAGGGTTGATCACTCAAGTCCTGGCCTTCTTCTTCTAAAATCGTGGAAAGGACTATCTGCCCCTGCAGATCGATCAAAAAGAGGGCTTTCAAGTGAGGGGATTGCCCAACAATACCTTGAAAGCGTTTTCGGATTGCTTTGTTATAGAAAGCATAATGCTTGTGGTCATTCGAAAGCGTGAGGACGACCGTGATGCGCTCGAACGCACAATCAGTGTTCGACGTAACGATGAGATCTTGTTTCAAAGAGTGAATCCAGCTATCAATGGCTGAATGCTTGAACACGGCGACTGACTCTAGGCGACCGTCGACCTGATGTCGCCCGTTATAGTAGGCCACGATTAACGATCCAAGGCTGATAGCGATCACAGGAAGCACAGCTACAAGGACAAAGTAAACCAGAAGACGAATGCGGATTGTAGTAGACTTGAACACCTCTCCCCCTAATTCAGCGCCCGCGCCAACAATTGGCCCAACTGCTCCTCGTCGAGCGGCTTGAGTATCCATCCGGCCAGACCCTGGGCTTGCAGCGCCTCCAGTTCACTTTCCATTGGGTGACCGCTCAATATCACCACCGGCAGGGTCAGGCCGCGCTGCCGCATGGCGTGGAACAACGCCTGC
>CAZSJU010000369.1:1627-3372 GCA_964607235.1 uncultured Anaerolineae bacterium | reverse complement strand
CTAGCGCCGCCAACAGCATGGTCGGCATACGGACGTTGGCGGTGCCGGCCTGGGCCCAAAAGGTCGTTGCGGTGCTCAGCACGAGGGCGGCGGTCAGTCCACTCACCAGCGCGGCCCTGGGCGGCGCGTGCAGGCGGCGTGTCCAGATTCGCGTCGCTGCGCCGGTCAATGTCAACGTCGCCGCCGCCAGAAAGGCACTCATCAGATTCAGCCGATAGGCCGGCGTGCCGAAAGGCAGCAACAGCGTAAATAGCCGGCCCACCAACGTGTAAAGCGGATAGCCCGGCGGGTGCGCCACGCCTAACAGCGGCACAATGGTCTGAAACTCGCCGCTGTCGGCAGGAAGGATGTCCGGGGATGTGGTGGCGACGTAAAGGGCCAATGATAGGATAAAGGTTAGCCCGTCTGTTGTCTGCTCACGTGAGAGGGGCCAAAAGCGGCGCGTACGGTGGTCTTGGATGGTGGAGCAGCGGCTTTGTAGCACCAGGACCGTCATGCCCGACACGGCTACGAGTTGCATCGCAAAGCTGGTTTGTCGTTGCGGCCAGACGAGATAGAGGGCGGGCAGCAGTAACGGCCACCAATGATTGCCTACCCGTTCGGTATCGATAAAAGCCAGCCACCATGCGAACAGCGCTCCCAGACCGCCCAGCAAGGTGCTCGATACGATAATGATGGGCCAGGCCCAGGGATGGCCGGTCCATTCGAGGCCCAGGCGGGCGAAAAAGCCGCCGCCAATCAGGCCGATGAGGGGCGCCAGGAAATGTGTCTTCCCTTGCCAGAGACGCGCAGCCCGGCGAGACAGGAGGCGGCGCCAGGTCGTGCGCAGACGTTGCCGCGCCGTTCTCTTGATAGTTTGTGAAGGGTCGTGATGTCTATTCACGGACGCCGTCTTTCTGAATGACACCCTTCGGCAAGCTCGGGATGACATCTATGGGCAAAAGCAACGCGTCGTTGGGAACTGGGCCCTCCGGACCGATGACAGGCAAGCGCTCACCGGTCTCTGGCTGGTACATTCCCACGAACAGACGATATGGACCGGGAGGGCGCTCTGCTGGCAGGTCGAGTTGGTGTGTATCCGGTACCAGGTCGCCTGGTTGCCAGGCCCGTGTTGGGTAGCGTCCCCCACGGGGAGGCGTGTCGTCCTGGGCGACTATTTCGCCCGTTTCGTCGAGCAGATGCACAAATACCTTATAGTCACCCTGAGGAACTTGGTGCGCTTGCCAGTACAGCGTCAGGGTCAAAGTGTCGCTTGATGCCAGGGACGTTGAACTATTGTAACCGACTAGCGCGATTTGTCCACCCAACTCGTAGGAAAGCGTGTGCGTCGGTGTTGTGAGCCAAGTGTGTGCCGAGTCGGGTCCGGGTGTGACCCGCACCAGGCCCACGGTCGGCGGTTCGTCCGGGATCGGCAGGCGCTGGCCATCTGCGGCGTCGTACAATCCCACTTCTAGGGCGTATAGTTCCGGCGCTGGCGCCCATGGTGCGACGTGCATCGCCAAAGTCTCGCAAAAAGCGCGGCCTACCGGCCACAAGCTGGTGGGAAACCGGCCTTGACCCGGAAACGTGGTGCGCTCGGCGACCCGCAGGTTGTCCTGGCCTAGCAGGTGGATGAACAACGTATAGTCTTTGTCCATCGGTTGCAACGCTTGCCAACACAAGGTCACTTTAATCTGTTGGCCTGCTTTTACCGATTCGGGTACCACGCGATAGCCCAACAAACGCGCTCGGTCGCCATAGTCCAA
>CAZSJU010000369.1:0-1527 GCA_964607235.1 uncultured Anaerolineae bacterium | reverse complement strand
CGTGACTTGATTCTGTGCCTCTTGGGGGGGCAGTAGACGTGGGTGCGCAAAAGCCGGCTGGATCACGGTTGGAGGGATGAGCACTGATAAAATAAACAACCCCGCCACGGATGCTAGTGGCAGATAGCGTTTTCCTGACCTTGCGGTCAGCACAGGCACTGACTTTGTAGTTAGCACAGGTGCTGACCTTGCATGCGGCATGGGCAGGAAACTGGCGAGGCCGGCGCCCAAGCTGGACCAGCCAACGGTTAACAACAGCGCCCATCCGCCCAATGCGGGGAAGAGCAGGCGCCCGTGGGGCGCTTCTACTTGCCACATCCAACGTAACAACGCGATCAGCACGGCCAGGAACCACAATGCACAGAGGAGCGAGATGCGGGCGGTCAAGGGATGAAGATGGGTGCTGTTTTTGCGCAGTTGGAACAGATGACGGATCCAACCCAGCAGCGCCAACGTTACCAGCCCGGCCAGCACCAGGTACAGGGCGGGCGGCAATTCAATATGTCCCCACCCAAAGGCACCCCAGAAGGAGCGGAACACCTGGGGGAGTTCGGACAATAAGGTCGTTAGACCGGGCGGTGTGGTGCGTCCCCAAGGGGTGTTGACGTGAGCGCTCAGCCCCAACGGGTCGCCGAACGCGATCCAGTTGCGCAGGTACCACCAACCGCCGACCATGCCAGCCAGGCCCAGCATGAGCACGGCATACCCCCCCCAACGGGTAAGCGTATGCTTGGATAGCGCTGTCTGACGGCGCGTTGCTCCTTGCCTCCCCCTTGCGTCTGCGCGCAGTGAGGCGAGCCCCAGTGCCAGTACGGCCAGGGGCAGCAGCAGCAAGGTGCTGGTCTTGCTCAGCAGCGCTAATCCCATGGCCAAACCGGCCATGGCGGCGCGGCGCGGCGTGGGACCCAGACGGACGATGCGCGCCAAGGCCCATAGCGCGCAAGTCGCGGTGGCCGCTGTGGCGCTGTCGTTGCTGGCCACGCCGCTGATAAACAGGAACTGTGGGGTAAAAGCCACCACACCGGCGGCCACCAGTGCCAGGCGCGGTTGGCCCGGTAATGCTTCGTGTGCGATCCCATAGGTGGCGCCTACCGTCAGCAACCCAAAGGCCAACGAGACCAGCCGCGCCAGGCGCACGGCCAGGACCGCGTCGCGCCACGGGAAACGTTCGCGCGCGGTGTGGATGAGCATGTTCTTGTTGTCGTTGACCGTGCCGCCGGCCTGGTAACCGAACTGCGGGTTATGCCAAAACAACTCGGCCAGGTCGTCGTCCGCCACGGGGCTGCTAAACAGCGCTGCGACCAAGTAGTACAGAGGCGGTTGGGCCACTTGTTGATGGGCGCCGCTGGCTTCGTCGTCCATTCGCGGCAGCCCGTGCCCTTCGGCCACCCAGCGCACGTAGGCATAGTGCCAGGGTTCGTCAGGTGCCTCGAATAGCGGTGTCGTCAAGCTATAGGTCACCGCTAACAGGCCAAAGGCCAGCAATATTAGTACTAGTCCGCGCCACTGTGTCACTGATTTACTCTC
>CAZSJU010000368.1:0-3392 GCA_964607235.1 uncultured Anaerolineae bacterium | reverse complement strand
CCTGGCCGGGGGGTGAGCAGTGAAACGCAGCGCAGCGCCCTCCCTTGCCACATCAAGCCCACCGATCCCAAACAACGGATACCAGACTTCAGTCCAACTCACGACTGGCATAGATAACGTGACGCTGTCCGAAAAGGTCGGCGCCAGCCCGCCGTGTAACTCGACGTAGGAAGAGTCATCATCGGTCCACAGCCACGACGGTAGCGGGTCGTGCCACCCAAAGGCAAACCCCTTGCTCCCCCGCGCCACGTCCGCCGGATACACACGCACCACGCCCTCGTCGGCTGCCATGTCATAGACTCCAACGAAAGGACCATGCGCCTGGGGCGCCTCAAAAAAGCCCAACCATTGCCGCCAATTGCCCAAACGGCCATAGTCTCGCCCGTTGTGAACCGGCCAATCCATCAACTCGCCCGCTGCCGGCAAGTCAGCGTCCCCCGTAGAGTGAACGATCGCTTGCTCACTGGGAAACACAAAGCGCAAATCAGCCGCAGGCGCGTTGGCCCCACCCGGCGCCAACATCGCGTTGGTCCAATACTTGACGCCCACGTCGGTGACGCCAGGATTGACGATTTGAGGGCGGACAAACAACACCGCCTGATCGGCGGGCAGATGCACCGCGACGCTGACATAGGGCCGGGTGAGGGTCTGGCTATCACGCAGCGTGACAGTGACGCCCGTCGTGCTCGTGGTCACCCGGTAGTGCCAGGGCACGCCCCACTCATACCCATGCTCGTCGGTAGGGAATCCCCATTCCATTCCACCAACGCCCAACCACCACCCCTGCTCCACCGGTCCAAAAGGCGTGGGTTTAATCACCGGGTTGCGGTAAAGTTCATTATGTCCCGTCGCTTTGAAAATCAACTCGTAAACGCGTCCGCCCAACTCGGGCAGCAAAGTGACGGTGAGATAATCGTTGCTCAGGACCAACAACGTATACGTGTGCGACACCGGCGGGCCAGCTTGAGACAAACACGTCCAATCCAGGACCTGATAAGACACGCCGGCCACGCCAGGCTGAGGAGCAGAGAGGCAACGGGTATAAGGCGCGGTCGGCAACGTGACGCTAGTGGTATAAACTGCGACGCCTCCCGCAGCAGGGGCAGCCAAGACGGAGACATATCTGACCGCAATCGCGGTACAATTGGCCCACACCAACCAACCGGCCAACACTGCAAAACCGAGCACTCCGGACAAAACCCACGTCAGGCGTCTCAATGTCCCTCCACAAGACAGCACTTCTAGTCAACGTGCGGGGTTATTTTCTACTTTACGCGGTGTCGTGTACAAGGCCAGAATATTTTGCAGTGGGGTATCGGCCTGGAGATAATGGGCCGAAGCGCAAATATACCCGCCTCCGCTTCCCAGCACCTGACATCGCTCCCGCACCTCCGCCCGCACCTCTCCGGGCGAGCCATAAGGCAACGTGTGCTGGATGTCCACTCCACCATGGAAAGCCAAACGTTCCCCAAACTCACGCTTGATGCATCGCATATCCATCCCCGCGGCGCGGGGCTGCAGCGGATTCAACACATCAATGTCCATCTCGTCGACAAAAGCCCCGATCAGCGGATAGACGGCGCCGCACGAATGATACATGATTTTAACCGGATAACGACGGATGGCGGCGTTAAGACGCAAGTGACGGGGCAAGATAAATGTCCGCCACATGCGGGGCGACATCATCAATCCAGTCTGAATGCCGACGTCGTCATAGGTATAGACCATATCCAGCAAGCCGCCGGTGGCCTCTAGCACCCGAGTGACGTTGGCGATGTACAAATCGGTCAAGCAATCCATGATCGCACACGGTATTTCAGGACGACGTTTCAAATCGACCAAAAACTGTTCCAATCCGTACAAGGCCCAGGCGCGCTCGAAAACGCCCCCCACCTCGTAACGCACATGATAAGGTATTGAACGATTCACCGCCAGTATTTTATCCTTAAAAGTCCGGACATCCCAATGACCAGGCTCAGGCCAACCCGCCCAGGTCTCCACGTCGGCCACCGTGCGCACGTGCGCGAGGGGGAAACTCGCATACTCGTCGTAGGTGCTGAAATCATTGGGGGCACCCCGGCGGTGGATGCCCCACGCGTCAAAATAGGTGCCGTCAGGCTGCACGCAGGGCGCCGGACCGACATAGTCCGGCGCCACAACTCGGCAGTCTGCACCCAGCAGACACAAAATCTGCTCGTCGGTCTCGACGCCCAGATACGCTCGCAGCGCCGCATAGACTTCGGGCACTGCCCAAAAGTCAAAGGGCACCCGGTCTGGCGCTTGTCGCGCGAGCGCACGTTGGACGCGCGCACGGGGGGTCAACGTTTCGCCCCTAGCTTGACCATAATGGGCTTGCAGGTAGGCCCGCCGCTCTGGCGCCGTCGAAAGCGCAGCAAACGCATTCACGTCACTTTTACCCCTTTGATTGTACGCGTCCTAGCCTCAGCGCCGAGAGCACTATCCCCCACCCAACAAAACGCTGATCAGTATGGAGCACAACCCCGCTACCACAGTCTTGGTCCCATAAAAGAACATCTTGTCCTTGGAAACATATCCCAGGAACAACCCCAGCCCAAACAGGGCCAGAAGCGCCATGCCCAACGACGTATAGTAGACCCAGGTGATGCTGGGAAAGAGTCCCCCCACAAAAAAGGGGATCAAGACGATCAACGCCGCCAAAAAAGGAGACACCCCATCCACCAGGGCGACCGTGACGACGGCCGCCCGCGAAGCCCGACCGATACGCGTGGCATTGAGATCCGTCAACGTATAACGGCACAACTCGTCGATGCCGCGCTTGCGCTCGGCCGCTTCGGTCAAATAGGCCCCCCACAATCCAGACACGCCCATCGCGACACACGTGGCCAAACCGGTGGTCACCACGACCTTGGTATCCTGTATCCCGGCAGTCAAGTTGCCCATCAACACCCCGATAATGGTCAACACCCCATCAAAGGCATTCATGGCAAAGTAACGGCGAGCGATCTCGCCAATGTTGGCCAGACTATCATACTCCCGGAAGCGTCGCAACAGAGCCTCAAACGTGCTCACCTTTTCAAATCCATCAAGCCACATATCACACTTAATCCTGTAGGGTGGCTGCGTCATCAATAATGATTTTGCCAGCCACGACCTCATCAAGCGAGTGGACCGCACCGCCCATTTCCTCAATGACTTCCAATACACGCTTGTAATGGATGCCATCGCCCTCAATGGTTACTTTGGCGTTCTCAACCTTGCGATCCATCTCATAGATGCTAATGTTAACGGCCGAGACCCCCTCTAACTCACTGAGTATGCCTGCCCACTCGACAATGCTAGGCTCGTGAGGCTTGAGCGTGTCTAACACTAACCTGCGGATCTTTCCCATCTTTACTGTTCACTCCTTATGC
>CAZSJU010000367.1:0-3404 GCA_964607235.1 uncultured Anaerolineae bacterium | reverse complement strand
GTGTGATCAGTGTGTCTGTTGCCGCGCCTATGGTTGTATGTTAGAATAATGCAGTTATGTAACGCCGCTGCAGTTGAGGAACGAGGTGTCGATACTGTTGAAAGAGAGATTCCTCGATTTGTGGCCCTCCGCTACGCTGCGGGCCACTCGCTCGGAATGACGGATCTGGATGACGGATCTGGTCAGTAAGCTCGTCGAAGGAAGAGATGTGAATCGCAAGTCTGTATTTAATGCCATAATGGCCATCTTGACCGGCCTCTTGTTGGTGACGCTGGCCTTTGGTGCGGGGTTTGTGGTGGCGTCGTTCACCTCTTGCACCTCAAACCCGTTCACCCTCTACAAGAACTCGCTGGATGGCCCACCCGCGTCGGCCCAGGATGTTTTCCAAGAGTCCTGGGACCTGGTGCGGGACGAGTTTTACGGCACTTTGCCCTCCGAGCAGGTGCGCGTCTATGGCGCCATCCGCGGTCTATTGGGCACGTTGGACGACCCATACACCGTGTTCGTGGAGCCAATCCCGCACCGCTTTGAGCAAGACAACCTGCGCGGCAGCTATGGCGGCGTGGGGATGTCGCTCGGCCAGGACGCCGAGGGAGCGATCGTGTTGACGCCTTTTCCCGATTCGCCGGCGGCCGAGGCCGGGGTGCGGGAGGGCGACGTGTTGTTGGCTGTGGACGGCGTCAGCCTCACGCCCGAGATGGATCTCACCAACGATGTCGTGTCCATGATCCGCGGCGAGGTCGGGACCGACGTGACGTTAACAGTGGCGCGCGGCGTAGAACAGTTGAGCTTTACCCTCACCCGCCAGGTCATCCAATTGCCCTCGGTCACCTGGCAGGTGCTGAAAGAGACCGTCGCGGGGAAACCGTTGGGCTATCTAAAGGTCAGCAGCTTTACCGATCGCACGGCCGACGAGCTAAAAGAGGGACTGGATGAACTGTTTGCCGCAGGCATGGCGGGATTGGTGGTAGACTTGAGGGGTAACGGTGGCGGTTTGTTACAATCGGCCATCGACGTGAGCGACCAGTTTCTGGCGGACGGCCCCATACTATACGAAAGGCGCAGGGGCCAGGAAGATAAAACCTACTCGGCCAGCGCGCAAGGGCAAGCCCTGACGGTCCCCCTGGTCTTGTTGGTCAATGGGGGCACGGCCAGCGCCTCAGAGATCGTGGCCGGCGCTTTGCAGGACCGCGGCCGGGCGACGCTGATCGGTGAGGTCACCTTTGGCAAAGGTTCGGTGCAGTTGATCTTTGATCTGAGCGACAGCTCGTCGTTGCACGTCACCGTGGCCCGTTGGTACACGCCGAACCATCATCAACTGGATGGCGTCGGCTTGCAGCCTGACATAGCCGTCTTGGACGATCCAGAGAATGCCGTGGATGACCCGCTGCAGCAGGCAATAGAATTTTTACAGTCGCAACGAGAATCTGTGATGAATGATGAGTAAAGTAGAAAGTTTGGGAAAATGAATGGTTTGAATAACACGCTTAAATTGATGTTGGTGGTTATGTTGGTCGTCGCCTCGACGATCGCCGCTTTCGCGCTGGGCTATGTGGCCGGCAGCGACGGCAAAACTGAGGTGGTACTAAGAGATGCTGATCCTACGGCCAGTACAGGTGCTGATCCTACGGCCAGCACTGGTACTGACTCTACAGGCAGCACTGACTCTGCGAGCAGCACAGGCACTGAGGTCCCACCGGTCGAGGTGGACGCGACAGAGACCCCCCTGCCCACTACCGAGACTGAAAAAGACCCAGTCCCTACTCTGACGCCAACGGCGGCGGATCGAGAAGATAGTGCTACGTTGAGCGAGGATCAGGCTTTGCGGGTCCTGCAAGAAGTGTGGGACCTGGTAGACGCTGAATTTTACGGCGATATCCCTTCCCCTGAGGAACGGGTCTATGGCGCCATCCGGGGCATGCTAGAGACGCTGGACGACGATTATACCTCGTTCCTTGAACCCTCCATCGCGGCGGTCGAGCGCGAGGATGCTTCGGGCAGTTTTGAGGGCATTGGTGCGCTGGTGCGCATCAATGAGCAAGGCGTCCTGGAAATCGTGCGTCCCTTTGAGGGCCAGCCGGCGGACGCGGCCGGCTTATTACCCGGTGATATGGTGCTGGCGGTCGATGGGGAATCGATTGAGGGCTATGGCATCTATGAAGCGATCAGCTTTATCCGTGGCCCCGAGGGCAGCGAGGTAATCCTGACCGTGCAGCGCGGCGCCAGGAGCGAGACGTTCGAGGTGTCCATCAAGCGCGCGCGCATCGACATTCCCATCGTCGAGAGTCGCCTGGAAGAGGGCGGCGTCGGATACGTCAGCCTGTTCGAGTTTAGCAGCCAGGCGACCGAGCAGTTAGAGGATGCGATCGAAGAGCTGTTCGTGCAAGGTGCGACGTCGTTGATCCTGGACCTGCGGGACAACCCCGGTGGTTACCTGGACCAGGCGGTCAAGGTGTCCGATTTGTTCCTGGACGAGGGCACCGTCTTGATCGAGCGCATCAGCGGTGGCCAGGAGCGCGAGTTCACCTCTGGCGACGATGGTCTGGCTCAGGATGTGCCGCTGGTTGTGTTGGTCAACGGTGGCAGCGCCAGCGCCTCAGAGATCGTGGCCGGCGCGCTGCAGGACCGCGGCCGGGCGATGCTGATCGGCGAGACCACTTTTGGCAAGGGCTCGGTGCAGCTCCCGCACAGGCTGAGCGACAACTCGGAGCTGCGGGTCACCGTCGCGCGTTGGTATACGCCGGACGACCGCGCCATTCACGGCGAAGGCCTGGCGCCCGAAATCGAGGTAGCTTCCTTATACCAGGAATACATCGACGTGCAGGAAGCGCTGGACCGCTTGACCGACGAATTTGCGATGGGCGAGATCGATCAAGCGACGTTCGATGCCCAGTCCTCCACCTACCGCCAGACGCTGGAAGAGTTGGAGACCCGTGCCGACGAGGGAGAAGACCCACAGTTGGAGCGGGCGTTAGAGTTCTTGCAGACGGGACAATAAAAGCTATGGGAGAAGAACACGTCAAAGTCGTCGCCACCAACCGTAAAGCGCGCCACGATTATCATATCGAGGACCGTCACGAAGCCGGGTTGGTGCTGACCGGTTCGGAGATCAAATCCGTCCGCGCCGGACAGGTCAACCTGCGAGAGGGGTATGTCACCCCGCGCGACGACGAGATGTGGCTGGTCAATGTGCACATTGCGCCCTATGATCAAGCGGGTCGTTTCGGGCACGACCCGCTGCGCCCGCGCAAGCTGTTGCTGCACCGTCGCGAGATCGACCGCCTGGCACGCCAGGTACAAGAGCGCGGTTACACCATCGTGCCGCTGCGGATGTACCTCAAACGCGGGCTGGCCAAGGTCGAGATCGCGCTGGCGCGCGGCAAGCGCCAATACGACAAGCGCGA
>CAZSJU010000366.1:0-3461 GCA_964607235.1 uncultured Anaerolineae bacterium | reverse complement strand
TCGGTCGATTTTTGCGGCATCTTGATGTCGGCAGCGGTGCAGGCGCGCACCTCGGCCATGCGAGTGGGATTCATGACAAACAGGAAATTGGCTTCCCCATTGTCCACCCGCTCATAGCCCATCTCGACGTCACGCAAATAGTCAATGTTCTCTTTGCGTTCGACGCTTTCTTGCGAGAGACCCATCACCCGCTCGATGAGCGCCTCGTGCAAGATGCTCACATCGAGCAGGCGCCAGACCGGGTCGCGGTCAGGCGCGATTTTGTCCATGACTGCGGGGCTCTTGAGGATGAACACGACATAGTCGCCGTCGTAAAAGCCAATGCGCGGCGCTTGAGGCGTCGCCTCGACCAGGGCCGCTTCCAGCGCTGCGCGGTCGGCGACCGGCTGGACGTCAAAGTACGCCTTGGCGTCCTCGATCACCTGTTTGCTGGTCTTGGCGTCATACGAGTGCATCAGGCGATGCGTGGGCAAGATCACCAGGCCGGGGTCCGACATGCTGACCAGGGTCACCATGCGATAGTTGAACCCCGCGTTGGCGGGTGCATCAGGGTACTTGGCGCGCATCTCGTCCCGATAGTTGATGGCGGTCTCGTAGCGGTGGTGACCATCGGCGATGATCAGGCTGGTCTTGGGCGCCATCTCGGCCTGGACCTGGGCGATCACCTCGGGATCGGTCACGACCCAGAAGCGCTGCGCCACGTCGCTCTCAAACAACTCGCGCACCACAGCAGGCTCGATGTCTTTCACGGCCTGGTCCAGGATCGCATTGACGCGGTTTTCCTGGTCCGGATAGAGCATAAAGATATGGCCGAAATAGGTCTCTGTGGCGCGGGTCAGGTTGAGGCGGTCTATTTTAGGACCCGATAGCGTGCGCTCGTGCGGCAACACGACGCCTTGATCAAAGGTAGTGATCTCGAGAGCGGTAGCAAAGGCTTTGCGGGTGTATTGTTCGCCATCGGGCAGCGTAAAGGTCTGATACAGTACATACAGTGCCGGTACGTCTTCGACTTGCATCACGCCTTTGTCCAACCATGTGTGCAGGTAGTCACGCGCCCGGGTGTAGACATTATGCGCCTCGTTGTCATCCTCAAACTGTTTGCCCTTGATGATTTTGACAATGGTGTACGCGCTCTGGGCATAGTATTTGTCTTGCAACCCATAGCGTACCCGGTCATAGGGCTGGCTGACGACCTTGGATAGGTCTTGTACACGTTGGGGGTTGTAGCGTATCCCTTGGAACGGCTTGATCACGGCCATGCTAGAAATTCTCCTTGTAAAACCCGATCATTTTCTCGGCCACTTCGGCGCCGACACGTTCCGTGGCCTCTGCAGTCCCGGCTCCGACGTGGGGTGAACCAATGACTTGGTCCAGAGTAAACAGTTTATGGCCCTTGCTAGGTTCTTGTTCATAGACATCGAGGGCTGCCCCGGCTACCTTGCCGGACTGGATGGCTTTAAACAGGGCGTCCTCGTCCACCGTGCCGCCACGGGCGCAGTTGACGATATAGACGCCGTCTTTCATCGCCGCAAACGCTTCATCGTCCAAAAGGTGGTGGGTCTGTTCGGTGTGGGGCAGATGCAGCGAGATATAGTCCGCAGTGCGGATCAGTTCGTCAAGCTCGGTCTGATCTGCACACCCCAACTCGACGCACACAATGTCCGTAAAGACCACATCCATCCCCAACGCGCTGGCGCGTTGGGCAACCTCACAGCCGATGCGGCCGCAGCCGATCAGCCCCAGCCGCTTGCCGGCGACCTCGGTGCCCTTGAATTTCTTCTTTTCCCACAAGCCGGCCTTCATCGAGGCGGTAGCTTGCGGGATGTTGCGCGCCAGGCTGAGCATGTAACCGATGGTCAGTTCGGCCACCGAGACCGAGCTGGCGGCCGGTGTGTTCAACACGGCGATGCCCTTGGATTGGGCGTGAGCGACGTCAATGTTGTCCAGCCCAACGCCGCCGCGCACGATGACTTTCAAGTTGGTAGCCACGTCAATCAAGGGCGTGCGGACCTTGGTGCGGCTGCGCACGACCATACCGTCATAGTCTGGCAGCACTTCGGGCAACGCGTCGGCGGTGATATCGTCTCGCACGTCTACCTCAATCCCGGCCTGCCGCATGCTCGCAATGGCTTCGGGGGCGGTTGGATCGCAAATGAGTACTTTCATTGGAAACTCCCTAGAGTCCTAAAATATCTTGGATTTGAGTGGTGATCCACTTGACGTCGTCCAGCGTCAAGTCGCCCATGTGAGCGATGCGGAAACACTTTTCTTTCAGCGTGCCATAGCCATTAGAGATCATCGCCCCACGTTCGGCCAGGGCCGCGTTCAGGTCGGCCACGCTGATGCCACGGTTGTTCTCAATATTGGTCACCGTGTTCGACAGGTAGCGCTCGTCGCCGTACAGTTTAAAGTACTTGCGCGCCCAGTCTTGGACATATTGGGCCATCTCTTTGTGGCGCGCCCAGCGATTCTCCAGCCCTTCGGCCAGCATGTCATCCATCTGCTTGTTGAGCGCCTGGATCAGGCTGATGGCAGGCGTCGCAGGGGTTTGGTGTTTTTCGTACTTTTTGTCCATCACGTCCCAGGCAAAGTAAAAGCCGTGGTTGGGCACTTGCTTGCAACGCTCGCGCGCCCGCTCACTGACGGCAGACACGGTCAATCCCGGCGGCAGCGCAAAGCACTTTTGCACGCCGGCCAGGCACACGTCCAGGCCCCAGGCGTCGAACTCGATCTTGGCGCCGGCCATGCCGCTCACCGCATCCACCAAAATTAACACGTCGGGGTATTTGTCATGGAGCATCGCGGCGATGTCTTGGATCGGGTTCATAATGCCCGTCGAGGTCTCGTTGAATACCAGGGTGATGGCGTCATAGTCACCCTGACCAAGGGCTTCATCGACCAGTTCAGGCATGATGGCCTGGCCCATCGGCACTTTTAGTTTTTCGCAGGCGACGCCATTTTGCTGGGTGATCTCGTGCCAGCGCTTGGAAAAAGCGCCACACACGGTGCTCAGGATCTTTTTGTTCGAAGCCTGGCGAATGGCACCCTCCATCACGCCGGTGGAAGAGGCTGCGAACAAGTAGACGCGTTGCTCGGTGTATAGCAACTTTTGCAGCTTGGGCGTCACCGCAGCCTGCAGTTCCGCGTACTCGGGGGCCCGGTGCCCGATCATGCGGGCCGCCTGAGCTTGCAAGACCTCATCCCGTACATGGGTGGGGCCGGGAATAAACAGTTTTTTGTACATTAAATACCTCCCTAGATGTTGTGTGTAAACGTAAACAGAAATACGCAACTTGCGTCGTGCACTTGTTTGTTAACCAGAGATTGCCTGTGTTTGGCCAATGACACATTGGCTCAGGAGTGTCCCTGTGGAGGGACGAATGACGTTTTGGAAGAAATGAGGTCAAGCGCGATTTGCTGGCTGACTCGCAGCACAAATCAGAGGCTTAAAGACCTCGAGC
>CAZSJU010000365.1:0-3484 GCA_964607235.1 uncultured Anaerolineae bacterium | reverse complement strand
AAAGGATTGCCTTCTTCTAGCGCCGTCTCTATTTCAGCGCGCGTATAAGGGAAAACGTCCAACGGCAAGCCCTGAGGCAGATAACGCGGGATAGTGGACGATGCACTCTGCATGCTCAATGCTCCCCTACACTATCCCATTCCCACGCCCCGAAACACAAACCCGGCGGCCTCGGCCGCTTCTCGCTCAAAGACGTGCCGCCCATCCACCAACACGGGATGCGCCAGCCATGCTTTCAACTGTTGCAAATCGATGCGGCGGTAGGCGTCGTGTTTGACCATGACCACCACGGCGTCACAGCCCTGCAACCGCTCGGCCAACTCGCCCTTGTATTCATCCACAAAGGGATCGTGGACGCAGACTTGGGCGCCCAGCTCTTCCAGGCGATGGATCAGCGTGATGCTGGGCGCGTTGCGGGTATCGTCGCTGTTTTCCAGGTAAGCGTAGCCCAGCACCCCGACCCGCGCCTGCTCGATTTCCACCTCGACTTTTTTGAGCGCCTCTAGCGTCAGCTCGGCCATATGCAGCGGCATATAATCGTTGATCTCGCGGGCAGCCGGGATCAGCTTGGCCCCGATGGAATCACTGGCCCCATAAGCCAGCAGCCACGGGTCCTTGGGGATGCAGTGCCCGCCCACGCCGGCGCCTGGCAAGAGCACGTTTCGCCCAGGGCTCTTGTTCACCAGCTCGCGCACTTGCCACACGTCAGCACCCACGTGCTCGCAGATCAACGCCAACTCGTTCGCGAACGCGATCTGCACGTCCCGATAGGCGTTTTCCCCGGTCTTGACCAGTTCGGCCGTCACACAGTCCGCCAGGTCCAGGTCCGCCTCGACGATGTGGCGATAGAGGACCTGGGCTAACTGGGCGCCCTCTGGCGTATAGCCCCCCACGACCCGGTTCATATGGGCCAGGTTGCTTAACAACACGCCCGGCATTACCCGTTCCGGACAGTGCACCAGGTAAAAGTCCTGTCCGGCCCGGCGCTTGCCCCTGGCCTCCAAAACCGGGCGTACCAGCCGTTCCATCGTGCCGGGCGCGATGGTAGACTCGATCACCACTAATTGCGCAGCGTCCCCATGGGACTGCGCCATGCCCACCGCCAGATAGGGTTCTAGCTCGCGCAGCGCGGCGCGTAACGCCCGATACCGTGGTTCCTTTACACTGTCAATGGGCGTCTCGACCGCGATGAGCATCACGTCCGCTTGTGTACAGACCGCATAGTCGGTCGAGGCCTGTAACCGGCCTGCAGCGACCACCTCGTCCAACAGTTCGTCCAACCCCGGTTCTTCCCCCTCAATGGGACAAACGCCGGCGTTGATCATCTTGACCTTGGCCACGTCCACGTCCAACCCGGTGACCTTGAACCCCGCCTGGGCGAAACGCGCCGCTACAGGCAAGCCCACGTACCCCAACCCGATCACAACCAGGTGGGCGGTCGTCGTTTGGATGCGCTCATACAGCATATCCCGCACCGCGCCCGCCCTCTGCATATCCAACAAGCCTATACCCCCATATCGATCGGCCGGTTTTCCAGGCCCGACTGGACGATGGCCTGCGCCAGGCGCAGCGCCCGCAAGCCGTCCTCGCCATTCACGATGGGCACATCTTGACCACGCACCGTCGCTATGAAGGACTCGATCTCGGTGCGCAACGGCTCCTTTTTGTCCACCATGTGCCGGATCATACGCCCTTCGGCCACACCGCGCAAGATGCTCAACGTGTCCCAGCCCTCACCGGCTTCTGCGTTCTCAAAGAAGAACAGATCCTGGGTGACATAGTTCACCTGGAACATGCCCCGCTCGCCGATGACGCTCAACTCGCGAATCTTGGTCGGCGTCAGCCAATTGATGTCCAACACGCCCACCGTGTCGTCAGCAAAGCGCAACAAGCCGGACAACATGTCCTCCCGGGACTCGTGGACGCGCTGCGCCGTCTCGGCGTACACCCGCGTCACCTCGGCGTTGGTGAGATACCACATGATGTCCAGATCGTGGGCCGCCAGGTCGATGACGACCCCCACGTCGCGTATCCGGCGCGGAAAAGGCCCCTTGCGACGTGCGACGATTTCAAAGATGCGCCCCAGCTCACCTTGCTGCAAGCGGCGCTTGAGCTCGATCACGGCCGGGTTGAACCGCTCCACGTGGCCTACCATGCAAACCACGTCATGGGCGTGTGCCTGATCGATCAATGCCTGCCCTTCTTCTACCGTGGCCGCGATGGGTTTTTCAACCAAGACATGAATGCCGCGCTTAATGACCTCGGAAGCCACCTCCAGGTGAAGGGTGGTCGGCACGCAAATGGACACCGCTTCCACCGGCTCGGCGTCAAGCATCGCACAATAGTCCGTATAAACCTTGACGCTGTGCTGACGCGAGATGGCCTCACCCGTCGCCACATCCGCGTCCGCAACGGCCATCAGTTCCGTCTCGGGCAGATTATGATGCAAGCGCACGTGATTACGGCCCATCGCCCCCACGCCAATCACGGCGGTGCGGATCGGTCTCATAGATTGTTCTGCGGCGGTCATAATCGATTCACCTCCCGGACGATCATCTCCAAATCTTCCTGGCTCAACTGCGGGTGGACCGGTAAGGAAATCACCTGTTGACTCAGTCGTTCCACCACCGGCAAGCTCAGCTCGCCATAACCCAAGGGTTGCAGATGCTCCTGTTTGTGGGCGGGTATCGGATAAAAGATGCCCGTCCCCACGCCGGCCTCGTTCAGTTGCTTCACAGCCGCGTCCCGGTCGCCCTCGTAACGCACAGTGTATTGATGCCACACATGGTCAACGCCTGGCTCCACGGCAGGCACCCGCACGCCCTGTAAATGCGCCGACAAATACGCCGCGTTCTCACACCGCCTGGCGGTGAACGTTTCCAGGCGATCCATTTGCGCCAGGGCAATCGCCGCGTGCAAATCACTGATGCGGAAATTATACCCCATCATGTCGTGATGATAGCGCCGCTTCATCCCATGGCTGCGGATCATACGCGCGCGCTCGGCCGCAGCGTCGTCATTAGTCGTGATCATGCCGCCTTCGCCCGCCATGACGTTTTTGGTCGCATACAGTGAAAAACAAGCGGTGCCAAAGCCGCCCACCGGCTGCCCCTTGTACTTGGCCCCGATCGCCTGCGCCGCGTCCTCGATGACGATCAAGCCGTGGCGGCCCGCGATGTCCATGATGGCGTCCATATCACAGGGATAACCAAATAGATGAACGGGCACGATGGCCTTGGTACGCGGCGTGATGGCCTGTTCGATCAACTCGGGGTCGATGTTAAAAGTGTCCTCCTGGACATCCACCAGCACCGGCTTGGCTCCCGCATAGAGGATCGCATTGACCGAAGCGATAAAGGTGAACGGCGTCGTGATGACCTCGTCGCCAGGACCGATCTCGTGCGCCAAAAGCGCCACGTGCAGCGCCGTCGTACCCGACGAAGTAGCGACCGCATGCTTGGTCTGACACAACTCGGCAAACCGC
>CAZSJU010000364.1:0-3539 GCA_964607235.1 uncultured Anaerolineae bacterium | reverse complement strand
GAGATAGGACGGGCGAAATGTTCAAACCCCAACGATTGAGTTTCGATGAGCTGGTCGAGCGCTTGCGCGCATACGAACAAAAGTACGGCTACTCGACCATCGAGTTCTACCGCCGTTATGAAAAAGGCGAGCTGGGCGACGACGATGACCTGATGATGTGGGCTGGCCTGTACCATCTTTACCTGACGTCACTGCCGGTGCGGCAGTTTATGCAGACCAAGCCTGCCGCAGCATGATTATCGACGACTATTTTTCCTCCATTATTTCGCTATGACAACGCCCCGCATCACCCCGAGATCGTCACCCATCCCCATCACAAACACATCGGGCCACAAAATCGGCTGACTCCAGCCGACCAGCCTAGCTTGAGCCAGGTTCTGGCCGAGATAGAAGACTGGTTGAGACGATAGCAATTCCCTGCCGTTATGAACAAAAGCCTCTAGATTTAGGATCACGCCAGCCCCCTAGCCGCTGATCGCGGGGAGAGATGATGTCACTTGCGGGACGGAGTATTATCTTTCTCTGCGGGTGTATGCCAAGTGATTCGAAATTATCTCAGTGCTCCCGCCACTCCAACAACTGTCGCTCCGGTACGTTGACAATCAGCCGCCAGCGTGCATTCCTCGGCCCCTCGCGCGGACCCGACGGTTCCAACCGGGCATAACTGTGCCCACTGCCATCCTCCAGGCGAGAGAGCAAATGCTCACCACCCAGGTCCAGTCGCTCTAGCCAAAAGCCCAACCGCCGCGCAGCGACCTGGTTTTGCAGACGCAGAGTGTAGGCCACCAGCTTTTCCCAGTCCAACTCTTGGCTCCCAAACCACCTTACCTGAAATTACGGTATAGTAGATTGCTTCATATATCCGGATCGTGCACATTTGTTGCAGGACTCGCGTCGCAACCATAGCGGCGCAAAACATCCTCACGTGAGCCGATGTGAGGTGGCAGCTTGCGCAAAGGCACACCCGATAGGATTAAGAACTCGTGCGTATCAAAGATGCCGTACTGCTGACCCATAAAGACGATCACCTTGTCGCGGTTCTCGCGTTGCAGTTGCCGGCGCCACCGGAGTGGGCCTTGCCCGCCGAGCAAGCTGTGGGCCAGGATATTAGGCGGCTCATTGGCAGCTTTTTCAACACCCGTTTCGGCGGGCCGTGGGGGCGCGACGACACTGGCGAGATGAGTGGGCAGCGGATTCACAGGCGTGGGCATTTCCGTGATCTCACCAGCGCCTGGGTCTATCATTTGATCGACTGTCTGGTCAATCTGATGGTCCGCCACGCGATGCGGCGCGCCGGACTGGGCTTTGTCCCACAGACGATAGGCGGTGGCCGTGGCGAGCATCAGCATCACGAAGGTCAGGTGACTGCGCACACCGGCCTCGCTCTTCTCTGGAAACCAGCGGCTCAGCCGCCAGAACTGCTTGCTGTTGCGGAACAGGCCGTTCTCGATCCAACTGCGGTCGTCGTAAGCATCCACGATGGTCCAGGGATGATCCACCGGCGCGTTAGTCAGGTAAACGCGCGGACCGTCCTGGCTGGGGATTTGGTTGCACCACAACGTGACCACCACGGCGTTGAGGGCGGGGCGGTCCTTCCAGCGCAGCCGTTGGCCGGGCACCTTGGGCGGGCGGTAATTGCTCCAAGTGCGAATCCCGCTTGCCGCCTTTACCTGGGTGACCCATTCTTCGGTCCACGTGGCGCGTCCGTGGCCGTGACGCACCGTCTCGAGGCGTTGGTAGAGCGGGGCGGTTGCGCTCAATGCCAACGCCGTGGTGCGCGCGGCCATGTTGGACTTGGCAATCACGACGAAAAGAATCCCCATCTGGTCCAATTCATACAACGTGGGACCATGTACGTAGGCCCGATCCACAACCAGCCTGCGAATCCGGCTATGGGGCTCCAAATTGGTCTGGGCCTGGCGGACCAATTCCAACAGGTACGGGGCTTCGTGCTCTTGAATTTGCACGATTTTGATCGCCAGCGGGATCAGCGTCGTCAGATCGATCAAGGCGATCAGTCGCCAGCCGAACACCAACTCTACGAACTCCACCTTGATCCCTTGACGATTGCGCTTGCGCTTGTTCACCTTCAGGCACCCACAGCCACGAAAGAACTGTGTCGTTGCCACCCGCGTGCCGTCCACGGCCACCATCACTTCGGCCATAAACACCCCAAACGCCGCCAGACAGTGAATGGTCCCGTTGAACAGGTGCTCCAACTCGCGCGCACTGGCCTTGCAGATGGTGTGAGCCAGTGTTTGCGGATCCATCAAGCAATATTCGCTGGCTGGTGTGCGCAGTTTAGCCCCGCGTTGCGTCAGCCCTTGCACCACCTGCCAGGCGTTGAAGCCCACCAGGGTCATCACCGCCACGTTGCTGAACAACAAACTGGGCAAGGCATTCGTGGACTCGATGCCGAACAACACCCGCGTGCCGTACAACAGGATGAAATAGATGGTGGGCAAGAAGACCCGTTGTACGGCTGCGATGGGAACGCTGAGCCAGTGCTCCATGATCTGGGTTTCCTTGAGAAACGCAAAGAAACCATCCAGCAGGCCCGCTTCGTCCAGCGTGTGCATGGCATCTACCGCTTCGCCGCGCTGCAATGCTTGGGCCACTGCCGCATCGTCGCGCTCGGCGAAACGCCAGTCCAACTGCTCGGCCAGGTTCTCCCGAATTTCGGCTGCGGTTTGTACTTGTGTTCCCATCTTGACCTCCTCACGCATTGTGATAGGGGGCTATTTGACCGCAGATCTGTCATTCTGTCAATTGTATGTTAATGTGCAACGTTGAAGCTATACCGTAATAAACTATACCGTAATTTCAGAACCCTACAAGTTCTTCGGTTATGAATCTATCCGCTTGCTGGATCGTACCGTGCAGATGGCAGAGCGGGAGAAGGCCATTGCAGATGGATTTGATCATCCCAAACTGGCAGGAGGCGTGCTGGAGGCGGCCAAGGGCTTGTGGTTTGGGAGCCACGAGTTGGACTGGGAAAAGCTGGTGGCCTACACTCTGCGTCTGCAAAACCAGGTCGCTGCGCGGCGGTTGGGCTTTTGGCTAGAGCGACTGGACCTGGGTGGTGAGCATTTGCTCTCTCGCCTGGAGGATGGCAGTGGGCACAGTTATGCCCGGCTGGAGCCATCGGGTCCGCGCGACGGGCCACGGGATGCACGCTGGCGGCTGATTGTCAACATACCGGAGCGACAGTTGCTAGAATGGAGGGAGCACTGAGATGATTTCGAAGGAAAGGACTTGGGCGACTATGCTTCCCCTGCCAGACGCAGTGCAGCGTGTAAAATTTGGGGCGTGATGTGCAGTCCGGCATCAACCAACGCATCAAACAGTGGGTGTACTTTTGCAACTAGGCCTTGTTGTCTGGCTAAAAGAATAACGCCCAATGTCCCGCGCACGGGGATACGCAGGGTGGCCGCGCAATCCCGCGCAGCGCGGTCATCGAGTATGGCTTCATATCCCGGATGCTGCCGTGCCCAGGCAAGCACTGCACTCTCGCCCGCGCCCAAATCCCAGCCAGCGAT
>CAZSJU010000363.1:0-3545 GCA_964607235.1 uncultured Anaerolineae bacterium | reverse complement strand
CCTTCATCCCCAGCACCTTGGTGATCGCCGCGGTTAACGTCGTCTTGCCATGGTCGATGTGACCAATAGTTCCTACGTTTATGTGTGGCTTGTCGCGCACAAATTTTTCTTTGGCCATGATTTCTCCTTAACACCCGGTCAGAGCACATAATCCTTGGCTCCACACCGATTTTACAAGTCATCGCCACCCATAAAGAATTTTTTCTATCAATTGGCGATCGACCTGCGCATAATGCGCAAATTCCATTGTAAACACACCCCGCCCCTGCGTCATCGAACGCAAGTCCGTAGTATAACCAAACATTTCAGCCAACGGCACGCTGGCCGTCACAGCTTGCAAACCGGCCGGCCGTGGTTCTAAACCTTCTATCTCGGCCCGCCGGGCATTCAAATTGCCGACGATCTCGCCGATAAACTCATCAGGGGCAACAATCTCCGCCCGCATGACAGGCTCAAGCAATACCGGCCCTGCATCTTGAACAGCTTCTCGTAAGGCGATCGAGCCTGAGACTTTGAAAGCCAGCTCTGAGGAATCCACCTCGTGAACACTACCGTCCACCAGACAAGCTCTCAAATCAACCAGCGAATAACCCGCCAGCACCCCACTCTCCATCGCTTCGCGCACACCTTGCTCTACCGCCAGTATAAACTCTTGAGGAATGACTTCTTTGGCGACCCGGTTCACAAATTCAAACCCTTGCCCCGGTCCCAGCGGTTCTACCTCAAGCACAACGTGTCCGTAATGTCCACGACCGCCCGTCTGGCGCACGAACCGGCCCTGGCCGCGCGCGACTTGGGTAATCGTCTCCCGATAAGTCACACGCGGCCGCCCGATGTTGGCGCTCACCTTGAACTCGCGCAACATCCGGTCGACCAGCACCTCCAGGTGTAACTCGCCCATCCCCGAGATCAACATTTGGCCCGTATTTTCGTCAACGCGCACCTGAAAAGTCGGATCCTCCTCTGACAGACGCTTAAGCGCCTCTGTCATCCTTTCCTGATCAGCCGTGGTACGCGGTTCAATCGCGACCGATATAACAGGCTCTGGAAAAGTAATCGACTCTAGGATAATGGGCGCGTGGGACGCACAAAGCGTCTCACCAGTAAAAGTATGTTTCAAGCCCAATGTGGCCGCAATGTCCCCCGCATGAACCTCTTTGATCTCTTCACGGTGATCCGCGTGCATCCGCAACAAACGTCCGATGCGCTCCTTGCGCTCTTTGACAGCGTTTGTCACTGCAGTGCCAACACTTAGGCAGCCCGAGTACACGCGAAAGTAACACAGCCGCCCCACATAGGGATCGGTTTGGATCTTGAAAACCAAAGCCGCCAGCGGCTGCTCATCATCCGCGCTTCGCTCTTCCTCTTTTTGAGTATAAGGGTTGACGCCAACGATTGGAGGAACGTCGATAGGTGATGGCAAATAATCGACGATGGCGTCTAGCAAAGGTTGCACTCCTTTATTGCGGAGCGACGAACCACACAAAACGGGCGTCACTTCTCCTGCCAAAGTGGCTTGCCGAAGGGCCCTGCGCAGCTCATCAATGGTGATCTCTTCGCCTTCGAGGTATTTGATCGTCAAATCATCATCGGTTTCCGCCAACCGCTCCACCAATTCTTCGTGAGCCAACTGCGCTTCATCCACCAACGCTGGCGGAATCTCGCCATGTTGCAATTCTGCCCCCAGGTCCTCTTCTAGCCAGATGACTGACTGCATCGCCAGTAAATCCACGACGCCGCGAAATTTGCTTTCAAAGCCAATCGGAAACTGGATTGGGAGCGGGTTTGCATTAAGCCGCTCACGAATCATTTCTACGGTGCGGTTGAAATTGGCACCGACACGATCCATTTTGTTAATGTAACAAATGCGTGGTACTTTATAACGGTCAGCTTGCCGCCATACCGTCTCTGACTGTGGCTCCACGCCGGCCACAGCGTCAAAGATGACAACACCCCCATCCAGCACGCGCAGACTGCGCTGCACTTCGGCCGTAAAGTCTATGTGGCCTGGGGTATCAATAATGTTAATCTGATGATTACGCCAATAAGACGTGATCGCCGCCGACTGGATAGTGATACCACGTTCACGCTCTTGATCCATCCAATCAGTAACGGTTGTGCCCTCGTCCACACTCCCGAGGCGATGCGTGCGACCCGTGTAATAGAGCACACGCTCGGTGGTAGTCGTCTTGCCCGCATCAATGTGAGCGATGATGCCAATATTCCGAACATGATTTAGTGAATACTTGCGCACTGTAGCACCAGGTCACTCAACGACCAGCCCGCACAGGACAAAAACCCTTGATGCAAGCCCAGCTAATCCATATCATCCAGGAGCGGAAAATGTACCCTAGCGACCGCTCCACCTCCCCCCTGCTGTCACCTCGACCTCCACAGGGCGGACAGAGGAGAAGCTAAATCGAGTGACCCAGGCGCCCGCTCACCACCGATAATGGGAAAAGGCCCGGTTGGCCTCTGCCATTCTGTGTGTGTCGTCTTTCTTTTTAATCGTAGCGCCAGCGCCCTGCGCGGCGTCCATCAACTCGGAAGCCAGCTTTTCAGCCATTGACTTGCCCGGGCGCGACTTGGTCGACGCCAACAACCAACGCATCGCCAAAGCCAAACGACGGTGGCCAGGCACCTCAACGGGAATCTGATAAGTAGAACCACCTACGCGACGCGGCTTTACCTCAATCATCGGCATCGCGTTCTTGATGGCTTGATCAAATACTTCTAGAGGGTCACGACCGCTCTGCGACTCGATAATACCCATCGCGTCGTACATGACCCCGGCAGCCACGCTCTTTTTGCCCCCCTTCATCAAACGATTGATGAACTTGCTAACCGTCTCACTGTTATAACGGACATCAGGCAAAATTTTTCGTTTGGGCGGGCGATTTCGTCTCGGCATATCTTTTCCTCACCTAACTCCCAATCGCATTCTAGCGCTTGGGCCGCTTTGTACCATACTTGGACCGCTGTTGTTTGCGGTCTTCTACACCGCTGGCGTCGAGTGTGCCGCGCACGATGTGATAACGTACACCCGGCAGGTCCTTCACACGACCACCACGCACCAAGACCACCGAGTGCTCCTGCAAACCATGCCCCTCACCCGGGATGTAGGCCGTGACCTCCAAACCATTGGACAAGCGCACACGCGCCACTTTACGCAACGCCGAGTTGGGCTTCTTGGGGGTTTGGGTACGCACCTGGGTACACACGCCGCGCTTCTGCGGTGCACCTTTGGGCTGCTGCACGCGCCGCTGCTTGACCGAGTTGAACGTGTACTGCAGAGCCGGTGCTTTAGACTTTTTACGATGCGCCTTGCGTCCCTTACGAACCAATTGATTAATAGTAGGCACTGACCATTACCCCCTCTAAGGCAATGAATGAGGCCATCATGTCCACAGCGATGGCCTCTAAATTTTCCACCAAACTCGATCCCATTTTTGTCAGGAAACGGGAGCTTGTAGCCATTTCCCAACTCACGAATAGAGATTCTACCATGAATCCCAAAATTCGTCAACCCCATTTAGACAGCAACG
>CAZSJU010000362.1:0-3545 GCA_964607235.1 uncultured Anaerolineae bacterium | reverse complement strand
TCACATCCCCGAGGGGTTGCAAAATTTGCTCCTTGCTGGTATAATGTAAAGCGCTATGGGCGGTTAGCTCAGTTGGCTAGAGCGCCACGTTGACATCGTGGAGGTCACAAGTTCAAGTCTTGTACCGCCCACCTTACGGCCGCCGAATCTCTGGCGGCCGTTTTTGTTTACCCGAGGTAAAAAGTGCAAAGTGTTTTAGAGTTGACAGGAGCTTTGAATACGCTATAATAAAGGTCAACATACGCATAAATTAACGCAATGATCGAGACGAGTAAGTGGTGACAAGGTGACAGGGAGAGGGGATCAATAAACTGCAAGTCCCCTTGGCCAGAAGCTGCTGAAAACCCCTCGGGAGCGGCCGCCGGAAAGGCACAGACCCAGTATGGCGGCCCGGGCTGGCCCCGTTATCGGCTTTGAGAGCAACAGCCGTATGACTGTTGCTGAAATTGGGTGGAACCGCGTGGAAACCCCTTCGCCCCAAAGCGAAGGGGTTTTTTGTGTACAAGGAGGTGATGATTTTGACTCAAGATGGTACCGGCGCGACGGGTTGGGCGCTTGGCTATCGGTAGGGGCTACGACCTGTGGCCCAGCCGGTGACGGGCGCGTCACATCGGTAGGGGCTACAGGCTGTGGTCCCTGCTCTGAATCGTCTGTAAAATTTTGACAGGGAGGAATCTAGATGTCTGAAGAACATAAAGATGAATTGATGCATCGTTTGCGACACTCGACGGCCCACGTGATGGCGCAGGCCGTTTTGGAAAAGTTTCCCAAAGGCCAAGTGGCCATCGGGCCGCCCATCGAAGACGGGTTCTACTATGACTTTGAGCTGCCGCGTCCGCTGACGCCTGATGATCTGCAAGAGATCGAAGCGCGTATGAAAGAGATCGTCGCGCAAGGACATCCCTTTGAGTACCGGGAGGTCGGTGAGCGAGAGGCGCGGGAGATCTTTGCGGATCAGGTCTACAAGCAGGAGCTGATCGACGGGCTTGTGTCCGGCGGGGAAGATGAGTACGGCGAAAAATCAGAAGAACCTGTGGTGCTCTCGATTTACACCGACGGCGACTTTGTCGACCTCTGTCGCGGGCCTCACGTGGAGAACACGAAACAAATCAACCCCCAGGCCATCAAGCTGCTCAACGTCGCTGGCGCCTATTGGCGCGGCGATGAGCACCGGCCGATGCTTCAACGTATCTATGGCACGGTGTGGAAGACCCAAGAGGACCTGGAGCAATACTTGTGGAAGTTGGAAGAGGCCAAGCGTCGCGACCATCGTCGCTTGGGACAGGATCTGGACCTGTACAGCGTCAACGAAGAGATCGGCGCGGGGCTGATCTTGTGGCACCCCAAGGGCGGTATGATCCGCCAGGTCATTGAGGATTATTGGCGCCAGGAACACTATAAAGGTGGTTATGACATCGTCTTTACGCCACACATCGGCAAGGCCGACTTGTGGAAGACGTCAGGACACCTGGATTTCTACCAGGAAAGTATGTACGCGCCTTTGGATATTGAGGGCGTCCAGTACTATCTCAAACCCATGAACTGTCCTTTCCACGTGCTGATGTACAAGAGCGATACGCGCTCTTATCGCGATTTGCCGTTGCGTTGGGCGGAACTGGGTACGGTCTATCGCTTTGAGCGGAGTGGTGTGTTGCACGGTTTGATGCGGGTGCGCGGTTTTACGCAGGATGATGCGCATATCTTTTGCACGCCAGAACAAGTTGATGACGAGATTTTGCGCGTCTTGCGCTTCTCGATCAATATCCTGCGCGCTTTTGGGTTCTCGGAATATAAAGTGATGCTCTCGACGCGTCCTGAGAAATTCATCGGCGAGCCTGCGCGCTGGGAACAAGCACAGTCTGCGCTGCAGAGCGCCCTGGAGATCGAAGAGCTGGATTATACGGTTGACGAGGGCGGCGGCGCCTTTTACGGCCCCAAGATCGACATCAAGATCAAGGATGCGCTGGGGCGCCTGTGGCAGTGCACGACGATCCAGTTCGACTTTAACCTTTCAGAGCGTTTTGATATGAACTATGTGGGTGAGGATGGGTTGGAGCACCGGCCCTACATGGTCCACCGGGCGCTTTTGGGTTCGTTGGAGCGCTTTTTCGGGGTGCTCGTTGAGCATTATGGGGGTGCGTTCCCGGTCTGGCTGTCACCGGTGCAGGCCACGCTCATCCCCATCGCTGACCGGCATGTGCCGTACTGCGAGCAAGTGGCCGAGCAACTCAAGGCCGCGGGTCTGCGTGTGGAGGTTGACAAAAGCAACGATCGCATGCGTAACAAGATTCGCAAGGCGCAGGAGCAAAAAGTGCCCTATATGCTCATCGTGGGCGACCGCGAGGTGGAAGGCGGCCAAGTCTCGATCCGGTTACGCTCGGGCGAAGACTTGAAGGGACATCCCGTGGACGAGTTTATCGCTATGGCTCACGAGGCCATCAAGGAAAAAGCATAAGACACGGGGTGCTTTTTCACGGATGAGAGGGCCGTCGACAAAGTTGGCGGCCCTTTTTTTCTTGCGACATATTGCGACATAGATCGGAGAAGCGCTATTCGCCTTGGAGCAAATTTTCAAACTGATCCAGGTATGTTTGGGTCGTCTCAAATTGCCCTTGCAACATCGCGATGCGGGCGCGGTCTAGTTGACGATAGGCTTGTAACTGCGAGGGCGTGCCTTGAAAGTCTTGGAACAGCCGTGCGTAAGCGGCGCTGATGGTCTCTACGGACGTGACCAGGTCTTCCGGTTCAAAGCTCAGCGCGTCGCCAAGCGGTTCTAGCGTTTTGTGCCAGTCTTTTTCCAGTTGGCTCAGCGTGTGCCCATAAACGCCGCGATAGTCACCGCTGACAAATAATCGCTTCAAGTCTTGCAGACCATATGTTTCGATCATAAAGTCCACAAAGCAGCCGGCACTGAAATACAAGTCCAGGTCACGAATGTGTCCCCCGTAGGAGCGGCTGCCCGACAACTGCGGTAGCTGGCCTGCTTTTTGATAGGCCGCGCAAAAGTGGGACAGCGAGATGAATCCTGCTTCCTCCATTGCTTCGGCACCGGTGTACACGGCCAGCCCCTCATGGAGCATCACCGAGGCGGGCTTGCCGATCGTGTTCCAGGCCACTAGATGGGTCAATTCGTGGGTGACGAGGTAGCGTCGCTCGTTGGGCGTCCCTGTGTCATCGTACAAATAAAAGTTGCGCCGCTGTGATGAAAAGCTGCGCCCGCGCAGCGCCAGGTTATCTGGCCCAAACAACGAGCCGGCTACATAGGCGTCCCAGTGTCCCTCTAGCGTCACCTGTAGTTTATCCTCCACGTGGTGCAGTGCTGCCTCGATTAACTCGCGCACTTGCTGAGCGTCCTGTGCAGCCGGCGTATCGGGCTGGTAGTGCATCGTAAAGCGTTCGCTCTCCAAGGTAAGCGGATAGGCAGCGGCCAGGTCTCCCTCCAGGATTGAGGGTTGCCAGCTCATCTTGGTCGCTGTCTCTATGTGCAGCGGTTGAGCACTTTCCGGCGCTCTTTTTGCCGGTACCGGCACCTCCAGTTTCCAGCC
>CAZSJU010000361.1:0-3550 GCA_964607235.1 uncultured Anaerolineae bacterium | reverse complement strand
GAGGAGCCCCCCCATGACCCACCTATCCAACTCGGATGCACTACACGCCATCGTGCTCAAGCTGGCGCCCGAGCGGGCGGGCCGCATCGGCGCCACCCACGGCCACCACGCCCACGCCGCCTTCCTAAAGACCGTGCGCCAGGCCGACCCCGCCCTGGCCGAGGTCTTGCACATGCCGCAACTGCCCACCCGACCCTTTACCGTCTCACCGTTGTTGGGGATGGGTACGGGCCACCAGGGGCCGGTGACGGTGGCGCCGGAACGGGACTATTTCCTGCGCTTTACCGTGCTGTACGCGCCGATATTCGAGCAGTTCATGGCGCGCTTTATGCGCGGCGATGGCCGGCCGCGGCTGCGCCTGGGGCCTATGCACTTTCAGATCAAAGAGATCCTGGCCACGCCGGGCAGTCACCCCTGGGCCGGTTACGACTCTTTTATCCACATCGCCCAGGCGGCCGAGCCGGTCGAGAGCGTGACGCTCGAGTTCACCACGCCCACTGCCTTTAGCTTTGGCGACCGGCCCTGGGGGCGCCAGGTGATGCCGCTGCCGCTGCCGCGCCTGATCTTTGGCAGCCTGTCCCGTTCCTGGAACCAGTTGGCGCCGCCGTCGCTGAGCGTCGACCGGCGCGCGCTGCGCGCCTATATCGAGGACAATGTCGTGGTGGCCCGCATGGCCGGGGTCGAGACCCGCATGTTGTCCTACAGCAGCGCGCCCCAGTTGGGCTTTGTGGGCCGCGTGACTTTCGAGTTCAAGGGCGGCGACGCGCTCATGCACTGTCGCCTGAGTGCCCTGGCCGACCTGGCCTTTTACGCCGGCGTGGGCTACAAGACCACCATGGGGATGGGCCAGTGCCGCCGGCTGGATGAGGCGTTTGACTAGGAATTTGGCAATTGGTAAATTGGGCTAGGACGCAGCCCTTTGACAAGCTCAGGGCCAGATTTTCGCAGATTAGCATCACCAGATACACGCGACAATGCCCGTTTGATGGATTAGGCTGTCGCGTGTAATGAGCGGCGCGCGGTGAGCTTGAGCGGCGGCGACAATCATCCGGTCGTGCATTTCTGGAATGTCGGTTAGTGGAACAAGCGCACGGGCACCGTCTAAATCAAAGGGGAGTACTTGAAAGTTGTTAGCTTGGTCTATTTGTTGCAACGCTTCGTTTACGTCGATATCGTGTCGACGGCGTTCCACGGTGTGAACGATTTCGGCCAGGACAATCGCCGGAATCAAGAGCGTGGCATGGCCTGAACTGACCGCATCAAATGCGTCCTTGGCATAGGTGCCAAGCCGGGGAATGTCATAGAGATACCACAGCAAGCTATGAGTGTCTGTAACATAAAGTGAATTAAGGTTCATGGTTCAGACTTTTACCGAGTTGCTGGGCAAGTTGGTTGAGTCTTTTGGATGTCTCATTGCGTATCTCTGTCAGGGTGTCTGAGACCCAGTCGCCCTGGTCTTGGGGGCGCAGGTGGTCTTTCCATATCCCTTGCAGCGAAACGACGTTGCGCTGGATTTGTGGGAAAGACCCCACGATTTCTAGCTCGACCTGCTGCCCATCAGACAAGTTGACAGGTGCCAGAGGTTTGAAAACGCCATCTTGATAGATTGCTTTTACGACCATAATCAATCGCTCCACCATTGCGTCAATCAACTGTAGACCAGTATAGCATAGAATGGGTAGAATGACCATTTGTATACCGGAGGTGAAGGCGTGGAACTGCCCGAATATCTGCCACTGTCGTACCTCAATCAACTGGAATACTGCCCGCGTCGCTTCTGGCTGATGTACGTGCACGGCGAGATGGACATCAATGCGGCGGTGTTGGAAGGCACGTTGCAGCATCAACGCGTGCACGAGGCCGGCAGCGCGCGCGACGGCGAGCAAGTCGTCCACCGCCGCGTGGCCGTGTGGTCCGACCGCCTGCGGCTGACGGGTTATACCGACCTGGTCGAGGCGCAAGGGGACCAGTTGGCGCCGGTAGAGCACAAGCACGGCAAGATGGGGCGTTGGCTCAACGACCACGTGCAACTGTGCGCCCAGGCGCTGTGCCTGGAAGAGCGCGGCGGCCCGCCGATCCCTTATGGCGAGATCTTTTACTGGCGCTCCCGGCGCCGCGTGCGGGTCGAATTCACGCCCGAGTTGCGCGCGCGGACCGAGGCGACGGTGGCGCGCGCCTTTGAGCTCCTGGCGGCAGGGCAGATGCCGCCGCCCGATCAGCCGCTGGCCAAGTGCCACGACTGTTCACTGGAACAGATCTGTATGCCGCGCGAGGTGCGGGCGCTGCAACGCCAAGACGCGGAAACACAAAAGACCTCGGAGGTCTTGGACCCGCTAATTTGACGTTGTCAAGGTAGCTACAGTAACACCAAGCAAGCACGAAAGGACACCATGGCCACGTTAAAAGATTGGGGAGAAGGTATGGCGACGTTATATCTGACGGAACCGCGTTCGCTGGTCAAAAAGGATGGCGAGACCTTGTTGGTCGACATCCCGGCGGATAAAGAGGCCGGGACAGAGCGGCGCAAGGTGCGCGTGCCGCTGATCAAGGTCGACGCGGTGGTGGTGTACGGCGACGTGACTCTGACCAGCCCGGCGCTGGCCGCGCTGCTGGACCGGCGCGCCGAGGTGAGCTTTTGCAACCGTTATGGCCGTTTCAAGGGGCGGCTATCGCCCGAATTTAGCAAGAACAGCCTGGTGCGCCTGGCGCAGCACCGCACCCACGTGGACCCGGTCCGCACCCTGACCCTGGCGCAGGGCTTTGTGCACGGCAAACTGACCAACATGCGGGCGATGTTGTTGCGCGCCAACCGCAAGCACGCAGTGGCTGCCGTGGCCGCGGCGGCCGAATCGATCAAGGGCGTGTTGGAGCAGGTGGACGCGCTCGACCCGCGCCAGGCCACGGCGCCCCCCGACCCTTCCAAGCCCCAGGCTGACACACTGCACGGCAAGCTGTTGGGGCTGGAAGGCTCGGCCAGCGCTTTTTACTTTGGCGTGTTTAACCATCTGCTCAAGGGAGACTGGGACTTTGCGCGCCGCCGGCGGCGCCCGCCCACCGACCCGGTCAACGCGCTGTTGAGCTATGGTTACGTGCTGTTGACGCACCACGTCGCCTCGGCCGTCAATGTGGTGGGGCTGGACCCCTATATCGGCTTTTTGCACTCTTCCCAGTACGGCAAGCCGGCGTTGGCATTGGACGTGGTCGAAGCGTTCCGCACGCCGGTGGTGGATTCGGTGGTACTGACGCTGCTGAACAATGGCATGCTCCAGCTCGCCGATTTTGAGGAAAAGCTGGGTACCTGGCGCCTGAGCGACGCGGGACGGCGTACCTTTTTGACCCGTTTTGAAAAGCGGCTAGAAGAGACCATCACCCATCCCGCTTTTGGGTACAAGGCCAGCTACCGCCGCTGCCTGGAATTGCAGGTGCGGCTGGTGGCCAAGTGGCTGATGGGTGAAGTCGCGCGTTACCGGCCCTTTGTCGTGCGCTAGGGAGGAGCCTCCCCATGAAGCGCGGCAACTCTTTGTCATTGCGAGCGCAGCGAAGCAATCTC
>CAZSJU010000360.1:0-3557 GCA_964607235.1 uncultured Anaerolineae bacterium | reverse complement strand
CAAGCTTTAATCCTTGACACCTCAAACTGAGCACCGCTGACACAGCGTTTGACAGCCAGACGGACAAAAGGTATAGTTTGAGCAGTTCAAGTCAGCCTTTTCCGCCAGGGATAGGGCACGACCCGCCAGTCACCGCCGGGGAATGAGGAAAAACGTGCAGGAAATCCAAACCATCACCTTAGCGTTACCTTTTAGAATGGGCAGTGTCAATTGCTACCTGGTAAAAACCGAGTCCGGTTTTATCCTGATCGACACGGGGGGATCAAAGCAACGGGGCACGCTTGAACAGGCACTTGTAAGCGCGGGCTGCCAGCCGGGTGACCTCAAGCTTATCCTCTTGACCCACGGAGACTTTGACCACACCGGCAACGTCGCCTACCTGCGCCAACAGTTCAGCGCCCCCATCGCCATGCATCGCGACGACGCCGGCATGCTCGAACGCGGCGATATGTTCTGGAACAGAAAAAAGGGCAATTTCATCTTGAGAACCCTCGTCCCCATCCTCTCTGGATTTGGCCAAGCGGAACGGTGTCAGCCCGATTTTTACGTCCAAGAGGGAGACAATTTCTCGACATACGGGCTTGACGCCCAGGTCATCCACATGCCCGGGCACTCCCAGGGGTCCATCGGCATCCTGACTGCCGACGGTGACCTGTTTTGCGGCGACCTGCTCGAAAATACGGGCCAGGACCAACCGGCCCTCGGCGCCATCATGGACGACCCGGCGGCCGCGCGCGCCAGCGTCGCAAAGCTGTCCGCTCTGGCTATACGTACCGTATACCCCGGGCACGGCCAGCCCTTCTTGATGCAAGGGTTCAAGTGATGTCTGACTTGATGGCGACAAAACTATATCGTCCATCCATCCCGCCCCAACGCGTCTCACGCCCGCACCTCATCCAACGATTGAACGCCGGGCTGGCGTCCGGCCGGCCAATGACGCTCGTCTCGGCGCCGGCCGGGTTCGGCAAGACAACCTGCATCAGCGCGTGGGTGAACGGGTTGGACCTCCCGGTGACCTGGCTGTCCCTGGACGCCCTGGATGATGACCCGGGGCGCTTTTTCACCTATTTTGTGGCCGCGCTGCAAAAAATAGACCCTGGCCTGGGCCACGAGATCGAGGGCGTGCTGCGTTCCGGGCAGCTCCCCCCCGCCGAGGTCATCAGCACGACCCTGATCAACGATGTCCTGGCTTTCCAAGGCCGTTTTTTGCTGGTGCTGGACGATTTTCAGGTGATCCAGGAAGGCTTTGTCCTTCAAGTCTTGCAAAGCCTGGTCACGCACCTGTTCCAGGCCAACCTGTCGCAACCGCTGCACCTGGTCCTGCTCACGCGTGAAGAACCCTCCCTGCCGCTGGCCCGACTGCGGGCCAGCAACCAACTGACCGAGGTCCGGGCGCGAGACTTGCGCTTTACCCGCATCGAAGCCGAGCGCTTTCTAAACGAGGCTATGGGGCTGGCGCTTTGCCCGGACGACGTCAGCGCGTTAGAAGACAAAACCGAGGGCTGGATCGTCGGCTTGCAGCTCGCGGCGCTGGCCATGCAAGCACCCATCGCAAGACCGACGTCCGTCCGAGACCAGGCGCCCACCCAGCTCATCGCCAATCTCACTTGCCCTGGACGCAAGTGCCAGGGGAGCGGTAGCCACCGCCACATCTTGAGCTACCTCACCGAACAAGTCCTGAGCCGCCAGACGGGAGAGGTCCAGGACTTTTTATTGCAGACGTCAATCCTGGACAGGCTAAGCGGTGAGCTGTGCAACGCGGTCACCGGGCGCACAGACAGTCACACGCTGTTGGAACGGCTGTTCCACGCCAACCTGTTCCTGATCCCCCTGGACGATGAGGGGCGCTGGTATCGCTACCATCAATTGTTCGCCGACTTGATACGAGACCTTCAAAACGCGCGCCACGCAAAAGAGACGGCCGAGCTACACCGGCGCGCCAGTCGCTGGTATGCGCAGGCCAGTGACCAGGCTGCGCCGGGCTTGGGCGCAGGCGGGACGTTCGTGAACGCGGGCATCCAGCACGCGCTGGACGCGGCAGATTATGCGCTGGCGGTGGAACTGCTCGAAAACCACGCCATGGACATGATCATGCAATGGCACGCCAAGATGGTAAACCGTTGGATGCAGGCGCTGCCCGCAGAATGGGCCGCGCAAAGCCCCAAGACCAACCTGGCCTTTGCCTGGACGCATTTGATGCACGGGGACGCTGTACAGGCCGCTCCGTACCTGGCGCGGTTGCAGGCAATGTTCTCCGGTTCTCCGCTGGTCGAAAAAGACCCAGCCCTGCAAGCCGAATGGCTGGCCCTCCAGTCCACGCTGCTCAACGCGCAGGGCAAACCGGCCGAGAGCGTGGAACTGGCCCACCAGGCTCTGGCCATCGCGCCGCAACAAGAGGGCCATGTGCATAGCCTGATCTACCTGGGGCTGGCCGGCGCCTACCAACAATTGGACGATTACACCCGCGCAGCAGAGGCTTATCAGATGATCATCCAGCACGGCCGGGCGGCGGGCAATTTGACCGCCGAGATGCTGGGCATTTCCGGCCTGGCCCTGATGACGTTGCAGCACGGCCAACTCTACCTCGCCTTCGAGCTCGCCCGCCAAGGGATAGAGCGGATAGAGCGCTCAGGCGTGCTGCCGCCCATCAGCGCCGCCGTGTATGGCGAGCTGGGACAAGTCTATTACCACTGGCACCAGCTCGATCAGGCGCGCACGCACTTTGCCCGGGCGGCCCAGGTGAGCGCCCTCAGCGGCTACAGTGACGCCGAGATTTACCACGGGGTGATCCGCTCGCGCCTGCTGCACATCGAGGGAGACGTTGAGGCTGCGGCGCAAGAGATGCATCAAGTCGCCGACCTGATGCAAGCCGACGCGCCGGTCGCGGTCCGGGAAGAGGTCATCGCCCAACAGGTGCGCATCCATCTGGCCCAGGATCATCTGACCGCAGCCGAGACGGCGCTCAAAAAGGGCGGATTCTTCCAGGGCCAAGGTCTGATCCCCGACCTTGAGCCCGACCCACACATCAACCACCCGCTGGGGCTATTGTACAACAGCGCCTTGCGCATCCTCCTGTACCGCGCCCAGGTCCGGCACGAGTTGACAAGCCTGCAGCGCGGGCTCGCGCTGGCGGACCGCCTGATCGCCGGGGCGCTGCGTCGTGGTGAGCCTGTCGAACCGCAACGTCAATACCTTCCGGTCGCGCTAGAGGCGCTCCTGCTGCGCGCCCAGATGCACGCTATACAAGGAAATGAGCAAGCCGCATGGGCCGATTATGCCCACGCCCTGGCGCTGGCCGAGCCTGAGGGGTTTATCAGCGTTTTCGTCCAAGAGGGAGCGCCTGTCGCCACAGCCCTGAGGACCTTGATCGAGCGAGACCGGCTGGGAGACGTCCGACCGGGTTACGTCAAAGACATCCTGGCCGCTTTTCCCAGGTCCCAGCCGCCAACCGGCTCTCACCCGGACGCAGCGGCAGCCCTCCTGGACCCGTTAACCGAGCGGGAGCTAGACGTGCTACGCTTGATGACCCAGGGGCTGAAATACAAAGAGATCGCCGC
>CAZSJU010000359.1:0-3570 GCA_964607235.1 uncultured Anaerolineae bacterium | reverse complement strand
GTCCTCACCGACCCGACGGCCTGGTTTTACCGCGACACCGGGTTGGCGCGGGACACGACCTACTATTACCGCGCCACGCTGTACTATCACCCGGCCACCAACCCGGACTATGAAGCACATAGCACGTTGTTTAGCGACGACGCCATGACGGGCGACCTGCACGGCCGCGTCTACCAGGACATGAGCCTGCCCGCCGGCACCTACCGCCTGGGCCAGGTGACGGTCCACGATGGCGCCCGGCTCTCTATTCCCGGCGGCACGCTCATGAAACAGCGAACGGGCAGCAGCGCATTAACCATCCGCGACGGGCACTTGACGGTCGATGGCGTCAATTTCCAAAACTGGACCAGCATCACGTTCGGCGACGATTCGCCCGCCGCCTGGGGCGAGGGTTGGGTGCGCGACGCCCACTTTGACCAAGCCAGCACCATCACCGTCTATGGCGACCATCTGGTGCAGCTCACCCACAACAGCGGCGCGGACATTAACGTGCGAGAAGCAGGTCTGGTCGTCGTGACGGACAATACGGGCTATGGGCTGAGCATCGGCGGGACCAACACGGCCTCGGACAACACCTTTGAGATCGTAAACGCGTACGGCAGCGCGACCCTGGAACACAACGACCTGGGGGAGGTACGCCTGTACGACGCGGCCGTGGCACGCCTGAACACGGTCCACGTTAAAGCCCGCGCCAGGGGCACATCGACGCTGGAGAACAACCGGCTGCCCAACCTTGATCTGGCCGAGGATGCGCTGGCTCGTTTCAACGAGATCACAGGCCTGGTCGAACTAGACGGGCACGCCCGCCTGGAAGAAAACCATATCACGGGCGAAATAAAAGTCGATCGAGACGCACCCCAGGCCATGATCCTGGATAACACCATCGTGAACGGCAAGATTTCGGTGATTAACAACTTTTCGTGCGACGCGCTGCCCGCCACGGCCCACATCCAGGGTAACACCATCTCGAGCAGATACGGCACCGTCGCTGTCAGCATCGAAGGTGGCGCCGTGGTCACGCTGTTGGAAAACGAGATCGACGGGAGCGTCTTTGTCACCCAAGAGTGCACCCGTCTGACCGCGCAACACAACCACATCGACGGCAGTCTCTCGACGTGCTGGACGCCGGTCTTGACCGTGACCGATAACGTCATCGACGGGAGCGTCAGCGTGGGCGGCCCGTTCGTCCTGACGTGCAGCGGCGACGCCAGCGGCACCATCGCGCGCAATACCATCCAGCACAACCGGGGCGCTTATCAAGACATCGCAATGTACATTTCCAAGCGCACCTACACCGAATCTCACGACCCGCTATCCATCCGCCACAACTGCTTCCGCGACAACACGATCGCGGTGGATCTATTCACGTCCCACGCACACGGTCCGGTGGACCTGCGCTACAACTGGTGGGGCGACGCCTCTGGCCCACAACATCCCGCCAATCCCGGCGGCGCTGGGGGACGGATCCAAAACGAAGCGGATGAGCCGGTGGTCTTTGACCCCTGGGACACGGCGCCCACCTACTGCCGTGACGCCAGCCCTATGCCCTTGCGGGCCGGCCAGTTGATCCTGGAAGCGCCCGACAGCGTCACACCGGACGGCACGCACCAGGTGCCCTTGTCCATCCATGTCTATGATCAATACGGCACGCCCTATCCCAACGCGCCGGTGAGCCTGGCGCTCAACCCCGCGCTGGGGCAACTGTCACAAGAGACCACCACCACTGACGCGGACGGGACCGCCACCGTATGGTACACGGCCCCCGCCTTGGGAGCGTTGGGCTTTCACGACGCGGTCGAGATCAAATCCTGGAGCGGCGCGATCCAGGAGGTCAGCACGCTGTCCTTTGAAGCGCCCCAGGTCTTGCAGACCGCCGAGCCACGCTTTCACGCCCCAGGCTGGGAGGAATGGCGCGCCCTGCTGCCGCCCGACGCAGGGGTCGAGGCCACACTCAGCGCGCAGCTCACGCTGGACGGCGCGCCGGTACGCCAGTATACGGTGACGCTGGCGCTGCAAAGCCTGGATGGGATCTATGACGGCGCCTTTACCGCAGGCAGCCAGGTCGTAGGCTCACTGGAAGCGCACCAGGCCACCCTGCTGACCGACGACCAGGGCCAGTTGTGGGTCAAGTACCGGCCCCAGGCCCAGGCCAGCCGCCCCACCACAGTGCGGGACGGGGTCGCGCTGCGCAGCGACGCGTTCGGTCACCTGGCTTTGTGGGAGGTCAAGACCGGCATGGACCTGGCGCTGATCGAGGCGCGCCGCCCCGGCGCGCACGCGGCCGATTACGTGGTCATGGGCCAGGCGGAACCGCTGCTGCTGCTGGTGCACGACCGGCTCCACCCCGGCTTTCCGCTGAGCGCGTACAATGACAAGCCGGACCCGATCGTGGACCCGGAAACGGACTATTTCATGGGCGTGCAGGTCGACATCAGCCACCCGGCGCGGGACATCGAGTTCCTGGACCTGCTGTACATGCCACACCTGCAAATCCCGCGCCACCAACAGGCGCCGGCCTATTTCTATCAGGCCGGCACGGGCGACGTCTACCTGCGCACCAGCACCACCGGCAGCAACCTGCCGGAAATCATGCCCTGGATGGAAGGCTATAACATCTATTGGGCGGGCGTGCATCTGCGCCGCACGTCGGACGGCCAGTTGATCAACGACACCTATGCCGTGCGCCAGGGAGACAATCACTTTCAAATCGACAACAACTATCGCCTGATCGGCGTCGTCGCCAACGAGAACCTGAGCACCCTGGAGACCTTTTTCAAGGACAACCCGTGCAACACGGACACCGCCTGGGGCCGGGACGTCAAGTGTGCGCTGGGCATCCTGACATGGTTCCCGGGCCTGCAAACGCCCATCGGCCTGTCCAGCACCCTGCTGAACATCTGTGAGGCTTTGTTCAACTATGCCAACGGTCAATACTTTAACGCCGCCGTCGGATCGAGCAATTCCCTGGTAGGCGAATTTAGCGGCTATCTGCAAGACCATCCCGAGCTGATCCAGGGAAATGCCTTGGGCCAGGCCTTGTTCGAACGCCTGAAACTGCTAGGCACCCTCTCCCAGGCCGTCGATTGTTTCTGGGCCGTTTACAAAGATGGGGGAACGGCGAACGCCCGCGCTTGCCGCGTCCCGGCCGGGGCCACGGACGCGCAGCGCGCTCAGGTGGCGCAAGAGATGGAGATCTGGGTGCAGGGCATGCTACAAGCCATGCCCGAGGACGAGGACCTGGACGCGCTGTTTGTGCTCGGCAGCCAGGATACGGCGCTGGTCGCCAATGGGTCCACGACCGTGCTCACCGCCACCGGCGCGTTGACGGTCACGGACGAGACCTACTATAGCCTGGTGAACGACCTGGGCAGCACATACCTGCTGCCGCCGGGTGCGTATGCCTTGACGTTGGACACCGTGACCGACACCCACGTCATCCTGTTCCGCGCGGGGTCGACGATCACGACCTCGCACGCGCTGCACTGGGATGACCCAGGGACGACGCCACGCCGGGCCACGCTCAACTTTGACGCCGAGGCAGCCAACGAGATGCAAGTAGACACGGGAGGC
>CAZSJU010000358.1:0-3585 GCA_964607235.1 uncultured Anaerolineae bacterium | reverse complement strand
CCCAGTGGTGAGCTTGCCGAACCATCCCCTTTGCCCGAAGGGGCGTCCATAGCGGCCGTTGGCTGCCCTTCGACTAGCTCAGGACCTTGCCCTTCGACTAGCCCCAGTGGTGAGATTGCCGAACCATCCCCTGGCACTGCCAAGTGAGGATCCTGGTATTGGTAAAAATCCACCTCTTGTTGCGCGCTGTAATCGCCCCAGGCCTGGCCAAGGTATTGCTGCTGTACCGCACGCACCTGAGTCAGGGCCTTTTGGCTCGCGCTGTAGAGACGGGCGTTGTCCAACGCCACCGCGATCTGGTCGGCCAAAGCAGCCAACACCTTTACGTCTCGTTCGTCAAAAGCATTCTCTGCGGTGCTTTGCACGTCCAGCGCGCCGATGATTTGTCCACGGGCGATCAAGGGCAGCGCGACCTCGGAGCGCGTTTGGGGCAGGTCAGGGTTGTCAAAATAGATCGCGTCAACGCCAACGTCCAACGCAACACGAGGACGTCCTGTACCGGTTGCATCGCCGACGATGCCCTGTGTACCCACCTGCAGCCGGTGCCCCCGCGCCAACATGCGCTGTCCTCCCTCGCTGTTCGCCGCCTCTAGCACCGCCCAGCGTCCAACATCGTCCAGCAAAAAGACACCGACATGATAGTAGCCAAACTGTGCAGAGATAAAGTCCACGACCTGATCAAGCAGGGCCTCTGGGTCGAGCAACGACGCCACAGCATGCGCGACCTGAGTCGAAGCCTCCAACTGCGCTGCCCGCCGCTCACTCTCGCGATTACTTTGCTCCAGCTCCTCCGCACGCCGATCCAATTCCAGAGTGCGCGATTCTACCTGCTCCTCAAGCCGCTCGACCAACTGGGACAATTGCTCGGCCATGCTATTAAAAGCCTGCCCGACTGCCCCAATCTCATCACGTGTCCTGATTTGCACGCGCCGCGCCAGGTCCCCTTGGGCAATGGCCAACGCCTCAACCCGTAAACGTTCCAGCGGGCGCGAAATCGTACCAGAGATGAACAATGTCACCGTAACCAGCACCGCCATGCCTGCAACTGCGATGCCAACAATCATTCGTGTGACATCTGATGCCGGCGCCAACATCTCTTCCACCGACGCCAACACTGCCACCCGCCACTGCGTCGAAGGCACCGTCATGTAAATAGCCCACACGTCCTGCGTCGCGGCAAAGGGCGAATCCCTGAACGGGTCGCCCCCCAACGCCAACAGCCCTTGATCACCCTGCAACATATTCCCGACCAACAAGTCAAAATCAGGATCCCCTGCCCGCGCTTGCCAATTCTGAACCGACGTACCTTCAAGCGGCGCTTCGGTGCTGCCCGCCGCCAACAGGTTTCCATGCTGATCGAGCAACAACGCATAACCCTTCTCACCTACCTTGAGGTCTTGCACGATCTGTTTGAGCTGTTCTATTTCCACATCAACAGTAGCCACGCCGATAAACGCTCCCTCGCGCACCACGGGATAAGCCGCCGTAGTCATCCAGACGTCACCCGCCCCCTCGTCGAAAAAGGGCGCCGTCCAATACAGGTCCCTGGTGTCGCGCGGGCCGGTGTACCATTCCCATTCCCAATAGACGTAATCTTCACTACCAAATTGCACGTACTCGATCCCCTCGTCACCGCGAAAATAATACGGCGCAAAGTACTGTCGGTCGGGATAAAAAGCTCTGGGCTCAAAAGAAACCGTGGAACCATATATCTCGGGATTGTGCTCAACGACCTCGTGAATGCGCGCCCGCAATACATCCGCGTCATTCTGCTGGTCAGTTGCGACGCTATTCGCCAAGACCACCGGGATCCTGGCCATAGTACGCAAAAAGCCATCCATCTCTTGCACCTTGGCCTGCACGAGGTTCTGTACCCGCTGCTGCACCTCGTCCTCCAAACCACGTCGCACTACTGTGACAAAAAGCACACTGATCGACAGCAACACAATCAACATACTTGCGACGATCCAGAAAACCAATCGGTTCCGCAACCTTGAGCTTGAAATTGAGGTTCGCAACATCATCTTTGCTCTCCCCCCTGATCCTTGCCGTTCGGCGCCTCTTTTCTCAGTTTGACAAAGCCGCGCGCGCCGCCCAACGCCTTAACCAACTCTTCCGCCGCCACCTGGGCGATGGTCTCAACGTCCGAGGCCGCGCGCACCTTTTCGGTGATCTCGCGCGCCAACTGCTCCTGTCGTGCACGACGCTGGGTCTCTTGATATAGCCGCGCGCTCTCTAACGCCTGGCCCAATTGGTCGGCCACCGTCTCTAACAAACGCTGCTCCTGCGCCGTCCACTGGCTGGCCTCCAAAGATTTACGGGCGTTGATCGTCCCGATGACCTGGTCACGCACCTTGACCGGCTGAACGAGTGTGCGCGCGTCCTCTTTGGCCATTGAACTGACCTGAGACACCTCAGCATCGGACAAGGATAAAATGCCCCGCTCGTCGCGCCGGAACCCAAGTTGCGTCCGAGCTTGCAACAAGTTCCGCCAACCCTCACGGCTGATATCGCCATAAGCGCGTCGCGCCGCTTCCAGGGATTCCTCGCTCTCGGCAAACAGCCGCGCGTTCTGGACGGCTACCGCCACCTGGTCCGCCATCGTCTGCAGCACGGTGAGCAAGTCCTCGTTAAACGCTTCCGGTTGCTCACTCTGCACGCTTAGCGCGCCGATGACTTGTCCACGCGAACGCAGCGGCAACGCGGCCTCGGAACGGGTGAGCGGCAACTCGGGCGTGTTCAGGCGCACCGCATCGGCTTCGGCTTTGGAAGCGATACGCGGCAGGGCATTGGCAATACTCCACCCAATCATGCCCTCGCCAACGCGGATACGGTGTCCACGGGCCAGCATCACCTGACCCGCTTGACCGGTGCCGGCCTGCAACACGGCCCAATCACCACTGGCGTCCAAGCGAAAGAGTCCCACATAGTACAGGTCAAACCGCTCGCGGATCAATTCGACGATCTGGCGTATGAGACGATCGATATCCAAAATCGAAGCGGACGCACGGCTCACCTCGGCCGCCGCTTCCAGATAAGACGAGCGCTGTGCCAACTCTTGCGTACGTTCGTCCACCCTTTGCTCTAGTCCAGCGACCAACTCGCGCAACTGCCGGGTCATCGTGTTAAAAGAACGCGCCAGGTCGCCGACCTCATCTTCGCGCTCCACAGGCACCGTCAGCGTCAACTCGCCGGCAGCAACTCGCGTGACCATGTTGACCAGCTCTGCCAGCGGGGTAGCGATCTGACGAGTGACCCACACGCCGGCCGCAACCGCCAGTGCTGCAGCGCCCACGGCCAGGCCGCCATTGATCGCCAACGCCCGCCGGGCCGCGCCCAGGGCTTCAGACTGATTCTGCTCAGCCAGCAACACCACGTCCAGTTCAGGCACCCACCGGGACACGCCAATGACACGCTGCCCGCGATAGTCCGTATACACACCGGCGCCGCCCACCCGCTCTTGCAACGCGGCATTTACCCCCCAAGTGCGCACGTACGTCTCACGGGGCCTGTACCCTTCAAATCGCGAAGAGGTTAACAAGGCCTGATTGGGCCCCACCAAATAGGTTTCACCTAACGTGCCCA
>CAZSJU010000357.1:0-3591 GCA_964607235.1 uncultured Anaerolineae bacterium | reverse complement strand
GCGATGGCGCGGAATTGGTCCAGGGCCGCTTCCAGGTCCTCCACGATCTCTTCGGCCAGCAGGTCGGGCTCGGGCAGATTGGCGGTCTCTTCCAGCGATTCGTCGCGGATCCAAAAGATGTCCAGGTTGACCTTGTCGCGCGCCATCAGCTCGTCGTAACTGTAGCTGCGCCAGCGACCGTCAAGGCCCGTGCCGTCCGCGGGTTGCTCAGACCAGGTGGGCGTCCGCGCGTGGCGGTTTTCCGGATGGTAGCACGCTACAAACTCGTCCAGGTCTTCCCGTGCAAGTGGGTGCTGTTTGAGCGTAAAATGCTGGTTGGTGCGCAGGTCGTAAATCCACAGCCGCTCGGTCCAGGGCGTCTCGCTGGCCAGCTTGCGGTCGAAAAACAGCACGTTGGCCTTGACGCCCTGGGCGTAAAAGATGCCCGTGGGCAGCCGCAGCAGGGTGTGCACGTCGCATTCGTGCAGCAGCTTGCGGCGCACCGTCTCCCCGGCGCCGCCCTCAAATAACACATTGTCGGGCACGACGATGGCCGCCCGGCCGTTGATTTCGAGAATGTTGCGCACGTGCTGCACAAAGTTGAGCTGCTTGTTACTGGTCGAGGTCCAAAAGTCATCGCGCACGATGGTCTGGGCTTCGCGCCGCAGCTCGCCCGCGTCGGTGACAAAGGTGACGCTGCTCTTTTTGCCAAAGGGGGGATTGGTGAGCACCATGTCGAAATATTCGCCGGGGTGGCTGGCCAGTGAGTCGTCGACGTGGATCGGGCTCCGCCCGACATCGTCGGGGCCACCATTCGAACCACCTGTGGTGAGCCCTGTCGAACCACCTGTGGTGAGCCCTGTCGAACCAATGCCATGCAGGTACAGGTTCATCACGCACAGCCGCGCGGTATTGTCTACGATCTCCCAACCGTGCAGCGCCTGGTGGTTGAGGTGCTGCCATTGGTCGCGGTCCAGGGGGCTGTGGTGCCGGGCGACATAGTCGTGGACGGCGATGAGAAAGCCGCCGGTGCCGGCCGCCGGGTCGCAGATGCGCAGGCCCGGCGCGGGCGCCATCACGTCCACCATAGCCTGGATCAACGGGCGGGGGGTGAAATACTGGCCCGCGCCCGACTTGGTGTCCTGGGCGTTCTTTTCCAGCAGCCCCTCGTAAATCTCGCCCTTGACGTCCATGTCCAGCCCCATCCAGGTCTCGCCCTCGATGAGCGTGATCAGCCGGCGCAGCTTGGCCGGGTCCTGGATGCGGTTCTGGGCCTTGCGAAAGATGAGTGGGATCAGGCCCGAGCCCTGGCCCAGTGCCTTTAGGATGTCGCGATAATGGGTTTCCAAGGCGACCCCGGATAGGTCGTGCAGACTGGCCCAGTTGTACGCCTCGGGAATGGCGCTGGGCAGTCCCATCTCACCGGCGCGCTCGTCGTCCATTTTTAGGAACAGCAGATAGGTGAGCTGTTCGACGTAATCGCCATAAGAGACGCCGTCGTCCCGCAGGACGTTGCAATAGTTCCACAGGCGTTGTATGATGGTGGCTGGTTCGGTGCTCATCTTTCCTCCTGGTTAGCGTTTGCGGTCCTGGCGCAAGTGGCAGTGTTTGTACTTTTTGCCGCTGCCACACCAGCAGGGATCGTTGCGTCCCGGCTGTTCGGCGGGGGAGCGGGTCTGGCGCGGGCGCAGGGCGTCCCGGTCGGGCAGCGGGACGTCCGAGGGCCGCATGGGGCGTTTGGTCGGCATGTCGTCCAGGTCGGGCACCAGCTCGCGAGACAGGACGCCGAGGGGGCGCGGGGTGCCGGCGTCGAAATCTAACGCCAGGGCGGCCCGTAGATCCGCCAGCGTTTCTGGCGCGACCTCGGCCTCGCGCCCCTGCCTTTCGCTGGTCTCCATTCGCGCCAGGCAATTTTCCAACTGCTCTCGCAATGCTTCGGGGTCGCCTTGGGCGTCCAGCAGTTCCAATCCCCGCCGAGCCGCCTCACTGCCCAATTCGGTCAGGCCGTAGCTGTCGAACGAGATGGCCATAATGTTATAGGTCCAGATGTCGGCGGGGGCGTGGCGCAACACGGCCGCCAGCATGTTTAAGCCTCTGTCCAGTTTCCCCTCTACCAGATACCTCTCGGCCATGTCGCGCAGGATGGAAACGGCGTATCCCCCGTCGTTGAATTTCAGGTTGTGGGCCAGCCCCTGTTTGAGCCAGTTCATGGCCTTCCGCTCGTCTTTTGGCGTGTCCCCGCGCATAGTCTGGGCCAGGTCGATAAAGATGTCCTCATACCACAGTATCGGGCTGGCGGTAGGGGAGTGGAGCGTTTCCTCCAACGAGGCCATAGCGGCGGCCCACCAGGTGTCGGCTTGTTCCTCGTTCTTGATCTCGCGGGCCGCGGCCTCGATGCTGAAAGCGATTTCGGCCAGAGCCGCGTGTTTGAAATCGCTCATCGGGCCTTTTTTGACATCCGATAACAGCCGCTCGGCCGGCAGGTTCCACACCCGGTCGGCCTCTAGCGATTCGGCCACGATGACAGCCGCCGTGTCGGCGTCGATGTCTGTCACGACCTGGCCGAGGTCCTGGCCGTCCAGAAAGGCTTGTTGCAGTCCCTCGATGAGGCCTACGGTGACACACATGTAGCGTGACTGGGCGTGTTCTCGTTCGGGCATCCTCTTTTTGGCCATCGGTGATCTCCTACCACTCGTCATCCAGTCCTTCGGGGTCTTTCATGATCAGCAATTCCTGGCCGTCTTTCATGCGCACGCGGCGCCCCACCGTTTGCTCAAAGTGCATGATCTCCTCGGGGCGTTGGCCATGCTCGGCCAGGTGGTCAAAGTCTTGCATCGTGAAATCCGGGGTCTCCGGCCCGTCCGGCAGGGGTAGCACCCAGCGCTCAAACAGGTCGCGCGCCTGGATCAGGTCGCGGTGCAGGCGGATCTCGGCCTCCCGGTTGCAGTTGAGGGCGGTCAAGATGATGGTCTTGGCCCGTTCCGCGCTGATGTTTTGCAGCTCGGCTTCGCCCTCCCGCCAAAAGCTCTTGACGTGTCGCAGCAACCCCTGGGGAGAGCGTTGAGGCATCACCATGACGTCTTTGGCCGAGCCCTCCCAGGGCGGATGATAGTCGATCAGAAAGCCCATGCCCTGGGCGTGCTCTTTGGAGGGGCTGGTGTACCACAATACGCCCACGTAGGCCTGCTTTTTATCGTCCCAGCTTGTCTCGTCGTCCAAATAGTGCGCCTCGAAGAACAAACTCGGTTGGCGGGCGAGGCCGGTGGTGTCCCGGCCCGCCGCCTCCAACCAGGCCAGGGCCGGCGGTCGCAGCTCTGGACCCAGCGCTTGCTCGGCCGCCAGCGCTTGCAACGTGTCCACGTGGCCGCGCTGGGCCAGCCAGCCTGGCAGGACCGCGTCCAGCCGCGCCTGGGCGGCCTCTGACGCGGCCTGGTGGGCATAGAGCGCCGTCTTGAGGAACAGTTCCGGCGCGATGTCCCGCGCCAGCACGTCCATGTCACCCATGACAGCGGCATCATCCTTGTGCAGCAGCGCGTCGTCGGCCCACAGCCGGTCCAGGCGCGGGCGCAACAGTGTCTCTGCTGAAATGTCGGGTCGTTTCTTTTTACTCAT
>CAZSJU010000356.1:1974-3637 GCA_964607235.1 uncultured Anaerolineae bacterium | reverse complement strand
GGGGGGCGAGACGTGGCGTGCAATATCTAGAAAATGACGGTTTTATGTCAGGTACATTGGGCACAATAATAGTACCCTAAACTTGAGAATGAACAAAGGAGCATCTCTATGAAAGCATTGGTCATTTACGACTCGGTTTTTGGCAACACAGAACAAGTCGCTCAGGCGATGGGCGAGGCGCTAAGCGCCCAGACAGAGCTAACGACAAGTCGAGTCACGGACGTATCGCCGGAACAATTGACAGAGGTCGAGTACCTGATCGTCGGCTCGCCGACGCGAGGGTTTCAACCCACACCCGACACCAAGAAACTCTTGAAAAGCCTCCCCACCAGCGGCCTGCAAGGCGTCAAGGTCGCCGCCTTTGACACCCGGGTCTCGGTAGAGGACGCCAACTCGTTCGTCTTTGGCGTCTTGGTCAAGTTCTTTGGCTATGGCGCCAAGCCTATCGCCAACCTGCTCAAAAAAGCGGGCGGGGAACTGACCATGCCGCCGGAAGGGTTCCTTGTCGAGGGGACCAAAGGTCCATTAAAGGTTGGCGAACGCGAACGCGCAGCAGATTGGGCCAGACAAATCCTGGAAATCCCATAAGCCGCCTAGGGCAACAAATCAACAACGAAACACTCAAAGTACTTTTTCAAAACTGGAGGACAAAACCGTGATATCTGAACCCAAACTATGGTCACCCATCGCGTCGCTGATCGCCATTATCGTCCTTGCTATTGCAAGCGTGTTAGCATTAGTCATCGAGACCGAGCAATCGCTCGCCTGGTTCAGCGTCGCCGCGATAGGTGGCATCCTGTTCTTCTTGTATCAACTTGCCAGGTGGTACCTACGGCCACAACTCTCTATCGATTCGCAGAAATTGCGTCTGGGCAGGACAGAAAGGCTAGAGTGGACGTTCGCCAATGGCGCGTTCGCCAATGGCGCTGGCCTGGTCAAGGAAATCAGCATCCACCTCGTCGGGCGCGAAATCGCAACTGAAACGGGTAGTTCGACCAATAAAACATACAGAAACACCTTTGCCAACATCGTCCTCGCAGAGGCCGACGTCTCAAAGGGCAAAATAAGCGGGGAACACGAGATACCCATCCGCTTGAGCCTTCCTTCTTTTAGAAGCGGCCACAATCAGGTGGTCTGGTCCATCAAGGTATTCGTGCACTTGCGTCAGTGGTTCAAGCTCACGTACGATTTCGACGTCACGTGCTGGCCCCCGGCGCCCGTCGAAACCTTTGAGCCGCTGCCGTCGTACAGCCGCTCTACGATACAGATCAACGAGGGGCGCGTCAATTTCAAACCGGGAGAATGGGTCACAGGCCAGGTGACCATGGACGGAGAGTGGCTCCAGAGCGTGATCGATAAACAGGGGGAGCACGACGCCGAGCTACAATTGCTATGGTTCACCCGAGGCAAGGGGGACCAGGACAGCCAAGTCGTGCAGCGCCAACCCATCCCGGCCGGCCAAACGACCCAGTTTCGATTCGAACTGCCCCAGCAGGCACACCCCAGCTTTTCAGGCCGGCTGGTCTCGCTCAACTGGAAGCTGAGCCTGGTCGCCCAACCCAAGGGCATAGGTGGCATGATGAAACCATTCTTCAAAGGTGAAGAGTGGGAGCAAGTACGCCTGATCGTCTCGCCGACGGGTGAGGAATTTACGGTATCTTGA
>CAZSJU010000356.1:0-1874 GCA_964607235.1 uncultured Anaerolineae bacterium | reverse complement strand
CCCGTGATGGCGTGGAAAGGACACACGCTCACGCAGCGTCCGCAAGAGATGCACAGCTCGGGGTCCACCTGCGCCACCACCGGGTCCAGCTTGATAGTCGGCTGATTCAAGATAATCTGGGCACGCGCCGCGGCGGCGCTGGCCTGGGTCACGCTGTCCTTGACATCTTTGGGACCCTCGGCGCAGCCGGCGAAAAAGATCCCTTCAGAGGGGGCATCCACCGGCCTGAGCTTGGGGTGACTTTCCAAGAAAAAGCCATCCTCGGTCGTCGAAAGCGTCAACAACTGCTTGACCAGCCCCTGATCTTGGGGCGGGATCAAGCCCAACGACAACACGATCATGTCGTGTTCGTGCATCTCTAAATCGCCGGTCATTGTGTTTTCGATCGTCAATTGCAGGTTACCCGTCCGGGCATCTTCTAGAATCTGGCCCGGCAACCCACGGATATAGCGCACGCCGGCCTCTTTGCTGCGCCGGTACATGTCCTCAAAGCCCTTGCCAAAAGCGCGGATGTCCATATAGTAGACCGAGATGTCTGTGTCTGGATAATGGTCGAGCAGCAACAAGCTATCCTTGACCGTGTTCATGCAGCAGATGTTGGAACAATAGGGCCGTCCCCGGTCCTGATTGCCGTTTGTTCCACCGGCAATCGAGCCGGGCGTGGGTACGGTGCGCGAGCCGACACACTGGATAAAGCCGATGCGGCGCGGCCGTTGCATATCGGCGGGCCGCACAAAGTGCCCTTCCGTGGGGCCGCCGCTGCTGATCAAGCGCTCAAACTCCATGCTGGTGATGACGTTCTGATAGCGGGTATAGCCATATTCGGTCAACCCGGTGGGGTCGAACACGTCCAGCCCGGTGGCGACAATGATCGCCCCCACGTCAAACTGGACGATCTCGTCTTGCATGTCAAAGTCTATACAATCCTTTTCGCACACCTCACGGCATTTGCCGCACGCGATGGGGTTATTGCCCAGGCACTCATTGACGTTGATCAGATAGGCCGACGGCACTGCCTGGGGGAAGGGTATAAAAACCGCCTTGCGGGTCGCCAGGCCCGACTGGAACTCGTCCGGGGCGATGACGGGACACACATCAGCGCAATCGCTGCAGGCGGTGCAGGCGTTCTCGTCGATATAGCGTGCCTTTTTGCGCACTTGCACGTGAAAGCTACCCACGTAACCGGAAACGTTCTCGACCTCGCTGTAGGCCAGCAAATGAATGTTGGGATGCCGACCGGCATCCATCATCTTGGGGCCGAGAATTCAGATACTACAGTCCATCGTGGGAAAAGTCTTGTCCAGTTGGGCCATCTTGCCCCCGATACTGGGCTCCTTTTCCACCAGGTACACCTCGTGCCCGGCATCGGCCAGGTCCAGGGCGGCTTGAATGCCCGCAATGCCGCCACCAATGACCAACGCGCCGGGGGTGACCTTGACCGCCGCAGTGTGCAACGGCCGTACACTGCGCGCCTTGGCCACAGCGATCTCGACCGCGTCCTGCGCCTTGCGCGTCGCTGCTTCCACGTCACCCATGTGGACCCAGGACACGCCCTCGCGAATATTGGCCATGGTCATCAAATACGGGTTCAACCCGGCCTCGGCCACGCACTGGCGAAAGATCGGCTCATAGTTGCGCGGCGTGCAAGAGGCGACCACCACGCGGTCCAGGTTGTTCTCCACGATGCCTTGCTTGATCTGCTGCTGTCCCGGTTCTGAACACGTGTACTTGTTTACCTTGGTGTACACCACGTCGGGCAGCGTCTCAGCATAGGCGCGCACCGCCTCACAGTCCACCGAGCCAGCGATGTTGCGCCCACACTCGCACACAAAGACGCCTATCCTTCGACCATGCTCCCCTGGCACTGCCCGCCC
>CAZSJU010000355.1:1237-3643 GCA_964607235.1 uncultured Anaerolineae bacterium | reverse complement strand
GGCCCGGCCTAATCCACCGTCAGTGTCTTGCTGAGGTTGCGCGGAAAGTCGGGGTCGATGCCGCGCGCGACGCTCATCTCATAGGACAACAACTGCAGCGGCAACACTGCCAGCAGAGGGTCGATAAAAGGATCCGCCGGCGGCAGCAAGAGATAGTCGTGCACGTTGCGCCGCAATTGCTCGTCCGCTTGCGCCACGGCGATGGCGTGGCCGCCACGGCAGGTGACCTCGTTGACGGCGCTGACCAACAGCGGCACGTCTTCGGGGCCGACCACAAACAACACCGGATAACCATCGTGCACAGCCGAGAGCGGCCCGTGCTTGAACTCGGTGGACAGCATGCCCTCACAGTGTGCATAGGTGATCTCTTTGAGCTTGAGCGCGCCCTCTAGCGCGATGCCGTAGGTCAAGCCATAGCCCAGGCAATATAGGTCCTGGCAGTCAGCCAGCGTCGGCAGCACGCGCTCGACCGGCCCCGCTACCTTTGCCAGCGCCGCCTCCAGCCGCGCGGGTAGCGCGGTCAGGTCGCCCGCCGGCCCCCGCTGGTCATTAGCAGAGTGACCTCCCAAGCGCAGCGCCAGGTACAGGAAGGCTAGCACCTGGTTCAAAAAGGTCTTGGTGGCCGGCACGCTGATCTCATAGCCGCAGGCCAGCGGCAAATAGTTCTGGCTGACGTTCATCAGCGTCGAGCCCAGCACGTTGACCAGGCCCAGCACACCCATGCCGTGCGCCTGGGCACGCGCGACCGCGTTCAGCACATCCTTGGTCTCGCCACTCTGGCTGACAAATATCCCCACGTCCTCTGGGGTCCCACTGTTACCATACTGGGCGACAAACTGCGGCGCCAGGACCGGGATGGCGGCGCGGCCTGCCAGCCGGTTCAGATATACCGCCCCCACCAGGCAGGCGTGGTAGCTGGTGCCACAACCGACCAGGTACAGGTGCCGCGCGCGGCGCATTCGTTCGACCATAGCGTCGACGTAGGGCGAAGCGTTCAACAAGTGGATCAGCTCCCCGGCCACGGTAGGCTGCTCGTGGATCTCTTTGAGCATAAAGTGCGGATAGCCGCCCTTTTCCGCCACCTCCATCTCGCCTTTAAAAACCTCCGGTTCGCGCGCCACGAGCGCCCCGTCCGAGACGCGGCGCAGCGCGGCGCCCTCGGCCGACAGGATCACAATCTCACCGTCCTGCACGCGCAAGATGCGGCGGGTCAGCGGCAGGATGGAGGGCAGGTCCGAGGAGCAGCAGGTGGCGTCCTCGGCCAGGCCGACGACCAGGCCCGAGCCTTTTTTGAACGCGTACAGTTTGTCCTCGTCGGCCGCGCCGATGACAAAGGCATAGTCGCCTTGCAGGTCATCGTAGGCGTGGCGGATGGCCGTGACCATGTCTTCGCCCCGCCGCACATAGCGTTCCACGGCATGCACGCACGACTCGCCGTCGTTGGTCGAGCGCACCGTCATCCCTTCGGCGATAAAAGCCTCGCGCAGCTCGACGTTGTTGACCACGTTGCCATTGTGCGCGCCAACCATGTGGCCCGCAGAGTCCAGGTGGGGTTGGGCGTTGACCTGCGAGGGCGCGCCAAAAGTAGCCCAGCGCAACTGGGTGATGCCGCGCCGGCCGCGCATATCGGCAAAACCCATCTGTTGCGCCACGTCCTCGACGCGGCCCACATCTTTGCGCAGGTCGATGCTCCCGTCGTCGTGCAGCGTGGCGCAGCCCACCGAGTCATAGCCCCGATAGGCCAGGCGCTGGCCGGCCTCGATCAAAATAGGCCCCAGTTGACGTTCAGCTTGAGTGACGATGCCAAAAATACCGCACATGATATACTCCTTGATTGTCGCAAAAAGAACAGGTGGGTACAAAATTTATAAATCTGGTTTTTTTGTAAAAACCAGGTTTCTTGAACGATACGTCTCTTCCTCAGTCCCCCCGCTAAAAGTCGGCGTTCGCCAGCGATAGCGGCAAGTAGAGATCGTGGCGCGGCCAGAGACCCAGGGTCGCGGTGGGCGGCGCGACCAGCGCGTCCACGCTGCCGTCGACCGTGATGGGGACAAAGCGAATCCAGTTTTGCCCGGCGTCGTCTTGGCTTTCCGCCACAAAGGTATAGCGGCCCAGCGACAAAGTCTCGGTCAGGCGCCATCTACCGCCCACCGTGTGGGTAATGGTCCCACCGGCGGGGTCCAGCAGGCGCATCGCCACCTCGGTCAGGGATTGTTCAAGCCCCAGCGTCAAGCTACCGGTCCCGGTGATCTGTTCCCAGGTCCCGTTGCGGTTGGCGTCGGCGAAAAAGGGACCGGCGTTGAGACGCAGTGTCACGTCCAGGGGGTCAAGGGTGGTGCTGGTCTCAAAGGTGGTCGGCCAGGGTTCCCAGTTGCCGACCCGGTCGCGCGCGCGCGCGCGGAAATA
>CAZSJU010000355.1:0-1137 GCA_964607235.1 uncultured Anaerolineae bacterium | reverse complement strand
CACCTGGTACGCCACGTAGGAGGGGCGCAGGCTGTGGTCATTGCGGATCAGCCCGTGCGGTTCACCCATGTCGGCGTCGTGTGCCCGGAAAAAGTAATAGCGCGCCACGCCGGCCGCCAGCGCGTTGGCGTAGGACTGGATCACATACGCCGCGCTTTGCTCAGATGTCAAAAAATTATCGCCTTTGTCCAGGTAAGGCACGCCGGGCCACGTGTCGCCGTAGAGCGGCGCGCCGGTCTCGGTCAGCCAGATGGGGTGATCCCCCATGCCGCGCGCGTCCATCTCGCCTCGGATCAGGTTGACCATATCATAGGTGTTGTCGCTGCGGCTGTAAAAGTGGACCGACATCACGTCAAAGAAATAATTGTGCGCCATTCCGTCCGGATCCGCCATACGTAGACAGTCCAGCACCTCAGTGTACATGGTTGTGTTGGCCCAATAGTGCAGCCCGGCGAATAGCACGGTGGCGTCGGGGTTGCCGCCCAACACCTGGCCGTCACCCTTAATCGCCTGATAGGCCACTTGTAACAGGCGGCAATAGTCGCTGGCTGTGCCCGACCAAAAGTAAGCGCCTTCTACCTCGTTCCAGATCTCCCAGGCGTTCACTTGCAGGGCCGGGTCATTCGCCGCGCTAAAGTGCTGCGCCACGTGGTAGACATAGTAGCCCCAATAGTTTTCGGGGTTGACCTGGCCGTTCACAAAGACCGGTTGATCTAGATTTTTGGGCGGAAAGCTGTTAAACGGGGCCGGGCCGTCAGGTGACAGCGGGCCGTGGGTATGGGCGTAAAAGCGGGCGTCGGCGTGCAAGTGGGTCCGCGCGGCCAACTCATGCCACGTGCCGGTCAAGCCGCTGGAGGCCTGGGGCGCCGTTGAGGCCCATTGGGGCGTCCATTGCAGGATCCCCAGCACATTGATGCCGCGAGCGGTTTCGGCCCGCACGATGCGCTCCTGACCATCCCAGTTCCACTGGCCCTGGTGGTCGGGCTGGATGGCCCACCAACTAAAGTCCCAGCGGTCGTTGCGCGCGCCCGCGTCGAGCATCAGGTCGAGGTAAGGGCGCGCGCCGCTGTCCGGTGGGTCCTCGTAAAAGCCATAGCACACACCTAGCCGCCCATCGGGGTTGGTCACCGGCGGCAG
>CAZSJU010000354.1:2364-3650 GCA_964607235.1 uncultured Anaerolineae bacterium | reverse complement strand
TCGTCACCGCCCAGGATGTGGCGGATGGCGACCCGGAGACCCGCGACCGTATCGCCCGCGGCATCTATGCCGGGGGGCACCATACCACTTTTCAGCACGGTTACGTCCAGTTTGCGTTAAGCAACGTGTCGCGCCAGTTTTTGTGGACCTTTTTGCATAGCCACACTTTTTACAACTCGGAACAAGTCAGCCAGCGCTACGTGCCGGTCGAGCCCGAGGCTTTTGCTGTACCCCCGTTGACCGGTGAGGCCCAGGCGGTGTATATGGCGGGGGTCGAGGCGCAGATTGACGCCTACCGACGCCTGGTCGATTTACTGGCGCCGTCGGTCAAGGCGGCGTATGCGCAACGCTTCCCCAATCGCGTGGATAGCAAGGTCGGGGCGCGTCAGATGCAGCGCAAGGCGTTAGAGGTGGCGCGTTACGTGCTGCCCGTGGCGATGTTTGCCTGCTTGTATCATACCGTCAGCACGTTGACGGTGTTGCGCTATTGGCGGTTGTGCCAGCAGCCTGGTGCCCCGCTGGAAACCAGGGCCGTCGTGGGCCGGATGGTGGACGCGCTGGTCGCCGCCAACCCGCCGCTGGCCAATGTCCTAGAGTCGCCGCTGCCGCCCACGGCTGAGGGCATGCCGGAACTGGGCGCGTTGGCCGCCTTGGGGCCTGGGGCGGACGTGCAAAAGTTCGCGGGCAGTTTTGCGCGCGAGTTTGACAAGGCGCTGGGCGGGCGCGTCTCGCGTCTGGTCGCTGCCAATCCAGATAACGCGGCACTGGTGGCCCAGGCCGTGCGGACCGCCTTGGGGTTAGCACGCGCCGCGTTGTCTGACGCGGATGCGGTCGCGTTGGCCCTGTCCCCGGGGCGCAACCCGCACCTGACCGGCGCGCTCAATTTGACTACATTGTCACGGCTCAGCCGGGCGCTGTATCACGCCCATTATACTTTTTATAAAAAGTTGTCTCACACTGCCGATTCGCAAAATCAACGCCACCGTATGACACCGGCCACCCGTCCGGTGGTTTCGGCTTATCTGGGTGATGAGCCGGATTACGTCACGCCGGCCTTGGTCAGGCAGGACGCGACATTGCGGCGCTTTTACGACGAGACGATGGCGCGGGTTTGGGAACGGTTGGGGCGCTTGAAGCGCCTGGGGGTGCCGGACGAGTTCCGCGCCTATTTGTTACCCAATGCGGTCACGGTGCGCCTGGTCGAGTCGGCCGATTTGTCGAATTTGCGGCACAAGCTGGCCATGCGGCTGTGTTATAACGCGCAGGCCGAGATCTGGCGCGCCGCG
>CAZSJU010000354.1:0-2264 GCA_964607235.1 uncultured Anaerolineae bacterium | reverse complement strand
TGGCCGATCTCGGACGGGAGCGCCGTGAGTCCCAGGTCTGAGAGGTCGAGGCGCTGAGCGCCTTCGACGAGGGCATGGTGGACCTTGATTTGGGCCTCTTGTTCGGCTTCTGAAGGGGTGCTTTTGCAGGCCACCAGCAGCAACAGTGCGAGCGTTAGCGTGACGGCGAACCGGTGTTTTCTCATGTTCTATGCCTCAGGCATCTACAAAGGCCAGATCAACGGCACCAGCAGGATGGCGATCAGGTAAACCAGCACGGTTAGCGGTGAACCGACCTTGACAAAGTCCGTAAAGCGGTAGCGGCCCGGCCCGTATACCATCAGGCAGGCCGGCTCCAGCGGCGTGATAAAGGAGCAACTGGCGCCGGTGGCGATCATGACGGCAAAGGTGCGCGGGTTCAGCCCCAGTTGCAGGGCGGTCTGAATGGCGATGGGCAGCACCACCACGGCGGCGGCCTGGTTGGACATGGGTTGCGTCAGCAGCATCGTCAGGATGAAAAAGACACTGAGCAGCCAGATCGGATTGGCGCTTTGCGCTACAGAGACGATCTGTGCGGCCAGGTATCGCGCCGTTCCAGTGTGTTCCATCGCGCTGCCCATCGCCAACATAGAGCCGACCACGATCAGCGCTTTCCATTCTACGCTACGATAGGCTTCTTCGGGCGTGATGCAACTCGTCACAAAGGCGACCAGCACGCCCAGGATCACTGCCACCGGCACCGAGAGGATATTGAGCGCCGCGAGCCCCAGCGCGCCGGCAAAAATGGCGACCGCGAGCTTGGCGCGGTCGCGATGGGGCCGCTGGTGTTCCACCGCGCCGATGACGTGAAACACGTTTTCCTGATCCAGGGACGCAATGTTGGCATGGTGGCCCTGGATGAGCAACTGGTCACCGATGCGCAACGTGGCCTGGCTGAGTTTGCGATAGATGTTTTTGCCCCGGCGGTTGATGCCCAGGACTTGTAGGCCGTAGCTTTGCCGGAAGCGCATAGATTTCAAAGTGTGCCCCACCAGCGGCGAGCGGGGCAGCAGGATCACTTCGACGAGCCGGTTGCTTTGTGTCTGGATGCGCGGGTCGGAGAGCTTGACGTCGGCCTTGATGGCGATGCCGACGGTGTCCCGGATTTTTAGAATGTCACTGTGTTGCCCTTTGACCAGCAACTGGTCGTCTTGTTCCAGGCGCAAATCGGCTTTGGGGGCGAGAAAGTGGTTTTTGCCACGGATGACCCGCAGCACCGTCAGGTCCAGGTCACGACCCAGGCCGGACTCGGCCAGCGTCTTGCCGATGAGGGGGGAGTCGGGCTGGATCAAGATCTCGGCCAGATAAGGCCGGATGCCAAAGGGCTGGTCTAGCTCTTCAGGGTCGCCACGTTCGGGGATCAACCGCTGACCCACCAGAAACATATAGGCCAGGCCAATCAGGGCGATGGGCACGCCGACCAGGGTCAGTTCGAACATGCCCAGGGGGGACATTTCATACTGGGTCATCAGGCCGCTGATGACAATGTTAGTGGAGGAACTGACGAGCGTCACCGAACTGGCCAGAATAGAGGCGAACGCCAGGGGCATGAGCAGCTTGGCAGCGTTGATTTTGAGCCGGCGCGCCGTGGCCAGCGTGATGGGCACGAACAGGGCGGTGGTGGCGGTGTTGCTGATAAACGCGCTCAGCGTTGCCCCGGTGACCATCACCACGGCTAGCAGCCGTTGGGGGCGCTCGCCGGTCAGCCGCAGTAGGGTGCGGCCGGCCATGTCTACCACCCCGGTCCGCACCAGGGCCGCCGTGAGGACCAGCAAGCCAAAGATCATCACCACCGCGTCGTTGCCAAACCCGGCAAAGGCGCGGTCCGCTGGCAGCAGGCCGGTGATCGTGAGGGCGAGCAGGATGCCCAACGCGATGACGTCGGTGGGCAACCGTTCCAACGAAAACAGCACCAGCGCGGTGCTGACGACAGCCAGGAGTAACGCGATTTCTGGGGTCATAGTTGTCCTTTATTTTTATGGGAGGTGTGCCAAGCGCATCATCTTTGCGTAATCCCGGTTTTTGGTAGGCGGGATCGGGATAGACGTAAAAGCCGCGCCCACGACGAACACGCGTTGAACCGCTTGGATGTCCATGTGACCGTTTCTTTTCTGGTGGGTGTAAAGACTGCCAATAGTATGCCCTAAATTGGTCTTTTGCGCCAGCGGGGAGCATTCGACGATGGATAGGGGAAAGTCCAGTTCGTGCACGACTTTTCATCTGCCGCGACAGCCGATAGTGGCCCT
>CAZSJU010000353.1:1252-3653 GCA_964607235.1 uncultured Anaerolineae bacterium | reverse complement strand
CAGGCACGATTCGAGTTGGATCCACCGTTGCCGGATGCACGCTCAGGGGTGGTGCTACCGCTGGTCAGCCGTAATCAAGTGCTCGGCGCGATGACACTCCAGAGTTGTCAGGAGGCCGCTTTCTCTAAGCGCCAACTTGCCGTCTTGCAGGCGCTGGCGGACCAGGTGGCCAGCGCTGTCGAGAATGCCCGCTTGTTCGCGCGTATGCAGGTGGCGCTGGACGAGACGGCCGCACTGTACACCGCGAGCCGGCGTTTGGCCGCGGCCGAGAGTTTGCAAGAGATCGTTGCAGCGGTCGCCGAGGGCGTGCCGGTATCTGTCATTGACCGTGCCGTGTTGTGGTTTCTGGAGCGTGACACGCAGCAGCAGGGAGAAGCTTTTGTAGCGGCTGCCAATTGGCATAATGGACAGGGGCCAGCACCGTTACCGGTGGGGACGCGCTTTCCTTTGGAACAGTTCCCGGCAACCGCCTTGGCGGTGGAGACAGAGCCGTTGTTTCTGTCGGACATTCAAAGCGACGAGCGCTTGGATGAACGGACACGCGCTGTATTTCAGCAGCGGCGCGCCCGTTCTGCAGCGCTCTTGCCGTTGTGGGCCGGCGGACGTCAATCGGGACTATTGATGCTGGTGGGGGAGGTGCCTTATCGTTTTACTGAGAACGAAATACGACCTTACCGTTCGCTGGCAGGACAGATGGCGATCCTGGTCGAGAACCGGCGCCTGCTGCAGCAGGCGCAAAGGCGCGCGGATCGGCTGGAATGGTTGACGTTGATAGAGTCGACCCTCTCTATGGCTAATGATGAAGCCGAGATCCTGACGGCTATTTCTATGGGCGTTGATTTGGAACATCCAGTCAGCAAGATTTTGCTGCGGTACGTGGACACGGATCAGGACGGGCAACCGGTCACGCTGCATACGGTCGCGAGCTGGTACGATGGCCTGCCCGTGCTGCCCGCAGGGTCAGTAATTGTGCCCGATGACCCGTCGCTCGGGCAGCGGTTCCCGGCTAAAGATGACGCGACCGCGGATTTGTGGCTAAAGGCGCCCAGTGAGACGCTCTTTATCGAGGACGTCGAGTCGGATTCACGGGTTGATGAGCGGATGCGGGCGCAAGTGGTAGGGCAAGGTTTTCGTGCGTTGGCGCTCATGCCGCTGCATAGCGGCAATCGCTGGCAAGGCCTGGTGACGTTCTTGTGGGAAACACCGCACACCTTTTCGCTAGAAGAGCGTCATCACTTGCAAGAGTTATCCAAGCCGGCAGCGGCAGCGGTGACCAACCGCCGGGCCTATGTCGCTCAACAACAGGCGCGCGAGGTGAGCGAACGGCGCGCCCTGCGGCTCCAGGCAGCGGCTGAGGTCTCCCGCACCGTCAATAGCATTCTGGAACCCAAGGCGTTGCTTCAGCGGGTCGTTGACCTAGTACGTGAGCGCTTTGACCTTTATTACGCCGGCTTGTTCCTGGTGGATCCTCGCGGTGAATGGAGTGATGAACCGGGAGAGTGGGCGGTATTGCGCGCGGGCACCGGTGAGGCGGGGCAGCAGATGGTGGCGCAGGGTCACAAACTGCGGGTCGGTGGTGAATCGATGATTGGGGCTTGCGTCGCTGGCGCCGAGGCACGGATCGCTTTTGACGTCGGTCAAGAGGCGGTGCGTTTTGACAATCCCTTTTTGCCCAAGACCCGTTCCGAGATGGCATTGCCGCTGACCGCCCGGGGGCAGGCCATAGGTGCGATGACGATCCAAAGCACGCAGGCGTCGGCTTTTTCTGACGAGGACATCACTGTGCTACAGACGATGGCCGATCAGGTCGCTATCGCGATCGACAACGCGCGCCTGTTAGAGCAAACGCGGCGTCGCGCCGAGCGAGAGCGCCAGGTGCGCACGATCACAGATCGTGTCCGCCGGGCTCCGGACCGGGAGATGATCTTGCGGACTGTTTTACAGGAGCTGGGGCAAATGTTAGGGGCCTCCGAGTCTGTCATACAATTGGGGACGCGTGAACAGTTACTTGAGCGGGCGTCTACCCACAAAACGAAAGGAACCTGATCATGACATATCAACTTGAAATGGGAGATGATGGCATCTTGAGGCTTTCTTTTTCCGGCCAGATAGGGACGGAAGAGATGGAAGCTTTTCGCCAGGATTTCATGCCGTTTCTTGAAGCGGCCACGGACGAGTCCCCTGTGCTGGTACTTTCCAGCGCGCACGGGGATACCAAGTATTCTTCGGGAGCGCGCAAGATCTTTATGCAGCTTAATCGTGACCCGCGCATCGGCAAAGCGGCGACAGTGGGGACCGGGCGTTATACGCGGGTGCTGGCCCGCTTTGTGCTCAAGGCCACCGGGCGGGATAACATTGGTTTCTTTGACACGCAAGAGGAAGCGGTCGCCTGGCTCAAGGA
>CAZSJU010000353.1:0-1152 GCA_964607235.1 uncultured Anaerolineae bacterium | reverse complement strand
AATCATATAGACGACAGGTAGAGGCGCAAGGCAAGGCCTTGCTGGATGTCATCCAGTCGGTAGCCTTGGGCGACCTGGACGTCAAGATCGAGGTCCCTGAAGGGGTGGAGGTGTTGTCTGACCTGGCGATTGGCGTCGGTATAATGGTTGACGACTTGCGCGAGATGTTGGCCGAGCGGGTGCAGCTCCAGTTGGTCGAACAGCAAAGCCGGGCGTTGCTAGACATAGTCCAGTCTATCGCCCTGGGCGACCTGGACGTCGAAATTGAGGTTCCTGAAGGCATCGATGTGCTCTCGGACCTGGCGATCGGACTAGAGATTATGGTCGATGACATCCGCGAGTTACTGGACAAGCAAGAGCGGGCCAGGGCAGAACTGGATCAGGCCCGGCAGCAGTTGCAGCAAAACTTGGAAGAGATGCAGGCGTTGCAGCGACATTACGTGGAAGGGGCCTGGCGAGCGCATACGACGGCCATGGCCGTTCAAGGGTATCAACGTTCTGAGAGTGAGGAAAGGCCTTCCGATGAGGGATGGTTGCCAACTATGACGACCGCCCTGCAGCAGGCGGGCGCCGTCGTCGAACGCGAGGGAGAATCCGCGACCCTGGCCTTGCCTCTTGAACTGTACGGTGAGATCATTGGTATTTCGGGCTTTGTGCGTAAAGCGCCGGGCACTTGGACGGACGAAGAGATTGAGACCGTGGAGGCCATCGTCGAGCAGGTGGGGTTGGCTCTGGAGGGTCAGCGTCTGTTGGAGGAGCAGCAGCGGGCCAGTTTTTTGCTGGGCGAGCGGCTCAAGGACCTCGACTGCCTGAACGACATAGGGCGCAAGATCGACGAGACACCGTCCGTCCCCGATTTCCTGCAATGGGTCGCAGAGCGTATCCCGCCGGCGATGCAGTATCCCGACCTGTGCCGGGCCGCCATACAATTCAGAGATCAGACTTTTGGCGTCGTCAAGGCGCTCGAATTGCCGCGCCAGATGGTGGGTGGGATTCAGGTGGGCGGCGAGCGTGTGGGGCGGGTGGTCATCGCCTACACTGAGGATCGTGACTTTTTGGATGAGGAGAGCGCCTTGTTGGGCGACATTATCCGGCGTACTAGTGGCTATATCGAGAACCGTTATCTGTTTGAGCAGACCCAGGCGCGTGCCC
>CAZSJU010000352.1:0-3670 GCA_964607235.1 uncultured Anaerolineae bacterium | reverse complement strand
CAATGTGCTCCGGCAACGTGCGCTCTAGCAGTTTGACCTGCTCTTTCAGCAGCGGCAACAGGTCCATAGGATGCCGTTCCAGCACCGCCCGCCGGCTAAAGTCGAGGATCTGCTCGATCAGCCGGGTGGCGTGCCAGGCTTGTTGGTTGACGACGCTCAACCGTTCCCGGTCACGTTCAGACAGGCCCGAGGCACGCTCTATCATACGGGCATAGAGGATAATAGTGGCCATAATGTTGTTGAAATCGTGAGCGATGCCGGCCGCCAGTTGGCCCACGGCCGCCAATCGCTCTTGCTGCTGAAGCTGCGCCTGAAATTCTCGCTCCTGGGTCACGTCGTTGATCACCAGCACCCAGCGTTCCGGATCGGGGCTGCCCGCATTTGGCAAGGCAGACTGCATCGGCCGGGCGATGACCTCAAAGGTGCGCCCACCCGACTTGACCTTGTGCCACAGCCCCTGGGTAGGCGGCGAGGTGAGCAGTTCGACCAGCAGGCGGTCGCCCAGATGGGTGAGCGTGTCGCCCACCTTGGCCCCGGCCAGTTCGGCCAGGTCTTTTTCAGCTACGAGGTTGGCTTGCAAGATCCGTCTTTCGGCGTCCAGCAACAGCACGCCCGCCGGCACGGTGTCCAGGATCTGTTCCATCTGCCGCGCCTGTTCGTGCACCTGGGCGGTCAGGCGTGCCCGTACATCTTCCGCCTGTATCCGCTCGGTGATGTCCTCTGTGTAGCCCAGGAAACGGGTCTCGGAAAGGCGCACCGCGCTCACAGACCACCATCGCTTGTGGCCAGCCTTTGTGATAAATTGCGATTTGCCTGTAGAAATGCCTTGTTCAACCGCCGTGTGGAAATGTTCTTGCGCCACGTCAAAATAATCGGGGGGGATGAGCTGCGTGATTTGCATGTTTAGCAGTTCATCACGATCATAGCCCGTCATACGGCAAGCGGCTTTGTTTGCCTCTACGTAGCGGGTGTGCTCGTTGGCGACAAAGATGCCATAGGGCGCGTTTTCGACATAGCTCCTGAACTTTTGTTCACTGGCCTTGTGCGCGGCCAGCAAGCGTTCCTTTTCGGCCAACGTCCGCGCCAATTTCAGGTTGCTGTGACTCTGTTGCGATACCAGGGTGGCGAACTTTGTGTAGAATTGGAAGACGTGATCGACCCTTTCCCGCGACCAGCGGGGCACCCGCTCCAGCGCCTCCAGATAGGCCGTTTGATCAAAGCCATATTTTTGTGCTTGCTGGCGGAACAGTTCGCGGTCCACTGGTTCATCGTCAAAGAAGAATTGTCCCAGGAACAGGTTTCCGACGTGCTGTCCGCCCACCACAATGGGCGTGACCATATCCCACATGTGATTCTTGCATTTGTAAAGTTTGCAAGTTCCGGGCTGGACGCTGGACGAAAGCACGGTGTCGCTCTTGATGCAGCGCCGTTGGGTTTCGGGGCAAAGCCGGTGGAACTGGGTACAGATGTCTTGCCATCCTGTGGCCACGAGCACCTCGCCCCGCAAATCAACGAGGGCAATGCCAATGTTTGTCAGGGCATAGAAATCGTCCATCAATGTCTGGATGGCCTCGACGTCGATAATATCGGTCAACTCGAGCAGGCCCAAATCACCCTCGGGCGAAAGGATGCTTTCGAGCTTGCGCCTGACACGGGATTCGCTTTCCTCCAGCGCCGCCAGCGCCGCTTCTTTTTGGGACTCGGTCCGCACCCGTTCGGTGATGTCGGTAAAGACGGCCATCGTGCCGGAGAAATGACCGTGTTTGTCAAAGTGGGGGCTGCCGGCAATCAGCACAGTGATCTTTTCGCCGTCCTTGCGGACCAGTTCCAGTTCGTAACGGTCCGCCGCGCCGCGCTTTCGCCGTTCGTTGGCCATCTGGACGATGGACCGTTGCTCTGGTGGGACGATGGTTGTCCCGTGCAACCCCACCAGTTCGTCGGGTGCGTAGCCCAGTAGCGCCGCCGCCGCAGGGTTGACAAAGGTGAGGGTTCCGGCGGTGTCTTCTACGACGATGCCTTCGGCCATACTTTGGACGATGCTTTGGTTAAAGGTGGCCAGTCGTTGAGTCTCTTGGTACAGCCGTGCGTTCTCGATAGCGATGGCGGCCTGATTGGCAAAGGCCGTGACGGCCGGCACGTCGGATGCGGTCAGGTTGGCGCCGGTGACGGCCAGCACTCCCTGGACCGCGTCGCCAATGATCAGTGGGGCAAATATGCTCTCTTGCCAGCCCAACAGGTGCGCCAACCGGCCGGCCAGCCGGCGCACCGGCCGGGGCAGGGCTTGGGCCAAGATCTCGGCGCCGAGATGACTAAATACCGTCTCTTCTCCATCGACGATGCGCTGGAAAAAGCCGTCCGGCGTCAGCGGGACACGGTACCCTTGCACCGACAGGCCGGTCAGTGTCTCGGCCGCCCGCACTATGTCCGATTTGAGGGTGAGGTAGGAGACGAGCAAATGTGAACGGTCGTCGCTGAGGGTAAGGGCTGTGGCATCCAGTCCCAACCGGGTTATCTGCTCACCGACGGTGCGGTAGACCGCTTTGGGGCTCTGCACGCGCTGCACGGCCTGGGCCGCCTGGCTGAGGGCCAACAACAGGCGCTGGCTGTGGGTAACTTGTTCCTCCGCCCGTTTGTGCGCAGTGATGTCCATAAACGTCACGATCACCTGTTGTACTTTTCCCACGTCATCAAACACAGGATCAGCATTCACTAACGTCCACGTGAGATCACCCGCGTCAGGGTGATATATACCGACCGTCAAGTCTCTCAACGGCTGCCGAGTGTCCATCACTTGATTGACGGGGTATTCTTCCAGGGGCATTCGCTCGCCGTCAGCGCGGAGGAACTGCCAGTCGGGATCCATGACCGTCTTGCCCAGTATCTGATCTTCCGTTAACCTCAGCAATTCTTGCGCCTTGGAGTTGCTGGCTATGATCTGGGTATCCGCATCGTGCACTATAACTGCGGCCTGAATCCTGTGAAGGAGTGATTTATAACGCTGTTCGCTGGCCCGCAAGGCGTCGAGGGCCGCCGCCCTTTGGGACTCGGCGCGTTTGCGCGCCTGCTCCAGCTCGATGTTATGTAGGGCAAAGGCAATGTCCCCGGCAAGTTCTTGGAACAAGGCTTGCTCTTTTTCATCTGTGGTGAGAGCGGCCGGGATGGAAGCGCACAACAAACCGTAGACCTTGCCGCCGTGCGCCAGTCGCATGGTCATCGCCCCCCGGCCGGTGTAACTCGCTGCCAGGGGGCAGTCGCCGCAGGCGGTGGAAGGGTCTGGGGTCACCACGACCTCTGCTTGTGCCAGTGCCCGTTGCCCGCAAGCGGGCCAATCGCCGTGTTGTAACTGTTCAAGCAGGGGGGAGAAATCCTCGCCCAGGCCGGCCTCTGCGCTCCCCTGGCACTGCCCGCCAGGGCAAGTGAGGACAAGCCAGGCATTGTGATACCCGCGCGTCTCGATCAGGTTATCGCAAGCGCCCTGGATCAGGCGGGCAGGGTCTTTTTCCCGCACGATGAGTTGGTTGACGTTACGGATGGCGCGCAGCACACGATTGAGGCGCGCTATTCTTTCCTCTGCCTGCGCTCGCTCGGCGACTTTATGTCGCAATTGTGCGTTGGCTTGTGCCAACTCGGCGGTGCGTTTCTGTACGCGGTGCTCCAAGGCGTCGTGGGC
>CAZSJU010000351.1:0-3679 GCA_964607235.1 uncultured Anaerolineae bacterium | reverse complement strand
AAGGGGCGGGCAGCGCCGCAAAAGGGGAGCGGGTGGGCAGCCCCAGCCGTTCCAGGGACACCATCCGTGGATAGACGATGAGGCGGTCCGGCGCAACCTCACCGATGTTAGGAGGCGCGAGACCCAGCAGGTCGCCGCTGCGTACTGTCAGCGGCCCGATGGGGTAATAGCCCCGCTGCCGGCATTGGAGCGTATAACAGAACTGCTGGCCGGCGTGCGGACCCAGGCCCAAGACCTGGTCTTGGAGCGTGGGGGGGCGCAAGGCCGTGGGCAGCGACTCGTGGACCTGCAGCCAGGGGATGGGCAGCCAGCCAGCGTTGTGTAGCTTGACCTTGACCGGCACCGCCTGGCCCGGAAAGGCGCGGTCCACGAAACGACGCTCGATTTTTAGCGGCTTGAGGATGCGGGGCGCCCACAGCCGCGTCAGCAGGTAGACGCCGGCAAACAAATAGACCACCGTGAAGAAAAAGCTCACGCGCATCACGGCGGCGATGAGGAGCAGGAGCAGCATAAAGGGCACGAAACGTCGCATAGTCTATCTAGCCTGTTAGACCTCCCAAGGAGGCCACATGTCGACCTGGTTTGAATCGAGACCCGCGTGACGCTCCAGGATGCCGGGCATGTGCGCCTCTTTTTTATCCGACGGTGTACAGGTAGGCGCGCCCGCGCTTGCCCACCTGCCGGATGGCGCCCATCCGGCGCAGACAATAGGCCATCTTTTGCGCCAGCTTGAGCCGGATCTCCATCCTCTTGGCCAGGTCCGCCGTGGTGAACGGCGCTGCCAGGTCTCCCGGCAACAGCGCGCCCACGTCCGCCGCGCTCTCAAAGGGGTGGCGCTCGACCACCTTGATCAAGCGGCGCTCCTCGGTCACCCAGCCGCCCCGCCGCCACCGGCGCCGGCCGGTGTAGCGGCGCACCTCTTCTTCCTGGATCAGCACCACCTCTAGCGAAAAGTTGGGACGCAGCAGCAGCCGGGGAAAACTGACCAGCTCCCAGAACACGTCGGTGACCCGGCCGCGCTGGGGCGATTTGCGCCGCGTCGCGCGCTGGCTGCCATCTTTGCGCTTGAGGAGCCACTTTTCGCGGGCGACCGGGTAGACCAGCCGCAACGGGTGCGTCTCGGTCAATTGCTGCAGTTTAGACTTGATGGCGGAGAAATTACCCGTCTGGATCTCGACCAACAGGTCGCCCTGCACGACGTCGATCACAAAGCCGTCGACCGGCACCTCAAGCCGGTCTCCGGGCCGGGCGTACCACGCTTTTAGCGCGGCGTGCAGCGGCTTTTCGTTCAAGCAGCCGATTCCCTGGGACACGCTCGTCTACTCCTGCGCCAGCATGTCTTCGACCTGCATCGCAATGTCGCCAAACAGTTCAAAGACGTCTATCGTTTCGCCGCGTTCGACGCGCTTGGAGATCATTGTGAGCGGGAACAGGATGATGGGCGTGTCGCCCAGTTGCACCGCCGGGTCGCGGCCGTGCTTGTCCTGCACGACGACCCACTGCATGCCCAGTTCCTGGACAAAGACGTCGCCCAGCACGACGCCCATGCACTGCAGCGGGTAGGTCTGTTGGGGCGAAAACAGGTTGGCCTCGAGCAGCGCGTGCAACAAGCCCAGCTTGCCGGCAGTAGTGGCATATTTGGGGATCGCCGCCGGCGCCAGGTGACGCTCGATCACGGCGCGCTGCTGCTTGAGCCGCGCCTCGTCGTCGGCGGTGAGTGTGGTGACGTTGATCTCCATTTTACGGCACCTCGTGCCCCGTCGAGGCGCTCCACAGCGCGAACCACGCCTCGTGTGAGAGCCGCAGGTTTGCAGCGGCGGCGGCGCGTTGCAGGCGCTCGAGCTTGCCGCTGCCCAACACGGGGATCATCCCGGCGGGGTGGGTCAGGATCCAGGCCAGGGCAGTCTGATCGAGCGTGGCCCCGCCCAGCGCGTCGCCCACCGTATTCAGGGCATGGCGCAGCCGCGCGGCGCGCGCACTCTCTTCCTGGAACAGCCGCCCGCCGGCCAGGGGCGACCAGGCCATGGGGGCGATGCGCCGCTGCTGGCACAGGTCAAAAGTGCCGTCGTGTAGCGGGTCCAGGTGCATGAGCGAGAACTCGACCTGATTGGTGAGCAGCGGAAAGTCGAGTCGCGAGGCCAATAGCTCGTATTGTGCGGGCGTAAAGTTAGAGACGCCAAAGTGTTGCACCTTGCCGGCCGCTCGCAAGGCGACAAAGGCCGCGGCGACCGCGTCGGCGTCCATCAGCGGGTCGGGGCGGTGGATCAGCAACAGGTCGATGCTGTCGCTGTGCAGGTGGGTCAACGAGCGCTCGACCGAAGCGACAATGTGCGCCTGCGTGGTGTCATAGTGCTTGAGCGTGTGCGCTGGGCGGCGGGAAGAGACCAGCTTGATGCCGCACTTTGTGACCAGTTGCATCTTGGGGCGCAGGCCGGGTGCCTGAGCCAGCGCGGCGCCAAAGATCGCTTCGCACTGATAGTCACCGTAAATGTCGGCGTGGTCAAAAGTGGTGATGCCCAGGTCCAAGGCGGCCTGGATCCGCGCCAGCAGTTGCTCGCGCGTCAGCCCCCAATCGACCAGGCGCCAAAAGCCGAGCGCCAGGCGCGAAAACGTGGGACCTTGGGGCGTGAGGGCGATCTGTGGGACGGTCATCGTAAGGCTCCTTTAAGCATCTTTAGGTTGACGGGTCAGGGGCGTGGCGGCGACGGCCTGGAGCGTCTGGGCCAGCGCGTCGACGGCGGCAGTCCATAGCTCGGCCCCTAGCGTGGCGTTGGCATGGGTGGGGTCGCCGAGACGCTGTGCCTGGCCGCCGGACCGGGCGTGGGTTTTTATCTCGGTGTAGGTACAGTCGCCAAAGTTTATAGTGGTGATGATAGTTCATCCTTATTATTGCTCGCCAGCTAGTACAAGTATCCGCTGTCGTATAGTTTTTGAGATCCACATACCCGAGTTTTCCAGGCTGTCTATTCCAGGTTCAACCTTTTGGACCAGACCTTCAGATTTCGCTTCGAGTAATATCCTGAGCGTCCCCCAAACCTTTAGGCCAGCGGCTTGGGCGATCCTGCGTGCTAAAGCATCGTCTAGTAGCGCGATGCGGTCTGGATGCTCTAGCGCTAACGCCATGGCTTCAATTTCCCCTTTGCCCAAATCTAATGTCAACCATTCGGATGGTACAAAGCTGGGCTCAACAATTTGCAGCCAATCATACTCATTTGGGTCGGGGACGTCGTAACCTCTTTGCCTGCCTTCTTTGAGTTCCAGTGTGACTGCTGTGGGCACCCATATCTCGTTGAATAGATAGGGTAACCACTCTGTTTTGTCAATACGATATAGGTAGAGCAAGGGCGAGGTATTGCTAATTGCCTGCCTCATAATGACTCTCCAAATCATGGAGCTCGGCTTCAAAGGGAAAGACCTTGTAACGTCCCAGGGTTAACAGGAACTCTACACGTGGCATACCAGCAAGCTCAGCCGCCCGGCCTGAGGAAAGGCGTCCCAATTCATACAACTTGACAGCAGCAAGCGTACGCAGTTCACGGGCGAAACTTGTTTCGTCTGTCTTTTCTGCTAACAGTATCTTCTCTGGCACATCGATAACGATTTGTCGACTAGTCATCTCTTTACCTCCATTTCACCACAATTTTACACCATTTTGGTGTTTATCGGTAGCTGGTTTGTG
>CAZSJU010000350.1:0-3688 GCA_964607235.1 uncultured Anaerolineae bacterium | reverse complement strand
GCCAAGGACAATCTGTCCGACGTGTTGGCCTCGGCGGCGGCTTTTGTGGGTGTGCTGGGCGCGGCGTGGGTCCATCCGTTGATGGACCCCGCCGCCGGCGTGCTGGTGGGCCTGTGGGTCTGGCGGGCCGCTTTTGAGGCCTGGCGCGAGAACCTGGGCTATTTGACCGGAGCCGGTGCGCCGCCTGAATTGCGCCAGGCGGTCGCCCAGATGGCGGCCGAGGTGCCGGGCGTGGAAGCGGTGCACCAGGTCATCCTCGAATATGTGGGGCCGCAGTTAGTGGCCGACCTGCATATCAACGTGGACGGCCACCTGCCGCTGCGCGAGGCGCACGACATTTCAGACCGGGTGCAGGCGCAACTAGAGGCCCATCCCGACGTGGACCGCGCTTACGTGCACGTCGAACCGCTAGAGGAACAAAGCCCCAGCGGCACTTTCTCTAGCCCTTGACCGAACCTGCCAGCAACCCGCGGATAAAGTACCGTCCCAGCAAAATGTACACCAGCAGCGTGGGCAGCGCGGCCAAGATGGCGCCCGCCATCGGCAGGTTCCACTGCACAGCCCGGCCGCCGGCCAGGTTTGAGAGCGCGACGGTGATGGGCGCTTTGTCGGTGCCGCTGGTGAGCGTGACGGCGAACAGGAACTCGTTCCAAATCTGGGTAAACTGCCAGATGATGACCACCACAAAGCCCGGCATAGAGAGCGGGAACACAATGTGGCGGTAGACGCCGAAAAAACTCGCCCCGTCGATCGAACCCGCTTCGACCATTTCCGTCGGCACCTCGGCGTAATAGTTGCGAAAGATCAAGGTCGTGATGGGCAATCCATAGATTACGTGCACCAAGACCAGGCCGGGGATGTTGCCGTACAAATTGATGCTTTTGAGAAACTGGAATAGCGGGATCAGGATGCTCTGGTAGGGGATAAACATCCCAAACAGCATCAACGGGAACAGCACGTTGGCGCCACGGAACTTCCATTTAGAGAGCACATAGCCGTTGAGCGAGCCCAGGATGGCCGAGAGCACCGTCGCCGGGATCACCAGACTGAGGCTATTGAGCAGACTGGGCGCGAACGCCTCCCATGCATCGACGAAACTGTACCAGTTCCAGATTTGCGGTGGGTTCCACACCGTGTTCATGCTGATTTGATCGGGGCTTTTGAGGCTGGTGACGATCACCATATAACCCGGTATCAGGTAAATGATGGCCAGCAAGATCAGGGCGCCGTAAATGGCAACGCGATTGGATCGTTTTTTCGTGGTCATAGTTCGTGCTCCGAGCGCAACGTGGTGACGAGATACGGCACGATCACCAGGGCTACGAGCACCAGCATCACCATAGCGATGGCCGCGCCTTTCGCAAACTGGTTGGCCCGAAAGGCCGTGGTAAACATCAGGGTGCCGGGCACGTCGGTGGTCGCATTGTCTGGGCCGGCCATTACAAACACCAGGTCAAAGATCTTGAGCGAGATGTGCCCCAGCACGATCATCGCGCTCAGCGTGATCGGCTGCAGGATGGGGATGATGATGTGGCGATAGACCTGTAACTCGCTCGCGCCATCCACACGGGCCGCCTCGCGCAACTCTTCGGGGATGCCGCGTATCCCGGCCAGGTACATCGCCATCGTATAGCCCGACATCTGCCACACTGCGGCGATGACCAGGCTGATCAGCGCGATGTTAAAACCGTGGGGTTCCGGGTATTTGGTGGTCTGAATGGCGTCCGCGCCACCCAGGGCGGTCCAGACCAAGATGACGGCCGCGAGCGCGCCGATGACATAGGCGGCGCGTTTGCGCTCCCGCCGCCAGAAACGGATGACCAACAGCGTTAAAAAGATGATCGCCCCAATGGCCAGGATCTTGGGCAAATCCTGCCAGTTAAACTGCCAGATTTGTGTGCGGTCGGTCATCCACCGGATGGTGAGGGGTTCCAGCCCAATCAGGGTGGGCAGACGGTTAAGGCCGCCTTTGGGATTGAACAACCAACGCCAGACGGTGCCGCTCACGATAAAAGACAGCGACATTGGGAACAAAAAGATGATGCGAAAGACCCCTTCGAAACGCACACTCTGATCCAGCAGGACCGCCATGAGCAGGCCCAGAAACACACACCCCGCCATAAAGAACAAGGTGAAGAAAAAAGTGTTCACCAGGCTCTGGCGGAAACGCACGTCCAGCAGCCCGGTGAAAAGCTGATCATAGTTGGCCAGGCCGACAAACTCGACGTCCGTTTTATCGCCGACCCCTTGCCAGTTGGTCAGCGAGTCATAAGTAGTCCGGCCGATAAAGCCATAGACGAAAATGGCGATCAGGATGACCGAGGGCGCCAGCATCAAAAAGGCCGACAAGCGGTCGCGATTGATGGAACGTAATTTTGCCATACGCAGCACCTCCAGAACAAGACAGCTCAGCCAGTGCGCCGGATGGCGTGGGGCGCCTTTTCCGGTCAGGCCCGAGTCTCGGGTGAACCCGGAAAAAAGCACCCCACGCGCTACCCTTGCGGGCAAAGTTCAGACGACGCGCTTACTGGCAGATGCCAGATTCGACGCACAGTTCTTGCAGGGCGTCGGTGGTGGCGTCGGGGTTGCGAGTGTTGAGGAACACTTCCATCCCGCTGGCAAAGCCATTGGAAAAGACCTCGTTGGCGACGGCGCCGTGGGCCAGGCTGCCGACGACGGTGTCGGAGGCCCAGTCCTGGGCGGCGTTTTGACCATAGGCGTTGTACAGCGACAGGTCGCTGTCGAGGCGCGCGGCGATAGAGCCCTTGAGTGTGTTAAAGGCGTCCTGGCCTTCGGCCGAGCCTAACAGGCGCAACCAGGCGATGACATTGTCGCGGTTGGGGGCGCCTTGGGCCAGGCCGAACGAGTCGGACAGCGCCATAAAGACGCCGCTGGTGCCGGGCGCGGGCGCCCAGTCATAGTCGACGCCGGGCGCCATGTCATTGATGACGGTAAAGTACTGCGCGGCCCAGTCGCCCATCACGTTAAAGGCGGCTTCGCCACTGATCACCAGGTCGGTGGCCTGTTGCCAGGAGAGCGAGGCGGCATCCTCGTTGGTGCAGTCGAGGATCTGGCCAAACAGCTCCCAGGTGGCCTTGACGTCGGGATCGGTCCAGGCCTTTTCCCCGGCCCACAAGGCGTTCCAGCCGTCGACGCCCAGCTCAGAGAGGGCGACCGATTCCCACAGATGGTTGTGGGTCCAGTTGACGCCCAGCGCCAGGGGGATCACACCCTGATCTTGCAGCGTGGGGCACATGTCCAGGAACGCGTTCCAGTCCGCGGGCACGTCCACACCCCATTCCTGCAGGTTGTCGGGGATGTACCACAGCACGTTAGAGCGGTGGATGTTGACCGGGACGGACCAGATGCCCTCGTCGGTGCTGATCAGGTCCAGCAATCCGGCGGGGAACTTGTCCATCCAGCCTTCTTCTTCAAACAAGAAGGTAAGGTCTTCCATGCGGTCGGCCACGACCCAGGTGCCGATCAGCTCTTGCCCGGCGTGAACCTGGAAACTGTCGGGCGGGTCACCGCCCAACATGCGGGTCTTGAGCACGGCCCTGGCTTCGGTGCCCGAGCCGCCCGCGACGGTGGCGTTGATGAGTTCGACGTCGGGGTACATTTCGTTGTACAGGGCGATCAGCGCATCGAGCGCCGGGCCTTCGTCGCCCGCCCACCAGGAATAGATCTC